>DATKAX010000220.1:0-4866 GCA_035514595.1 Burkholderiales bacterium
TCTTTCCCATCGCCGCCTCCCCGATTTACACTGCCCAATCTACTCCAAGGAGGAGGTTCCAGTGAAGACCATCGCCCTCGCAGTCGGGCTGGCGCTCGCCGCAGGCAGCGCTCTCGCGCAGGACAGGACCGTCAAGATCACCGGCTTCGGCGCCAAGTCCGGCGTCGTGCGCTCGTTCGGCATCAACAGCGAAGCGGCAATGCTCGCCGCGGCGGACGTCATCAACAAGCAGGGCGGCGTGACGCTCGCCGACGGGTCCAAGGCGAAGATCGAGGTCGAGTTTCTCGACGACCGCTGCACCGCGGAGGAAGGCATCTCGGTGATCCGCCGCATCTACGGCACCGACGCGCTGGTGGCCGTAGGCCCGACCTGCTCCAACGTCGCGGAGCCGCTGTTCGGCATCCTGCAGAAGAAGGTCGGCGACTCGGGCGATTCCGGGCTGCAGATGCCGGTATTCACCGATGTCGCGATCAAGGTGGGCCTCGCGAAGATCTCGGACTGGGCGTTCCGCAACGTGCCTAACGAGATGACGATGTACAACTCGCTGTTCTACTGGCTCAAGACCAACCATCCGGAGGCCAAGACCGTCTACGGCGGCGTCGAGGAGGATTTCGCCCACTCGCGCGCCACCTGGTATGTGGTGATGAAAGACCGCGCCGAAGCGAGCGGCTTCGAGGTCCTGGGAAACTCCAAGTGGCTGCTGAACGACACCAACTTCGCCACCCAGGTGCGCGAGATGAAGCGCGCAAACGCGGACGTGGTGGCGATCTCGGCGCACCCCTTCACCACCTGCGGCGTGCTGAAGGAGATGCAGCGCCAGGGCGTGAAGCCCAAGCTGCTGGTGGGCCTCACCAGCTCCTCGAGCCTCGAGACGCTCCAGGGCTGCGCCAAGCAGGCCGAGGGCATGATCATCCCGACCTCGTTCGCGCCGGTGAACAAGGATGCGGTGTTTGCCGCGAAGACCACCGCGAAGTTCAAGGGCGCCGCCGACCTGCACAGCATGGCGGCATGGGAGAACATGTTCATTCTCAAGCAGGTGATGGAGTCCGCGAAGATCTCCGGCAGGCCCGGCGAGCTCCAGGCCGACCGCCGCAAGGTCCGCGACGGCCTGGCCCGGCTGAGGAGCACCGACGGCCTGCTCGGCGTCACCAAGCGCGACGAGGAAGGCGAGGCGGACAAGCCCTACCTCTTCGTGCACGCCAACAAGGGGCAGTGGAAAGTTCTGCATAACCCGCTCTAGCGATCAGAGGAGGAGGGAACGGGCGCGGCCAACCCCGCGCCCGTTTTTTTAGGGGTGCTCGATTTCCTGCAAGCCGTCTCGGACGGCGTGCTCTTCGGGACGACGTACGCGCTGATCGGCATCGGCTTCACGCTGGTGTTCGGCGTGATGCACAAGCTCAACCTGGCGTACGCGGCCACCTCGATCGGCGGCGCCTACGCCGGCCTGCTCATCTTCCAGGTCTGGGCCGGCGCGCCCGCCTGGGCGGTGTTCTTCTGCGCCTTTCTCGGCGGCGGCGTGCTCGGCTGGGTGGTTTACGTCACCTGCTTCCACTTCATTCCGCTGTCCAACCCGCTGGCGCCGCTCATGGCCACGGTCGGCATGCTGCTGCTGATCGACGAGGTCATCGTGCACGCCACCGCCGGCATGCCGCAGAACTATCCCGCGATGTTCGACGACGTGATGCTGCGCGCGGGGGAGTTCACGCTGCGCGGCGACCTCCTGCTGGTGGGCGGGGTGTCGGTGCTGTGCATGATCGTGCTGCTCGCGCTGCTCTACCGCACCCGCCTCGGGCTCGCGACGCGTGCGGTGTCGCAGCAGCCGGTCGCGGCGCAGCTCTGCGGCATCCGCGTCGGGCAGGTGAACGCCATGACGTTCGTGATCACCGGGCTGCTCGGCGGCATCGCCGGCGCGCTGATCGGCGCCTCCGTCGGCGCGCTCTCGCCGCTGCTGACCGCGCCGCTCACCGTGAAGGGCCTGATCGTCACCGTCATCGGCGGCCTGGGCAGCATCCCGGGCGCGATCCTCGCCGGGCTGCTGGTCGGCGGCTTCGAGAACCTGTTCCAGCTCTACCGCGGCGTGACCGAACGCGACCTCTACGTGATGCTGCTCCTTTTCGCGTTTCTCGTGTTCCGTCCCGGCGGGTTGCTGGGTCCAAAGGGGGGGCACGACTGATGCGCGCCCGGTTCTTTTTCTAGATGGACTTCTATTACGGCCTGGCGCAGACCGTGGGCGTGCATACGCTGCTCGGGCTGTCCGCCTACATCGTGCTGCTCACCGGCCAGGTCACCCTGGCGCAGGCGGGGTTTTTCGCCATCGGCGCGTACACCGCGGGGATGCTCACGGTGCTCGCGGGCTGGCACCTGGTGCCCGCCATCGGCGCCGGGGCGCTCACCGGCGCGGCGACCGCCTGCGCGGTCGGCTTCCCGGCGCTGCGCGTGAAGGGCCTGATGCTGGTCGTCGCGACGCTTGCTTTCGGCGAGGGGGTGCGCCTGTTCTTCTTCAACTTCGACTACCAGGTGGCCAAGGGCGAGATCAAGGTCGGGCCGGTCGGCGGCGAAGGCTTCCGCCAGATCCGCTTCTTCCAGGAGAACGGCTGGACCACCGGCGAGGTGATGCTGTTCATCTGGGCTTTCGTCATCCTGGTGATGGCGGCTTTGTGGTGGTTCGACCGCTCGCGCTACGGCGCGGTGCTGCGCGCGGTGGGCGAGGACGAGGTGGCGGCGCAGTCGGTCGGCGTCAACCTGACCGCCGTCAAGGTGAGCGCCATGACGGTGGGCGGCGCCGTCGCGGGGATCGGCGGCGCGCTGTACGCCCACTACACGACACACATCGAGCACGCCAATTTCAACGTCCTGCTCGCGACCTTCGCCATCGCCTACCCGATCGTCGGGGGCCTTTCCAACGTGTTCGGCACCCTCGCCGCCGTGATCTTCGTGCAGGCGTTCCTGATCGAAGGGCTGCGCGATCTCGGCGACTGGCGCAATCTGCTGTTCGGCGCTCTCATCGTGCTCGCGATGAACCTGCGCCCGCAGGGACTGTTCGGAGGCCGGCGTGCTTGAGTTGAGAGGCGTATCGCGCCATTTCGGCGGCGTGAAGGCGGTCGAGCGCCTCGACCTCAACGTCGCCGAAGGCGAGATCTTCGGGCTGATCGGCCCGAACGGCTCGGGCAAGAGCACCACCGTGAACGTGATCGCGGGACTGTTCGAGGCCTCCGGCGGACAGATCCTTTTCAAGGGAGGGAACCTGGACGGCCTGCCGACCCACCGGCGGCTGCAGCTCGGCATCGCGCGCACCTTCCAGAACATCCGCCTGTTCGGCCAGCTCACGGTATGGCAGAACCTGTGGGTGGCCCAGAACGCCCCCGAAGACCGCGCGCGTCGCGGCTTCCTGTCGCGCTGGCTCGGCGGCCGCGGCGGTGCGCGCGCCGAGATGGCCGGGCTGCTCGAGTTCTCGGGGCTGGCGCACAAGCGCGACGAGCTCGCGGCCAATCTGGCTTTCGGCGAGCAGCGGCGGCTCGAGCTCGCCCGCGCGCTCGCCGCGAAGCCCAAGCTGCTGCTGCTGGACGAGCCTGCCGCCGGCATGAACAGCGAGGAGATCGGGCAGCTTCGGGATCGGATCCTGAAGCTGCGCGCGCAGGGAATGACGGTGCTGCTGATCGAGCACGTGATGGAGCTGGTGATGGGCGTCACCGATCGCATCGCGGTGCTCAACTTCGGGCAGAAGATCGCCGAAGGAACGCCGCGCGAGATCCAGAACGATCCCGGGGTTCGCAAGGCCTACCTGGGCGGGGCGTAATGCTGAGCGTACGCGACCTGGTCACGGCTTACGGCAAGATCGAAGCGCTCAAGGGCGTCTCCCTGGAGGTCGCCGCGGGCTCGATCACCTGCCTGCTGGGACCGAACGGCGCCGGCAAGACCACCCTGATGATGACGATCGCCGGCATCCTCAAGCCCAGGAAGGGGCAGATCGAATTTTCGGGCCGGCGCATCGAGGGAACCGCGCCCCACGGCATCGTCGCCGCGGGCGTCGCGCTGGTTCCCGAGAACCGGCTGGTGTTCCCGAGCATGACGGTGCACGAGAACCTGCTCGCCGGCGCCTATCAGCGCAAGGACGGCATCGGCGAGGACGTGGAGCGCATGTTCGCGCGCTTTCCGCGGCTCAAGGAGCGCTCGGCGCAGCCGGCAGGCACGCTCTCGGGCGGCGAGCAGCAGATGCTCGCGGTGGCGCGCGCGCTGATGTCGCGGCCGAGCCTGCTGCTGATGGACGAGCCCTCGCTGGGGCTCGCGCCCCTGGTGGTCGAGGAGATCTTCCGCATCATCTCGGAGCTGCATCGCGACGGCGCGACCATCTTCCTCGTCGAGCAGAACGCCCATATGGCGCTCAAGGTGGCGCAGCATTTCTATCTCATGGAGCAGGGCCGCGTCACGTTCAGCGGCGATCCCGGCTCGCTCGCCGAGGACGAGGTCATCCGGCGCGCCTACCTTGGCTCTTCTCGTTGACTTTATCCAGAACACGCTGGACGGGCTCGCGCTCGGCGCTTCCTACGCCCTGCTCGCGCTCGGCTTCACGCTGGTCTTCGGCGTGCTGCGGCGCGCGAACCTGGCCTACGGCCCGGCGATCATGCTCGGCGCCTACGCCGCGGCCTGGGCCGGCCAGAGCTTCCATCTCGGGCTGATCGCGCTGTTCGGCATTACCGTGGGCGTGACCGTGCTGGCGGGGGCGTACGTCGAGCGCCTGTGCTTCGCGCCGCACCGGAAGGGCTCGGCCATCGCCGCGATGGTGGCGAGCTTCGCGCTGTGGATGCAGCTCGAGGAGGCGGCGACCCTCGCCATGCCGCGCCATCTGTACGCCTTCCCCGGCCTGCA
>DATKAX010000221.1:0-3123 GCA_035514595.1 Burkholderiales bacterium
GCCGAAGTCTCGCTCGACGCGAGCCGGCTCGAGCCGATGGTCACCTGGGGCACGAGCCCGGAGCACGCGGCGCCGATCAGCGGCGCAGTTCCCGGCGGTCCGAAGCGCGCCCTGGAGTACATGGGGCTCGCGCCGGGCACGAAGCTCGAGGGCCTGCCGGTGGACCGCGTCTTCATCGGCTCGTGCACCAACAGCCGCATCGAGGATCTGCGGGCGGCGGCCGCGGCGCTGCGCGGGCGCAAGGCGAAGGTCCCCGCGATGGTGGTGCCGGGCTCGGGCCTGGTAAGGAAGCAGGCCGAGGCCGAGGGCCTGGACCGCGTGTTCCTCGAGGCGGGCTTCGAGTGGCGCTACTCGGGCTGCTCGATGTGCGTCGGCATCAACGGCGAGACCGGGCGCCCGGGCGAGCGCATCGCCTCGACCTCCAACCGCAACTTCGAGGGCCGCCAGGGGCAGGGGGTGCGCACCCATCTCATGAGCCCCGCCATGGCCGCCGCCGCGGCGGTCGCCGGGCGCCTCACCGATGTCCGCAAATGAGCCGCAAATGAAATTCACCCGCCTTACCGCGGTGGCGGCGCCTTACGATCCGGAGAACGTCGACACCGACCAGATCCTGCCGGCGCGCTTCCTCAAGATGCCGCGCGCCGGCGGCTACGGGCAGTTCCTGTTCCACGACGCGCGCGCCGCGGATCCGGAGTTCGTCCTCGACCGCGCGCCCTACCGCGAGGCGAAGATCTTCGTCGCCAACCGCAACTTCGCCTGCGGCTCCTCGCGCGAGGGCGCCGCGTTCGCCTTCTACGACGCCGGCTTTCGCAGCGTGATCGCGCCGAGCTTCTCCGACATCTTCTACAACAACTGCCTGCGCAACGGCATCGTGCCGGTGCGCCTGGCAGACGAAGTCTGCTCTCATCTCAGAAAACTTCTCACCGAGAAACCGGGAACCACGCTGACGGTCGACCTCGAGAAGCAGATCGTCGTTGCGCCCGGAAAGGAATACCCCTTCAGCGTCGATGCGTTCTTCCGCGAGATGCTGCTGCAGGGGGTCGACGAGCTCGGGCTGACGCTCTCGATGATGGGCGAGATCGAGGCCTTCGAGCACCGCTACGCCGTGGAATTCCCCTGGGCGGCGCGCTGAGCCTTCCAGGCGTCGAGGATCTCGGCGCCGGTCGCGGGCCACACGCCGGGGTGGCGCATCATGTGGGCGAGCGCGCTCTCGAGCGCGCCGATGCGGTAGGGCTGCCCGATCGCCCACGGGTGCAGCGAGATCGCCAGGATGCGCCCGCCGTGGCGCGCGCTTTCCTCGTGCAGCAGGTCGAACTGGTCGACCAGCGCATCGCGGAAGTCGTCCTCGGCGTGGTGGTTCGCCACCAGGATCTGGACGTCGTCGATGTCGGCCGAGTGCGGCATCGCATGCAGGGTTTTCCCGCCTGCCCTGATCTCGTAAGGCATGTCGTCGTTCACCCAGTCGCACACGTACTCGATTCCCGCTTCGGCAAGAAGATCGAGCGTCTGATGCGATTCGGATTTGGCGGGCGAAAGCCAGCCGCGCACGGTGGCTTTTTCTCCCAGAAGGCGAAGGGCTTCCGATATGAGCTCGGCTTCCCCCTTCATGCCTTCGTAGTGGAGGTGATCCATGTCGAGGCCGTGCGCCACGACTTCCCATTTTTTTGAAACGATTTCCTCCAGCAGGGCTGGATAGCGGGAAGCGACCGCGGCATTCATGGCGGCGCTCGCGCGAATGCCGTGGCGCTCGAGCGCCTGCATGACGCGAAACACGCCGACGCGGTTGCCGTAGTCGCGCAGCGTGTAGTGGCGCAGGTCGGGGTACGCGGTCTGCAGCGCGCCGGGCGGCTTGAAGGGCTGGCCCTTCATGTCGAGCGGGAACCACTGCAGCGACACGGTGACCCAGAGCGCGACGCGGGCCCCGCCCGGCCAGCTGATCGGCGCTCTTCGCGGCAGGATGGACCACTCGTAGCGCTCGTGGTCCATGCCGTAGCGGCGCTTCGGGTACTCCAGGTAGTCGTCAGAAATCATGCACCGAGTGCGAGGCTTGCGCGAACGCGTGGTAGTAGCGGTCGATGAAGTGGCGGGCGATCTCGCGCCCGGTGGCGAGCCATACCTTGTCGTGGCCGGTGATGTAGGCGAGCGCGTCCTCGAACGCCTTGAGGCGGTAGGGCTGGCCGATGAGATAAGGGTGCAGCGGGATGCACATCACGGTGCCCGATTCGGCGCCTTCGGCGTAGAGCCGGTCGAACTGGCGCCGGAGGATCTCGCCGTAACGGCGCGGCGAGACCAGGTTGACGTTGTAGGCGATGACGTCGTTCATCTCGAGCGAGTAGGGGACGCTCGCGAGGCGGCCGCGGGCGGTCTTGACCGGGCCGGGCTGGTCGTCGTGGAACAGGTCGCAGACGTAGCTGAGGCCCATCTCCGCCACCAGATCGAGCGTGCGCTCGGTGTAGGTGAGCGCAGGCGCCAGCCAGCCGTCGAGCTTCTGTCCCGAGGCCTTGCGGATGGCGTCGATCGAGTCCTGGATCAGCGCGCGCTCCTGCGCCTCGCTCATGCCGAAGGTGTAGCGCGTGTTGTAGGTGCCGTGCGAATAGAGCTCCCAGCCGCGCTCGACGCAGGCCTCGATCACCTCGGGATGGTGCTCGCACAGCGCGACATTGAGCGACACGCTGCCGCGCATGCCGCAGCGGTCCATCGCCTCCAGCATGCGCCAGAAGCCGGCGCGGTTGCCGTAGTCGCGGTAGGAGTAGTTGAGGACATCCGGAGCCGGCCGCGCCCACGCCGCGCGCGAGGGGTTCTTGGGCGGCTCGAGCTCGTAGAACTCTATGTTGGGCGCCACCCAGAAGGCGACGCGCGCGCCGTTCGGCCACTCGATCTTCGGCCGCCGGGTGTAGGGCAGATAGTCGTAGAGCCCCGGATCGCGCTTCACCTTAGGTTTTCGATGTACTGGAGGATCTCTTCGGCCGAAACCACATCGGCATACTTCAAAGCCATGTCGTAGAGGTTCGCGAAGTGCGGGCTCTCGTGCTTGTCGGCGACGCACTCCTCGGCGACGATGGTGCGGTAGCTGCGCGACAGGCTGTCCACCACGGTGGCGCGCACGCAGCCCGAGGTCGAGCC
>DATKAX010000222.1:0-12182 GCA_035514595.1 Burkholderiales bacterium
CGCCTCGCGTAAGCTCCTCGAGCCTGCGCGTTTCGCGGAAGATACGATCGATCGCGGCATCGTCGTTGGCGGGCTCATGGTGGTACAGCGCGAGCCGCTTTGCGCGCGCCAGCTGACAGAGCTCGACGCCGATGATGTTGCTGGAATGACCCCAGTCGGCTTTCACCGAAACGGCTTCTGCGAGCGAATACATGGCATCGAACACCACCAGGTCCGCATCGCGGAAAAACGCAACGAAGCTCTCGGTCACTGCCGGATCGTCGAGCTTGTGCTCCGAGTCGGTGGTGTAAACGAAGCTGCGGCCGCCCGCCGCGAACCGGTAGCCGTAGGAGTCGCCCGAATGCAATTGCGCCTTGGGCGTGACGCGGATGCCCGCCATCTCGTGCGTGACGCCGGGCTCCAGCCGCACGAACTCGATCGATGCTGCGAGCTGCGAGAAGGGCACCGGAAAGCACGGCGGATCCTGCTGCAGGCGAAAAGCGTGCTCGAGAACCTCGTGGCAGCCGTAGATGCGGATGCGCATGTCGGGCTGGTAGGCTGGCCCGAAGAAGGGAAACCCCATGATGTGGTCCCAGTGCACGTGCGACATGAATACATGGATCGTCGCCGCCCTGCCTGCCTGACGCGCCAGGACGTGCTCGCCGAAAGCGCGCGCGCCGCTGCCCATGTCGCAGACGAAATACGTGTCGGCGTCCGCCTTGGCGGCGGGCTCGAACTCCACGCAGGCCGAATGCCCGCCGAAGGTATGCGCGAGGGAGAAATCGAGGTGCCGTTCGGTAAAGACGACCGCCTTCTCGACGGTGTCGAGGTCGTGCCCGTTAGCGGCGACCAGCGCGCGGACCAGCCTGTCGCGCACGTCGCGCCAGGTGAGCGACACGGGGATCGACCCGCGCGTCCCCCAGAACCGTACCCGCATCCCGGTCTAGCGCTCGTCGAAGGCGGCGGCCGCCGCTGGCGAGAGAGCCGCGAGCGCCTCGCGCACGGTGGGATAGATGCGAAACAGCAGGTTGAAGCGGCTGATCTGGAAGATCTCGTCGACGACCGGGCGCGGTCCGGCGACGACGATCTTGCCGCCTTGCGATTCGGCCTGCTGGGCGGCCACCATGAAGCAGCGCAGGCCCGCCGAAGAGACGTATTCCAGGCGCGAGAGATCGAGGACGATGGCCCGGCGCGTGCCTTTCGCGGCCTGCAGGTGCGGCTCCAGCCCGGCTCGAAAGGCCTCGCAGGTCTCATGATCGAGGCGGCCGGCGGGCGCGAGCACCAGGATGTCGGCGTAGAGGTGATCGGTAAGGTTCATGGTTTTTCTTTGGCGGCGGAATACGGCCCTATTCTAGAATGACTTCCGGTCGGACAAGGAGGAGGTCGTGCCGATGCCGCTCGCGGCATTCAATTTCGCCAGGTGGATCGACGAGCACGCGCATCTGCTCAAGCCGCCGGTCGGGAACCAGCTCGTGTTTCGCGATGCCGAGGACCTGATCGTGCAGGTAGTGGGCGGGCCGAATGCCCGTTCCGACTACCACGACGACCCGTACGAGGAGTTCTTCTACCAGCTGCGCGGCAACATGGTGCTCAGGATAGTCGAAGACGGGAGGCCGCGCGAGGTGCCGATTCGGGAAGGGGAGGTCCTGCTCCTGCCCGGCCACGTGCGCCATTCTCCCCAGCGCCCGGAGGCGGGATCGGTCGGCCTGGTCGTGGAAAAGGTGCGGCCATCGGACGTGAACGACGGCTTCGAGTGGTATTGCCGGAAGTGCTGGGCGCTGGTCCACCGGGTGGAGGTCAACGTGCAAAACATCGTCAAGGACCTGCCTCCGCTGTTCGAGGCATTCTATTCCGGGAGGCGGCAATGCCCGCAATGCGGCGCAATCCATCCCGGAAAGGCCTGAGCGCCTCGGGCCGGGCGGCCGCGGCCGCGGTGCGCCTTGTCGAGGCCCACGAGCGGCGCGAGCGATTCACGGCGCTCCCGGCCGGCCTCGCGCCGCGCACCGCGGAGGAGGCCTACGCGATCCAGGACGCATTCGTTGCCCTGCGGGCGCAGAAGCTGGGCGGGATCGCGGGCTACAAGATCGCGCTCGCCTCCGAGGCGATGCGCCGTTTCGTCGGGGTCGACACGCCGCAGGCCGGCGCGATGTTCGAGTCCACGCTGCAGCGCACGCCGGGGCGGGTCCGAGCCGCCGACTACCTGCGGCTCATCGTCGAGTTCGAGATCGCGGTCGAGATTGCCGAGGACCTGCCCGCGGCCGATGCGCCGTTCTTCCGGGAGCGCGTCCATGCGGCGGTCGGAGCGGTGATGCCTGCGATCGAGCTGGCCGACGACCGCCAAGCGGACTACGCCGAGCTGGCCAGGCACCCCTTCGAGCTCATCGCCGACAACGCCTGGAGCGAGGGCGCGGTCCTCGGCGAGCCAGTGAAGGACTGGAGGGCAATCGACCTCGCCAGCGTGCGCGGCGTCGCGACCATCAATGGACAGATCGCGGGCGAGGGCAGGGGCTCGGACGCGATGGGACACCCTTTCGACGCCGTGGCCTGGGTCGCCGATCACCTGGCCGCCCATGGCCGCGGGCTGTTGCGCGGCGATATCGTGATTACCGGAAGCCTCGTCACCTCGCAGAGCGTCAAGGCAGGCGACCGGGTGCGGTTCGATCTTGACGGACTAGGCGCGGTCGAACTGGAAGTGCAGTAGATCCACCGATCGGTCCATCGACCCCAAGGCGCTTGCGTACCAGACTGCACGCTGTACGGCGCGCTTGCGCCAGGCAGCCTGCTAGCGAGCTGAAATCAGCCGCTTGAGCTCCGCCTTGACCACCTTGCCCATGGCATTGCGGGGCAGGGCATCGAGAAAAGCGACGCGCCGCGGGTGCTTGTAGCGCGCCAGGCGCGCCTCGAACAGCTTCAGGACCTCCGCTTCGCTCAAAGGGGTGTCCTTTCTGCGGACGATGCAGGCACAGGCGGCTTCGCCCCACTTCGGATCATCGATGCCGACCACGGCGGCCTCCGCGATCGCCGCACAATCGGCGAGCACGTTCTCCAGCTCCGCGGGATGGATGTTCTCGCCGCCCGAGATGATCACGTCCTTCGAGCGGCCGACGATCCAGTAGAAGCCGTCCTCGTCCACCCGCGCAAGGTCCCCGGTGCGAAACCAGCCGTCGGGCGTGAGCCCCGAAGCGCTGCCCCAGTAGCCGCGCATCACCGCCGGGCCGCGCACCCAGATTTCGCCCTCGACCAGCTTCACCTCGCAGTGCGGCGCCGGCTTGCCGGCGCTACCGGCTTTTTCGATGGAATGCTCTTTCAGAAGAACGGTGGCAATCGGCGCCGTCTCGGTGCAGCCGTAGATCTGGCCGACCGGGACGCCGCGCGCGTGGAAGGCGCGGATGAGCGACTCGGGAACCACCATCGAGCCCGTATTGAGGATTTTCAGCGAAGACAGGTCCGTGGGGTCCCATCGAGGATGCGAAATGACGGCCGCCATGGTCGCCGGGACGAGCAGGCTGATGGTCGGTCGGCGGCCCGCCACGTCCGCGAGCCAGGCGCCGGGATCGAAGCGCTTGTGCAGCGTCACGGTCGCGCCCGCGAATAGGGCGGGCAGGGTCTGGTTGTTCAGGCCGCCGACGTGGAACATCGGCAGCGGGCTCAGGACGTGGTCGGCCTGCGAGAGGTCGTGGGCGTGGATCGCGTTGTAGCCGTTCCAGACCAGCGCCGACTGGGTCAGGACGACGCCCTTCGGCGCGCCGGTGGTGCCGGAGGTATAGACGATGAGCGCGTCGTCCTCGTCCCGTCCGGTTTCCTGAAAATCTCCTTGTTCTTCGAGAGTGCCGAGCGCCACGCCGAGCGCTGCCGCGGCGTCGGCGAAGTCCTCGTCACAGAAAATCCACCTCGGTGAGCAGTCGGCAAGGACTTTCCCATGCTCGGCGGCGGTCAGGCGCCAGTTGAGCGGCACCAGGATTGCGCCGCGCCGCGCCAGGGCGAACAGCAGCACCAGCATGTCGACGTGGTTGTAGCCGAGCCAGGCGACGCGCTCGCCCCTGTTCACGTCGAGGAGGCGGGACGTACGATCGACCAGAGTCCGCAATTCCGCGTAGGTGTAGTCCCTGCCCTGGAAATGGATCGCGACCTTATGCGGAAAGTGCGCGGCCCAGTGCTCGATGAACCGGGACAGATTCATGCGCGCGGCGCCTTCAGCCGTCTGATTCGCCCGGCTCGTAGAGCGCTTCGCGGCCGATGCGGTCGAGGCACAGCTCGGCGGTCCAGGGCAGCATCAGGGCGCCGCAGCGCGAGTCCCGGTACAGGCGCTCGAGCGGCAGAGATTTGAGCATCGACTGCCCGCCGCAGGTGCGGATCGCGAGCCGGCAGATGTCGTTGGCGTTCTCCATGATGGTGAACTGCGCGGCGTAGGCGCGCAGGCGCGCATCCTTCGGCGGGTCGACCCGCGCGTCGTCCAGCATGCGCAGGAAAAGGGCGCGCGTCTGCTCGAGCTTCACCCACATCTCGGCGACCGCGATCTGCTTGGTCGGATACATGCGACGCTTTACCGCAGGCATGCCCTCGATCTCGCCGCGCAGGTAGCGCACCGTGAACTCGTAGGCGGCGATGGCGATCCCGAGATAGGTGGGCGAAAGGGTGGTGAACATGTGCGGCCAGCGGCTGGCGGCCTGGTAGTACACGCCGCGCGGCATCATCTGCGCCTCGTCGGGAACGAAGACGTCCTCGAAGACCAGGTTGCGCGACACGGTGCCGCGCATGCCGAGCGGATCCCAGTCGCCGGTGACGCTCAGGCCGGGCGCGTTTCCCGGCACCGACATATAGAGGGTATCCCGCATCGACAGCTCGGGCTTCGCTTCGGTGCACAGCACCCCGTAGTAGTGCGCCGCGCCGGAGAGCGAGGCGAAGATCTTCTTCCCGTTGATGCTCCAGCCTCCCTCGACCCGCGTGGCGGTGGTGCCGAACGGGGCCCGGCCGGCCGCGGCTGCGCTGCCCTCGGAGAAGGGCTGCGCATAAATGGCGCCTTCCTTCACCGTGCGCGCGAAATGGATCGCGCGATGCTTGTCGTGCTCGACGCGCTGGGCCGGGGTCATGTCGAGGTCGTCCGAGAGCACCCCTGGCCACAGCATCGAGCAGGCGTGCATGTTGAACGTGAGCGCAGTAGCGCCGCAGTACTTGCCCAGCGTCGCCGAAACCAGCGAATAGGTCTTGAGATCCGCGCCGAGGCCGCCGAACTTCTCCGGCACGCACAGGCCGAGCAGTCCTGCCTCCCTCAGCTCGGCATAGTTCTCGTGCGGGAAGCTCGCCTCCCGGTCGTAGCGGGCCGCGCGCCCGGCGAAGGCAGGGCCGAGCGACTCCGCCAGCTCGATCAGCTTTTTCTGCCTCGCGCTGAGCGGGTAGTTGGCGCCGCAGACTGAATAGCGCTCGTCTGTCATAAGGAATGCCTGCGCAGAAAATCCTCCAGCACGGCGTTGAACGCCTCTGGCTGGTCCATGGGTCCGAGGTGACCGCAACCTTCCAGGCAGACGTACTCGGCGCCGGGAATGCGTTGCGCCATCTTCTCCATCACCGCCGGCGGGGCGGTGCGGTCGTCGCCGCCGGCAACCAGCAGGGTGGGAACGGCGATGTTCGGCAGGTCCGCCCTGCGGTCGAATGTGGTCAGCATCGAGACCGCCTTGCCGTAGGTCTCGGGCGCGATGGCGGCCATGATGCGCTCGGCCTGTGCGAGGCCTGCAGGGTCCGATTTCCTGCCGCGCATGGTCGGCATGAGGCCTGCTGCGGTCTCGGCCATGGACTTTCCGGCGTCGAGGGGCCCGAGCCGCGCCGCGACAAATTGGGCTGCGAACTCGCTGCCGCCCGCGAAAGCCGGGCTGGTAAAGCAAAGCGCGAGCGCGCGCACCCGATCCGGATAGCGCGCGTACGCGTCCTGGGCGACGAACCCGCCCATGCTGTGTCCCACGAGGACGACGCTCTCGTCACCGATCCGGCGCCGCAATTCTCCGGCAACGGCCTCTAGGGTGTAGGGCTCCACCGGCGGCGCGTCGCCGTAGCCGGGCTGGTCCCAGGCCACGCAGCGGTAGCCGAGGCGCGAAAACCACGCGAGCTGCCGATTCCAGGCGGCGTGGCCGCCGCCGACGCCGTGGAGGAACCAAAGCGTCGTCACCCGGTGAGCTGTCCATCGCGCACGACCGCGTGGCCGTCCAGCAACACGGTGCAACGCCGGAACGGCAGGTCGAAGTGGCCGAGGGTGTGGCGGCCGGCCACCTCGTTGGCGCCCGTGGAGTAGAGAAAGTTGCCGGCGAAGGCGCGCTGCTCGGTGCCGTTTACGTCGCGCCGGTCGTACATCACGAGCGCATCCCAGCGCGCGCGCGGGTTGGTTCCCCAGCCGACGTGCGACACGGCGTAGGCCTCGCGCTCGTTCCACGCAGCGAAGTATTCGCGCATCAGCTCCGCATCGAGGCCCGAGCCTTCGATGGCCGTGACGTAGTCGTCGTCGATCTTGAGGCGGACCTCCGACTCGACATAACGCTTGAACGTGAGGTTGAGATCGCCGGGGGCCATCACCAGCACGCCGTTGACGCTTCCGGATTTCGGGAACGCGAGGCACAGCCCGCCGGGCCAGTGCGAGAGCGTTCCGGGCTTCTCGGTGTAGCCCCAGACGCCGCCAATGCGCGCGCCCTCGACCCCGATCTCGAGCTGCGTGCCCGCCGCCGAGCTTACCTGCATGCGCTTCGCGTCCTTAAGACGGCGCATCCCCGCCCTCACCTGCTGCTCGTCAGCGGGGGAGGGGGCGAGGCGCTCGAGCACGTCGGGATGCTCGTTCGAGATGTAGAGCACGCGCGTCCCCCCTTTCAGGATCTGCGGCAGCTCTGCCGCATGCATCAGGCCTTCGACGGTGCAATCGGCCACGAAGGTGCTGGAGGCGAGGGCGCCGACGGCAGGCACCAGTCCCTGCAGGGCGGTCGACGCGCCGGTGGAGCGGATCGGCACCGGTGCGCTCTGGCGGGGCGTCGGAACGATGACGTGGAAAGGCCTCGCGCCGAGCCGGTGGAGGGCCAGCTCGGAAAGCTGGACGTTGAGCGCGCGCGACTGCGTCTCCGACAGCACTGCGCAGGGGTCGCCCGCGCCGACCTTGCAGCGCGCGAAAACCGCCGCGAACAGCTCGATCCACTTGCCCTCGATCCGGTCGGCGATCATTGGGCGCATTGTAGAATGGCCCGAGATGATCGTTTTCGACCTGCTGTGCGTGCTCGGCCACCGCTTCGAAGGCTGGTTCGGCTCTGCCGATGAATTCGCCGACCAGAAGCGGCGCTCGCTGCTCTCGTGCCCGTCGTGCGGCTCGGCGCAGGTCGAGCGCGTTCCGTCCGCTTCGCGCGTGAACCTCGGCGCGAGCGCGCCGCAGCCTGCGCCGGCGCAATCGCCGGAGACCGAAGGCAGGGATCCGATCGCGATCGCGCAGATGCTGTATTCGCGGATGCTCGACGAGCTGCTGACCAAGACCGAGGACGTGGGCAACGATTTCCCCGACGAGGCGCGGCGCATTCATTACGAGGAGGCGCCAGCGCGGGCGATCCGCGGCCGGGCGACCGAAGCCGAGCACCGGGATCTTGTGGACGAGGGCGTCCCCGTGGCCCGGCTCCCGCTGCCTCCCGGACGCCTGAACTAGCCCGAGAGCACCTCTAGGCCGCGAGCCGGCGGCCGCTGGAATCGGTGAGCGGGTACCACTGGATGGAGGTGGCCCGCCCGGCCGTGGTCAGCTGGACGCGCGCCTCCCAGGCGGAGCATCTGGCGTCGCGCGCGCGGCGCAGAAGGTGCGCGACCTCGCGCTGCGAGAGAAACGGCGGCATCGCCGGCGCCAGGGCCCAGGTGACCAGGATCACGCGCACATCGCGCCCGACCGCGACGATATCTTCCGAGCCGAGCGGGTTCGGAACCTCGTCCGCGAAATACCCGTCTTCGCGCAGCGCCCGCAAGACCGCGAGATGAGCTCGCTTGCGAGGCTCGCCCAGAACTTCTCTAGGACTCACGTAGAGCATTCCCCCCGATCAATACGACAGGACTTGCCGTCTCGTGTTCCGAGCTGATTAAATGGACACAATGTGTATTATGTTAAATAAATGTACCGCCTAGATACCCTCTGGGGGAACGAGCTACCCCTTTCCGTACTTGCTTTCGTGCTTATAAATAATGGCATACAAAAACTATCTAATCTCATTTCTTAGTCTTTCGGCATCATCGCCAGCATCTCCGCTGAAAGGAGCTTGGGGTTCAGAGGGTGGCGAGCCAGGGCGCGGCTCCGGCCCATCTGGCGCGCGAACGCGAGCCAGGCGCGAAGCTGGCGGCGATGCGGACGTACGCCGCCGGTCTGGTACTTCGGAGCAAGCCCGGCCGCCATCAGGGCCCGGTCCAGAGCGATCTTCTGCAGGGCCTCGGCCAGGCGATCCAGCGCGTCGCGCTCGTCTGCCGGCCCGGGAGCCTTGAGGACGCCCTCCAGAGCCCGCGCATCGCCCGCATACTCCAGCGCCCGCAAGGGCGCCCCTCCCGCATAAGCCAGCCAGCGCTCCGCGTCCTTCACTCCCTGCGCGTCGAGCCATGCCTGGGCCGTTTCGAGCGCCGGGATGGGAACCGGGAGCGCTACGCAACGGCTTCTCACGGTCGGCAGCAGTCGCGCCGGACGATGCGAGACCAGGACGAACATCGCCCCTGCGGGGGGTTCCTCGAGACCTTTCAAGAGCGCGTTTGCCGCCACGGCGTTCATTTCCTCGGCCGGGTGGACCAGCGCCACGCGGCTGCGGCCGCGGTGCGAGCCCAGGTTGAGGAAAGCGGCGAGGGCTCTCACTTGCTCCACCTTGATTTCGGTGCTCGGCTTGCCGCGTCGCGCCGGGGGCTCGGCGCTCTCCTCCGCTGCCTCGGCTGCCGGCGCGAGCGCTTCCGGCTCCACGCGGCGGAAGTCGGGGTGGTTCCCTGCCGCGAACCAGCGGCAGCCGGCGCAGGCGCCGCAGGGCCTCGGCGCCGCGCTAGATTCGCACAGCAGGAACTGAGCGATGCCCTCCGCAAGCGCCAGCTTGCCGAGGCCACGTGCGCCGTAGATCAGCAGGGCGTGCGGAAGACGCGCCGATCTGCGCTGCAGGGCTTCCAGGATCGGCTGGTTCCAGGGGTGCATCAAAGTCCTGCCAGGGCCTGTTCGACGGCGCTGCGCACGGGGCCCGCATCCATGCCGGCATCGATGACCCGAACACGCGCAGGCTCCGCCTTGGCGCGGGCGAGGTAAGCCGCCCGCACCCGCTCGAAGAAGGCGCGATCCTCCCGCTCGAAGCGGTCGAGCGGCTTGCCCGAGGCCTTGAGCCTGCGGCTTGCAACCTCGTAGCTGCAGTCGAAAAGCAGCGTACGGTCGGGCTGCAGTCCAGGATGGGCGACCTGGCATAGACGCTCGATGAGCTCTGCCGAGACGCCCTTGCCCGCACCCTGATAGGCCGCCGTGGCGTCCGAGAAGCGGTCGCAGACCACCCAGCTTCCGGCTTCCAGAGTCGGGCGGATGACCCGCGCCACATGGTCGGCGCGTGCCGCGAAGATGAGCAGTGTCTCGACCTGCGGGTCCATCGCCTGGCCGAGGATCGCCGTGCGCAGCTGCTCCGCGAGCTCCGTGCCTCCCGGCTCGCGCGTCACGATCACGTGGCGGCCGGTGGTGGCGAGCGCGTCGGCGATGGACTGCAGGTGGGTGGACTTGCCGGCGCCGTCGACGCCTTCGAGCGTGATCAGCCTGCCGCGCGCTCTCATCGGCCGCCGCGCTGGTACTGGTTCACGGCCCGGTTGTGCTCGTCCAACGTGCGCGAGAACTGGCTCGATCCGTCCCCGCGCGACACGTAATAGAGCGCCTGCGTCGCCGCCGGGCGCACCGCCGAGCGGATCGATGCCAGGCCGGGCATCGCGATCGGCGTCGGCGGCAGCCCCGCACGGGTATACGAGTTGTACGGCCCGTCCTCGAGCAGATGGGCTTTCTTCAGATTTCCGTCGAAGGCGTTTCCCAGGCCGTAGATGACGGTCGGATCGGCCTGCAGCCGCATGCCGATGCGCAGCCGGTTGATGAGCACGCCGCCGATGAGATCGCGCTCTCCGGTGCGCCCGGTCTCCTTCTCGATGATCGAGGCCATGATGAGCGCCTCGTAGGGCGAGCGATAGGGAACGCCCGGATCGCGCGCCGCCCACTCCTCGGCCAGGTGGCGCTGCATGGCACGGTAGGCGCGGCGCAGGACCGCGAGGTCGCTGGTGCTCTTCGCGAACAGATAGGTGTCGGGGAAAAACAGGCCTTCGGGATGGGATTCCGTGGCCTGGATGCGGGCCAGGACCTGCGCACCGTCCAGTCCCGCAGTGTCATGACGCAGGTCCGGGCTCGCGTCGAGCGCAGCGCGGAACTGCGCGAACGTCCAGCCTTCGATCAGCCTGACTTCGGCCTGCGTGACGTCGCCCCGGGTGAGCTTGTCCAGCAGCTCGAGCGGCGTGAGCGGCTGGGCGATGAGGTAGTTTCCCGCCTTGATTTCGCGCTCGCGTCCGAGCACCCGCGCGAGCGCCTCGAACGCGTAGGGGTGCACGCCGACCCCGGCTTTCTCGAGCTGCTCGACCGCGGTGCGAAAGCCTGCACCGCGCGGGATCTCGACCTCGGCAGGCAGCTTGCCGATGGCGACTGGCGACCCCACGTACCAGGCGACGTACCCGGCCGCGGCGACGATCGCGAGGAAGGTGAAGGCGACTAAGGTTTTCAGTTTGGCTCGCGGTAAAATGCGCATTCTACGATGGAGCGAGCGCACCTAACCCGCTACGGCCTGCTCCAGGTGACTGGCGAGCACGCGCGTGATTTCCTCCACGCGCAGCTCACGACGGACGTTCTCCACCTGGCGCCCGACCGCGCCGCGTTCGCCGGATGGTGCTCGGCGAAGGGGCGGCTGCTCGCCACCTGCCTGGTCATTCCGGCGGCGCAGGGATTCTGGCTGCAGCTCGCACGCGACCTCGCCGGCGTCGTGTCGAAGCGGCTTTCGATGTTCGTGCTGCGCTCGAAGGTGAAGATCGCCGATCGGAGCGATGAATCGGTGCAGCACGGCGTCTGGGACGCCGATTGGAGCGGACCCGAAGTGAGCTGGGCTGGCGAAGTTGCGACGGTTCGCGTGGGCGAGCGGCGCTTCCTGCAGTTCGGCCCGGCCCCGGAGATGACGGCGCCCGCCACTGCTGCAGAAGAGCGCTGGACGCTGGACGAGATCCGGGTCGGGCGTCCCTGGATCAGCGCGGCGACGCAGGATCAGTTCATTCCGCAAATGGTCAACCTGGAGTCTCTCGGCGGCGTGGATTTCCGCAAGGGCTGCTATCCCGGCCAGGAAATCGTCGCGCGCGCCCAGTACCGCGGGCAGGTCAAGCGACGCATGCGGCGCCTGCGCGCCCCGGCGGGAGCGGCGCTGCGGCCGGGACAGGAGTACGAAGGCGGGGTCGTCGTGGACAGCGCCGGAGAGGAACTGCTGGCGGTCATGCCGGTTTGAACTACTACGTCTACTACAAGATCGAGCCCAGCCGGCTCGGCGAGCTGCGCGCCGCAGTCCAGGCGCTGTTCGACGCCGTTGAGCGGGAGTGCCGGGTGCGCGGCCGCTGGATGCGACGCCGCGACGATCCTTCGACCTACATGGAAGTCTACGAAGGCATCGAGGATGAGCGTGCGTTCGAGGCGCTGCTAGAGCGCGAGGGCGCCAGGCTGGGCGTGCAGCGCAGGATCGAGCGCTTCGTATGTGCCTGATCCTGCTTGCGTGGCAGGCGCTTCCGGACTACGCGTTGGCGGTCGCCGCGAACCGCGACGAGTATCACGCGCGGGCTGCCGCGCCCGCCGGGTTCTGGCACGACAGCCCCGGGTTGCTCGCCGGTCGCGACCTCGAGGCGAAAGGGACGTGGATGGGCGTATCGCGCGGCGGCAGGTTCGCCGCGGTGACCAACTATCGCGGCGCGCGGGAGCCCTCGGCGGCCGAATCGAGAGGTGCGCTGGTGTCGCGCTTCCTCGCGGGCAGCGAGGCGCCCGCTGCCTACGTCGCGAGTGTCGCGCGCCGCGCGAGCAGCTACAGCGGCTTCAACCTGCTCGCCGCCGACGGCGAGGATCTGTGGTGGATGTCGAACCGGGACGGCGCACCCAGGCGCCTCGCGCCGGGACTGTATGGCCTGGGCAACCTGCTGCT
>DATKAX010000223.1:0-11862 GCA_035514595.1 Burkholderiales bacterium
CTCCGATGAACAGCGGCGTAACGCGCTCCGCCAACAGGCCGTCCTGGTCGCCGAGACAGCCGAGCGCAGCGTCCCCTCGGCCCACGATCGCGCGACGATTCAGGCGGCCCAGGCGGGGTACGCCGAACCAGGCGCTGCACCTGACCGCGGCGGCATCAGCTGATTCCCGGGTTCAAGCTCCCCGAGCCGCCGCGGCAGGTGAGCTTGAACGTTAGACGCCACCATGTCCGGCCGCCGTTGAGCGATGCACTTCGAATGGGACCGTGCGAAGGCCGACGCCAATCGAAGGAAGCACAAGGTCACGTTCGATGAAGCGGTCAGCGTTTTCTACGATCCGCTGTCGGCCACATTTCCGGACCCAGACTCTTCGCGCAAGGAGGAGCGTCTGGTCACCATCGGGCATTCTTGACGTCAGCGATTGCTGGTGGTTGTACATACGGAGCAAGGTGAGACAATCCGCATCATCAGTGCACGTCTAGCTACGGCGCATGAGCGGAAACGACATGAAACCTAAACGCACGAACCACGTGGCCCAAATGCGGTCCGAATACGACGTTGAGTACTCGAAGGCAGTAAGGGGGAAGTACTACAAACGGCTTCTGAAGGAGGGCTCCAACGTCGTGGTCCTGGACCGCGACGTCGCTAAGGCATTCCCGGACTCAGCCTCGGTCAACAAGGCGCTGAGGTCCGTGCTCCAGGGCAAGCGCCGGCGGCGTCTAACCGCTGGTTTCAGGGCGACGCGCCGCGAGCGGCGCGCGCCTGAACCGGAGCGTTAGGCGGCGCGACAACGTGCGTAGCGATCCCGGCATGATGAGGCTCTACATCACCCCCGGTTCCCCTTACGCGCGTATGGCGCGAATCGTGGTCTTGGAGAAGGGACTGGAAAGCCGCGTGGAGACAATCGTCGCAAAGACACGGGTTGCGAACAGTCCCTACTACGGCATCAATCCGTCGGGTCGGGTTCCGTATCTCGTATGTGAGGACGGTATCGGATTGGAGGAATCCGCTCTCATCTGCGCGTACCTCGATCATCTGGATGGCGAGCCGACGTTGGAGCTGCCGGGCGGTGGTCAAGCGTGGGAGGCGCGCCGCCTCGAGGCGCTGGCAAGAAGCATGCTGGATGGCCTTTCAGTCTGGGGGCGCGAGATATTGCGACCCGAGAACGAACGTTCGCCGGGAGTGATTCAGCACGAGGCAGATCGTGCCCGACGTACGCTGGACGTCTGGGAGCGTGAAATCGACCATCCGTTCATGCGCGGCGCACTCAATATGATCCAGATCACGCTGGCATGCGCCCTCGGCCTTGAGGCGCGCAACCCCGGTTTTCGCTGGCGTCCTCGGCACCCAAAGCTGTCGGCATGGTTTGACCGGATCGACGCGACGCCGTCGTTTAGGGCGACCGCGCCACCAACTGCGTTGGCAGCGAGTGGTGCGCCGCCCAACAGTGCGTTGCAGGGGACGCGCAAGAAGCGGCGCGCTCCTGAACGCAAGCGTGGGCGAGACAGTCGTTCTGAATTGCACCGTGGACACCGGAAGCGTCGACGCTGAGATTCTCTGTGTTTGCGCCTCGCTGGATACGCCGGGGGGCGGTAGTCTGTGGGGCATGACGTTCCCGAGCGCAGCCTGCCTTCTGGCGATACACTTCAGCCGGCTGCAGGCGCATTAAGAGACTGCTCGCTCATGCTTGGCGTTATCGCATGCTGAAAACCTACAGGGGCAGCTGCCACTGCGGCGCGGTGCGGTTCGAGGCGGATCTCGACCTTGCGCAAAATACGTATCGCTGCAACTGCTCCATTTGCCGCCGGAATCGCTTCTGGCCCGCGATTGCCCGACCGGGGGGATTCCGCCTGGTTGCGGGCGAGGAAGCGCTCACCGAGTATCTCTTCAACACCGGGAAGAATCAGCACTTCTTCTGCAAGCGGTGCGGTGTGCGCGCTTTCGGCGTCGGCAACCAGACTCCAATCGGCAAGATGTACGGCGTCAACGTCGGCTGTCTCGAAGGCGTCACGGAAGAGGAGCTCTCGAAGATTCCCATCACGTATGTGGACGGCATGAATGACAGGTGGCAGGACAAGCCGGAGTTCTTCGCGCATCTGTAGCGCCAATAGGGGTCCCGCAAGGTGCAGGCCATACCCGTGGGGAGTGCAAATGAACTTTGAAACCCTGGCAGTCAGCGAAGCGGACGGTGTCGCCCGGATAGAGCTGAGCCGACCGGACAAGGCGAACGCGTTCAATGGGGCGATGTGGAAGGAAATCAAGGCCGCGTTCGAATGGTTGAGCGCAAGCGAATTGCGCGTCGGCGTGTTGAGCGGACAAGGCAAGCACTTCACGGCTGGTGTCGATCTTGAATTCCTCGTTGCGACAAGCTCCGAAGTCCGCTCGCTTCCGGAAGGCAGGCGCCAGGAACGCCTGCGCGACTGGATACTCGATCTGCAGAGCACGATCAGTGCAGCCGAGTTTTGCCGCAAGCCGGTTCTCGCAGCCGTTCACGGAGCCTGCATCGGAGCGGGGATCGATCTGATAACGGCTTGCGACATGCGATATGCAACGCATGACGCTAGGTTTTCGGTGAAGGAGATCGACCTCGCCATCGTGGCCGACGTGGGCACGCTTCAGCGTCTCCCCAGGCTGGTCGGCGATGGGCTCGCGCGCGAGCTGGCCTATACGGGGCGGGAGTTCGATGGGCACGAAGCGCGCGCGATGGGACTGGTGAATCAGGTTTTTCCCGACAAGGACAGCCTCATGAAGCATGTGATGGCTCTTGCAACGTCCATTGCCAGGAAATCTCCGCTGACCGTTCGTGGCATCAAGGACACGCTCAACTACAGCAGGGACCATTCTGTGGCGGCGGGCCTCGAATATGTAGCGCTACGCAATGCAGGCGCCTTGCTTTCGAGCGATCTCGACGAAGCGATCGCGGCGAGATCGCAGAAGCGCGACGCCGTATTCCGAGATTGAAGGCCCGCCTCGGAATCCAGACCCAACGTAGCGAGATCAGGAGAAACGCAACCGGAGCCCGTCATGAGCGCCCAGAACGTCCGAGAAGCGATCGAGCGGTTGAGCCTCGGGATTTTGGCCGATCCGGCCAAGGCCCGGGGAAAGAATGCACCGGCAACGGCGCGCCTCGCCGAAGGCCTGCGCTGCGAGCTGACCGGACCGTACAGCGAGCGCCTGGTTACCGACATGCCTGCGGCGCTGGGCGGTGCCGCCTCGGGTCCGAATCCCGGCTGGCTGCTGCGGGGCGCTCTGGCTTCCTGCACCGCGACGGTGATCGCGATGCGCGCAGCGAAGCTGGGCGTGGCGCTGAGCAGCCTTGAAGTCACGGTCGAAAGCGACTCCGATCTCCGGGGTATCCTCGGGCTAGACGAGCGCGTTTCGGCCCGCCACGGACCGGTGCGCATGAAGGTGAAGATCGGCGCGCCTGCCGCGTCATCCGATGTCTTGCGCGAGATCGTGGCATGGGCCGACGCGCACTCTCCGGTCACATGCACGATCCGGCAGGCGCCTGCATGCTCGCTCGACGTCGAGGTGGTGTGACGGCGGCACGGGGTTCGCCTGACGATTCGTCCTGATGCGGCGCATCGGCCTCATTTCCGACACCCACGGCCTGCTGCGAACCGAGGCGGCGGCGTTCCTGCGCGGCTGCGAGCGCATCGTGCACGCCGGGGACATCGGCGATGCGGGGGTGCTCGACCTCGATCCGGCGGCCGCCGGATTCCAGGTCGTGGTCTCTGGCCACTCGCACCGGCCGCTCGTCGAGCTGCGCGACCGCGTGCTGTACGTCAATCCCGGCAGCGCGGGCCCGCGGCGCTTCAGCCTGCCGATCGCGATCGCCGAGCTGCAGGTTTCCGGCGCAACGGTCGAGGCGCGGCTGGTCGAGCTCGCGCCATGAACCCCGGGCCGAAGCTCTGCCCGAGCTGCGGCAGCCCCCTCGAGGCGCAGTACGACCAGGCCGGCTTTCCGGCCGGCCGTTTCGTCGCCATGGAAGTCCTGTACTGGCTCGCGCTCGCGATGATCCTCGGGCTTCTCTGGTCCTCGGGGGGCGCGCGGCAGCTCCAGGCCGTGCTGGGAATCGCGGTCCTCGCCGCGTGGTTCCTGCTGCGCTCGCGCCACCGCCGCGCGGCGCGCGAGGCGCTGGTGCGCAAGGCCGGCCGCTATCGCTGCGAGAACTGCCAGCGCCGCTTCAAGGGCGAAGAGCTGCGCGAGGAGGAGGAGGCGAAATGACGATCCACGAAGGCGGCTGTGTGTGCGGTGCGGTGCGCTACCGGGTGAAAAACGCGCCCGCGCGGACCTCGGCCTGCCACTGCAGGTTCTGCCAGCGGCGCACCGGGAGTGCGTTCGGCATCGGCGCGTACTTCCGGGAGGCGGACGTCGAGATCCTGGGCGGCGAGCTCAAGACCTACGAGCACCGCTCGGACGAGACGCAGCGCTGGCTGCGCATGCAGTTCTGCCCGCGATGCGGCGCGACCGTCACCTGGACCGCGGAAGCGCTGCCCGGGATGCGCGCGATCGCCGGCGGCAGCTTCGACGACCCGAAGTGGCTGCGCATCGAGCGCCACGCCTGGCTGCGCTCGGCGCATCCCTGCAGCGCGGTGCCGGAAGGCGTGGAGCGGCTCGAGCGCGGCTCGCTTCCGGCGCCGCCGAAGCTTTAGGAGAAGCGGCCCGGCCGGGCGAGCCCTGGCTCGCCGCGGCCGGGGTCGACCCGGGAAAGGCTTACGAGGTCTTGCGCCCGCCGTGGACCTCGCCGCGCCAGCCGCCGGTCTCGGCGCCGCGCTTCTCGATGAACTGCTTGAAGTCCTCGACGGTGTTCTGCACGCGCTTGCTCAGCACGCCGAGCGCGTCGGCGACATTCTCGAGCGCGCCCTGGGGCTCGTACTCCATGGTCAGCTTGACGCGGGTGCGGTCGGCCGCCAGGGGCTCGAAGCGCACCGTGCCGCCGTTGGGCGCATCGCCCGAGGTGCTGCGCCAGGAGATCTTCTGGTCGGGCACCTGCTCGGTGATCTCGGCGTCCCACTCCTTCTCCTTGCCCCAGATCTCGGCGCGCCAGTGCACGTGCGTGTCGTCCAGCTGCCGGATCTCCTTGACGCCCGCCATGAAGCGCGGGAAATCCTCGAACTGCGTCCACTGGTTGTAGACCGTGCGCACCGGGCACAGCACTTCGATGCTTTTCTCGATTCGTTCCATGGGAATCTCCGCAGACGGATAAGCGGGAGACGCAAGTCCCGTACCCGGGGGCGCCGGCGCGCTGCCTCGCGGCACTCGAGCGCCGGAGCTTCAGGCGGCGCACGCGTACGCCTTAAGCGCTGCGTTGATGACCTCGGCGGCGCCGACGCCGAGCGCGCAGGGATGCCCGGCGAGCGGGCACTCGCCATGCGCGCAGGGCCGGCAGGGGACCTCGCGATGCAGCACGCGGTGCAGCCGCCGGTTGAGCGGCGCCCAGCGCCGCGGGGCGGAGCCGCAGGCGACGATCACGCTTGGCGTGCGGGTCGCCGCGGCGATGTGCGAGACGCTGGTGTCGTTCGATACGACCACCCGCGCGCGCGCGACGAGCGCCGCGAGGCCGCCCAGGCTGGTGCGACCGGCGAGGTCGAGCGCAGGCTTGCGCATGGTGTCCTTGACGCAGCGGGTGAGGATCGCCTCGGCGGCGCTGCCGGTGAGGACGATCTGCATGCCCGCGGCGGCGAGCGCGTCGCCGACCTCGGCGAAGCGCTGCGCGGGCCAGCGCCGCGAGGCGAGCTGCGAGCCGGGATGGAGGATCGCGTAGCTGCCCAGGGCGAAGCTCGCCGCCTCCTCGAGGTCGGCGGCGTGCAGCGGGAACTCCAGGTGCGTGCCCTGCGCCGGGGCGCCGACGTGCTCGGCGAGCCGCAGCCAGCGCAGCACCTCGTGCTCCTCGTCGCGCCACTCGAGGAAGCGCCCGGGATCGGGGCAGAAGCGCCCCGGGCGGTAGTACCCCGCGATGCGGCGCGCGCCCAGCAAGATGGCGAGCGGGTTGGTGATCTCGCCGCTGCCGTGCATCTGCAGCGCCAGGTCGAACTGCGAGTAGCGCGTGAGGTAGAAGAACGCCGGCAGCGCCTCGAGGTCGAGCGCGCGCTCGCGCATCCCGGGAAAGCCGGGGAACTCGATGAAGCGGTCGACGTAGCGCTCGAAGCGCGAGGCGAACTTGCGCGCCCAGGGCAGGCCGACGAGCGTGATGCGCGCGCGCGGGAATGCGGCGTCGAGGGCGCGCAGCGCGGGCACCGCGCACAGCAGGTCGCCGAGCTGCAGCGCGCGCAGGACCAGGATGTTCATCGCTTCTCCAGCAGGAAGGCGCCGATCGCGAGCGCGTCGCGCGGCGTACAGGTGTTCACCAGCACCGGCATCCCCGTGGCGCGCCCACCAGGCAGGCGGCCGAGTCGTGGTAGGCCGCGTTGATGCCGAGCGTGATCATGCCGGGAGCGCCAGCAGGTCCCGTGCCGCGGCCGCCACTGCCTCGGGCGCGACCCGCCGCAGGCAGTCGTGGTGCCCCTGCGTGCAGATACGCTTGTATGCCTTACAAGCGCCCCGTCTTTTTGGTATGGCAGAATCGCCAACGATGATCGAGCGCTGCGAAGACCTCGGCGCGATGCTCGAGGTGATCAACGACGCCGCGGTGGCCTACCGCGGCGTGATCGCCGCCGACCGCTGGAAGGAGCCCTACATGCCGCTCGAGGAGCTGCGCGAGGAGATCGCCGCGGGGGTGGCGTTCTGGGGCTACCGCAGCGGCGAGCGCCTCGAGGGCGTGATGGGCCTGCAGCACGTCGCCGACGTGGCGCTCATCCGCCACGCCTATACGCGCACCGCGGCGCAGGGCCGGGGCATCGGCAGCGTCCTTCTCGAGACGCTCAGGCGCCGGACCGAGCGCAGGCTGCTCGTCGGCACCTGGAAGGCCGCCACCTGGGCGATCGCGTTCTACGCGCGCCGGGGCTTTGCGCTGGTCTCCGACGAGGAGAAAACCCGGCTGCTCGCGCGCTACTGGAGCATTCCCGAGCGCCAGATCGAGGAGTCGGTAGTCCTGACGAGCTGAGCCCGCGTGTCGCATGCGCCACGAGGCGCATGTCGCGAAACGAACGGCTGCCGCCGGCCGCGCGCTAGCGCTCCAGCAGGCGGCCGAAGCCGGCGATGCGCTCGTTGCGGCCCGCGGTGCGAAGCGCCATCCAGAACGTCGCCAGGTTCGACGACAGCACCGGCTTGCCGAGCTCGGCTTCCAGGCGCGGCAGCACCTCCAGGGTGCGGAAATCGGTGCAGCTCACGACCAGGCCCTGCGCCGCCGGCACGTCGGTGGCGCGGCAATGCGCGTAAACCTGCTCCGGCGGCACGCGCGCGATCCTCACGTACTCGTGCGCGCCGCCGGCGCCGATGCCCAGGCCGCGCACGCTTACGGTCTCGATTCGGGCCGCGGCGAAGAACCCGACCTCGTGCGCGTTGAGCGAGTCGTGGTAGGGCGTGGCGAGCGCGACCCTGGAAAGCCCGAGCGCGCGGCAGGCGTGCACCAGGGCCGGGGCGGTAGCCACCGCCGGCACGCCGGCGAGCTCCTGCATGAAAGCGGTGAGCGAATCCAGCGGCAGCACCATCGAGCCGGCGGTGCAGCCGTAGACCATTAGGTCGCAGCCTCGCAGCTCGCGCAGCGCGCTGCGCAGGTCCTCGCGCAGCGCACTGCGTCCGGCTTCGCTTTCGGTATCGGTATGCAGCGGCATGCGCGCGACGCGAAGCGCGAGGTCCGGCGGCGCCATGCGCTCCCACTCCGCCTCGTTCACCGTGTTCGTGGGCGGCGCGATGAGACCGAAGCTAGTCATTCTCGGCGCTCCGGTAGCGCCGGTCGAACTCCGCGATCCGGTCGAAGCCCATCAGCGCGCTGAACGCCTTGAAGTCGTACAGCGGCACGCCGAGCCCGGTGCTCGAGCCGCTTTCCTTCAGCTCTTTGAACGCCTGCTCCACGGCGGCGCCGGCCGCCAGGAAGCCGAGCGCGGGAAAGATCGCGATGCGGTAGCCGAGCGCTTCGAGCTCGCCCTTGGAAAGCAGCGGCGTGCGTCCGCCTTCGACCATGTTCGCGAGCAGCGGCACGCCCTTGAAGGTCTCGCCGATCCTGCGCATCTCCTCCGGCGACTCGGGGGACTCGACGAACAGCACATCTGCGCCCGCGCCGAGATAACGCTCGGCGCGGCGCAGGGCCTCGTCCAGGCCGAGCGCGGTGCGCGCATCGGTGCGCGCGATGACGAGGAAGTCCGGGTCCGAGCGGCTCTCGACCGCGACCCTCACCTTTGCCGCCATGTCGGCCGCGGGGATCACGCGCCGGCCGAGCATGTGCCCGCACTTCTTCGGGAACTCCTGGTCCTCGAGCTGGATCGCGCAGGCACCGGCGGCCTCGTAGCCCTGGACCGTGTGCTGGACGTTGAGCAGGCCGCCGTAGCCGGTGTCGGCGTCGGCGATGCAGGGCGTGCCGGTCATGCGCGCGATCTGCGCGACCCGCCCCACCATGTCGGTGTAGGTGGCGAGCCCGGCGTCGGGCAGGCCGAGGTAGGAGGCGACCAGGCCGTAGCCGGTGAGGTAGAGGCAGTCGAAGCCGAGCCGGTCGGCGAGCCTGGCCGAGATCAGCTCGAACACGCCCGGGGCGAGGACCAGCTCGTTTCGCTTCAGGCGCTCGGCGAACTGCCTGCGTTTGGCGCTGCTCATGCGACCTCCATGGTCTTCCTCGAGTTGGCGCGGCGCAGCTCCCAGGCGACGAGCGCCGCCGCGGCGACGACCGCCGCGGCCTGGATGTAGAGCGCCCCGGCGTAGCCGTGCCCGGGGAGCAGCAGCACGGCGCCGAGCGCCCCGGCGGCGAGGCGGCGCTCCGGGCCGAGCGTCGAGAACAGATAGCCGCTCAGCGCCGCCGAGACCAGCCACACGCCGGCGATCGCGGTCGCGACCGAGACCAGCACCGCCTGCGCCGGCCCCATCAGCAGCAGCGTCGGCGACCAGGCGAACAGGAACGGCAGCACGAACGCCGGCCAGCCCAGGCGGCAGGCGGTGAGCGCGACGCGCATCGGCCCGGCGCCTGCGATGTGCGCCGCGGCGAACGCCGCCATCGCCACCGGCGGCGTGATCATCGACAGGCAGCCGTAGAAGAACACGAACATGTGCGCCGCCATCGGCGGCACGCCGAGCTGGATGAGCGGCGGGGCGGCGAGCACCGCGACCAGCAGGTACACGCCGGTGGTGGGAAGCCCCATGCCGAGAATGATGCACATCACGGCCACCGCCAGGAGCAGCAGGGGCAGGTTGCCCTCGCCGAGCTTCACCAGCGTGAGCGACAGCCCGAGCGAGAGCCCGGTGATGTTGAGCAGGCCGATCACCGCGCCGGCGACCGCGCAGATGATGAGGAGATCGACCGCGTCGGCGCCGGTCTGCGCCAGCGCGCGGGCGAAGCCGCGCAGGTCGAGCCGCTTGCCGCCGTAGCCGAGAAGCCAGGCGAACGGCAGCATCGCGGCCACGCCGAGCAGCACCGATTCCTCGGCCCGCATATTGTGCTCGAACATCAGGTAGAACAGCGCCACGAACGGCACGACGAAGAACCAGCCCGCGCGCAGTACGCGCCCCGGGCGCGGCAGGAGCGAGCGCTCGATGCCGCCGATGCGGTGGCGCGCGGCCTCGAGATCGACTTGCGTGAACACCGAGACGTAGAACAGGAACGCCGGCAGCAGCGCCGCGAGCGCCACCGCGGCATAGCGCACCTGCAGGTTCTCGGCCATGAGGAATGCCGCGGCCCCCATCACCGGCGGCATGATCTGGCCGCCGGTGGAGGACACGGCCTCGACGCCGCCCGCGATCTGCGGCGTATAGCCGGCGCGCTTGAGGTTCGGGATGGTGATCACGCCGGTGGACATCACGTTCGCCACCGCGCTGCCCGAGATGGTGCCGAACAGCGCCGAGGCGACCACCGACACCTTGCCGGTGCCGCCGCGGAAGCGCCCGAAGAACGCGCCCGAGATGTCGGTGAAGAACTCGCCGCCGCCGCAGGCCTGCAGCACGCGGCCGAAGAACATGAAGGCGATCACCGTGGTGCTCGCGATGATGAGCGCGGTGCCGAGCATGCTCGAGGTGTCCAGCGCGAGATAGGGCAGCAGCCGCGCGAGCGCGACTTCCTTGGTCTGCAGCATCCCCGGAAAGTGGTGCCCGATCATGGCCCAGGCGAAGAAGAAGGCGAACACCAGCGTGAGCACCACGCCGGCGGAACGCCGGCAGGCTTCCAGCACCAGCGCGAGCAGTACGATCGAAAGCCCGAGGGACTCGGCCTGGTGCGAGAGCACGTCGGCCTGCAGCACCGGGTAGCGCACCGCGAGCCACAAGCCTGCAAGCAGGCCGCAGCCGCCCAGCAGGAAATTCAGGAGGTCTTCGCGCCTGAAATAGCAGATCGCAAGCGCGAGGCCCAGCATCGCGGCGATGAACTGCTCCTGGTACACCTGCCAGCCGAGCTTCGCCGGGACATCGAGCCCCCAGAAGATCCCGCCCGCCGTGATCAGCGTCCCCAAAGCGGGAACGGACCACGTTTTTCTCAGCGCTTCCAGACGCCCTTCGCCCGGTAGGCCTTGATCGCGCCGGGGTGGTACTCGATCCCCAGGTCCTTCGCCATCTGCGCCGGCTCGAACTCGGCCCACAGCGGGCTCGCGGCCTTGAGGTCGCCGGGGTTGTCGTACAGCGCCTGGACCACCTTGCCTACGACGTCGTCTGCGACCTTCGCGTTGGCCCACAGCGTGTAGTCGTAGACCACCATATGCGTCGGCGAGGCGACGCCGGTGCGGCCCGGCCCGGGCTGCACCTCGACCACATAGCTGCCCCGGATGTAGCGCGTCAGCGCCTGCACCGCCTGCGGCGAGGGATCGAACGACAGGAAGCGCACGCCGCCGAGGGTCGATTCCCATTCCTTGAGCTGCGCCATGCCGATGGTCGCGATCGAGGTCGCGGTCTGCTGCTGCTTGAAGGCGTCGAACATGCGCGGGAACGAAGGCACGGGCACCTGGCGCGTGTCCTCGAAGCTCATGCCGGCGTTGGCGAGGTAGCCGCTGATCAGCACCTTGCCGAGCGGGTTGCCGGTGAAGCCGGCCGGCACCGGCTGGCCCTTCAGGTCCTTCACCGTGCGCATCGGGCTGTCGGCCTTGACGACCAGGCCGTTGTACCAGGGCACCAGGCGCGCCACCATGCGCAGGTCCTTGTGCTCCCTGCCTTCGACGATCACCTTGCCTTCCTGCAGGTAGTAAAGCTCCACGATGTTGGAGATGCCGAAGTCGATGTCGCCCCGGTTGACGAGCGGCGCGTACTGCGCGGCGCCCGCCATCGGCTGGGTGCGCATCTGCACGCCGCCCTTGTCGGACACCACCTTGGCGACGCCGGTGGAGAGCTGGAACGTGGCGCCGACCTGCGTCGTGCCCAGGCCGACGACCTGACCGGTCGCGGTTGCGGAAAAAGCCAGAGTGGCCATCAAGACAGAAATGCGCTTCACGTCGTCCTCCTCCTCAGGGTTTCGATCATCGAACTCTTCATCAGAAACGCCTTGGCCGCAACCGGGTCGGCGGCGATGCGGCACATCTCCTCCTGCACCCGGCGCCGCGCCCCGGGGTCGCGCTCGGCGAGCAGCTGCCGGTTGCGGTTGGTGTTGGCGTTGATGTACTCGATGGCCACCGGGCGGCGCTCGGCCTCGTACAGGTCGAGATTCCCGTCCTGGATCAGCTTGTTGCACAGATTCAGGGCGTCGTGCAGGCCGCCGTTCATGCCCATGCCGCCCAGGGGATTGTTGATGTGCGCGGCGTCGCCGGCGAGGAATACCCGGCCGACGCGGTATTTCGCCGCGACGCGCTGGTGCACGCGGTA
>DATKAX010000224.1:0-14496 GCA_035514595.1 Burkholderiales bacterium
CTGCTGAAGAGCTTCGAGCCCATTCGCGGCAAATGCCCCGAGCTCAAGCATGTCGTTACTGATATCGGAAAGTTCCTCGCCTCCGGCTCGCCGAAGGCGGAAGCGGCCCCGACCACGAGCGACGACATGTGCTTCTGGCTCTACTCGTCGGGATCGACCGGCGCGCCCAAGGGCACGGTGCACCTGCACTCGCACCTCATCGCCACCGCCGAGCTCTACGCGAAGCCGGTGCTCGGGATCCGCGAGTCCGACGTGGTGTTCTCTGCGGCGAAGCTGTTTTTCGCCTACGGCCTGGGCAACGCGCTCACGTTCCCGCTCGCGGTGGGGGCGACCGCGATCCTGATGGCCGAGCGCCCGACGCCCGACTCGGTGTTCAGGCGCCTGACCGAGAAAAAGCCGACCATCTTCTACGGCGTGCCAACGCTTTACGCCGCTCTTCTGGCAAGTAAGGAATTCCCGGCAAGGAAGGACCTCAATCTGCGCATCTGCGTATCCGCCGGTGAGGCGCTGCCGGCCGACATCGGCAAGCGCTGGACCGATCGCACCGGGGTCGAGATCCTCGACGGCATCGGCTCGACCGAGATGCTGCACATCTTCCTCTCGAACCGCCCCGGCGAAGTGCGCTACGGCACCACCGGCAAGCCGGTGCCGGGCTACCAGGTGCGCCTGGTCGACGACCAGGGCAACGTCATCACGAAAACCGGCGAGCTCGGCGAGCTGCAGATCAGCGGCCCGAGCGCGGCGCTCATGTACTGGAACCAGCGCAGCCGCACCAAGACCACCTTCCAGGGCCCGTGGACGAGGAGCGGCGACAAGTACACCGTCGACGAGCAGGGCTACTACACCTATGGCGGGCGCTCCGACGACATGCTCAAGGTAAGCGGCATCTACGTCTCGCCGGTCGAGGTGGAGTCGGCCCTCATTACCCACGAGGCGGTGCTCGAGGCCGCCGTGGTCGGCATGGACGACGAGTCGAAGCTCGTCAAGCCGAAGGCGTTCGTCGTCCTGAAATCCGGCTACACGGGCGACGAGAAGCTCAAGTCCGCCTTGCAGCAGCACGTCAAGGACCGGCTCGCGCCCTACAAGTATCCGCGCTGGATCGAGTTCAGGACCGACCTGCCCAAGACCGCGACCGGCAAGATCCAGCGGTTCAAGCTGCGCTCGGCGAGCTAGGCGAGCTTCACCACGCCGCCGACGAAAAGCAGCAGCATCAGCATCCAAGCAGGAGATCGTGCAGGCGTTCCAGGACTACCAGGCGGGCCGGCTGGTGGCGCGGGGGTAGAATCGGGCCATGGCAACCAAATCCGAACCCGCCAACGAGATCAAGATCGATCCCGCGGCGCTGTACCAGGAAGAGGTCTTCACCGACCGGCGCGTGGGCACGATCCGTCGCCTCACGCCGGTAAAGAAAGACGGCTCGCGCGACAGCGCGCGCGCGGTGCTCTACGTCGGCGAGACGCAGGTGCTGACCCCGGCCGGCGCGCTGCCGATCGGCTTCGAGATCGGCGCCGGCTCGCTTGAGGAAGCGGCGGAGAAGTTCGGCGCCCTCGCCAAGGAGGCGATCGAGCGCACCGTCAAGGAGCTGCAGGAGCTGCGCCGCCAGGCGCAGTCCTCGATCGTCATCCCGCAGGGCGGGCTGCCGCCGGGCGGGGTGCCGCCGGGCGGCCTCGGCGGCGGCGGCAAGATCCAGATTCCTTGATCGAGCAGGTCCGCTCCTGGCTCGACGAGGCGGCGCGCGTCGTCGCCCTCACCGGCGCGGGCATCTCGACCGATTCCGGCATCCCGGACTTCCGCGGCCCGCAGGGGCTGTGGACCAAGAATCCGCTCGCCGAGAAGATGTCGAACATCCACTACTACCTCGCGGACCCCGAGGTGCGCCGGGCGTCCTGGCAGAACCGGCTCGCCAGCCCGGCCTGGGAGGCGAAGCCCAACCCCGGCCACGTCGCCCTGGCGAACCTGGAGCGTCGCGGCAAGCTGCACGCGCTCATCACGCAGAACATCGACGAGCTGCATCAGATCGCCGGCAATTCGCCCGAGCGCGTGATCGAGGTCCACGGCACCATGCGCAGGTTCATGTGCTGGGGCTGCGGCACGAGGGGCCCGATGCAAATGGTGCTCGAGCGCGTGCGCGCCGGCGAGCACGACCCGCGCTGCCGCGACTGCGGCGGGATTCTCAAGAGCGACACCATCTCCTTCGGGCAGCAGCTCGTGCCCGAGGTGATCGAGCGCGCGATGCGCGCCGCCGCCGAGGCGGACTTCTTCCTCGCGGTCGGGACCAGCCTGCAGGTCTACCCGGTAGCCGGCGCGGTCGACATCGCGCGCGCCGCGGGGGCGAAGCTGGTGATCGTCAACGCGCAGCCGACGCCCTTCGACGGGGTCGCCGACGCGGTGCTCGGGGGGTCGATCAGCGAGGTCCTGCCGCAGATCCTCTAGTCGAGGCCCAGGAAGCGCTTCGCGTTTCCTGAGGTGATGGCCGTTGCCGTGGCTTTGTCGAAAGCAGCCCTTTCCAGGGTGGAAAGCGGCTTTGTGTCACCCAGCGCGAAAGGGTAATCGGTGCCCACTACGATCTGCGACGAGCCGAAGGTCTCGACCAGCAGCCGCACGATCCTGGGATCGAACACCAGCTCGTCGTAGTAGAAGCGCCGCGCCGTGGCGGCGGGTGACTCGGCGAGCGATTCCTTCGCCTTCGGGAACACGTTCCAGGCGTGCTCCAGGCGCGGCAGCAGGATCGCCATGGTGCCGCCGCCGTGGCTGAAGGCGATGCGCAGCCGCGGGTGCCGGGCGGCGATGCCGCCGGTGATCATCGAGGCGCAGGCGAGCGCGATGTCGCCCGGGAAGCACACCGCCTGCTCCGGGAAGGCGCCGACGATGCGCTCCTGGCCTGCGGGGTGCAGTGCATGCACGAAGACCGAGGCACCCAGGCGCTCCGCGGCGGCGAAGAAGGGCTCGAAGCGCTGGTCGCCGATCGACACCCCGTTGACGTGGCTCGCGATCTCCACGCCCGAGAATTTCAGCTCCTTCAGGACGTACTCCAGCTCGCGCAGCGCGGCGTCCATGTCCTGCAGCGGCACCGCGCCCAGCCCGATGAAGCGCCCGGGCGCGCGCCCGATCATCGCCGCGATGGTGTCGTTGAGGTAGCGCACCATCACTTTTGCGTCCTCGAGCGGCAGCCAGTACGCCAGCAGCTCGGGCATCGGCGAGATCGCCTGCTGCGCGACCTGCATCGCGCCCATGTCCTCGATGCGGCGCGGCACGCTCCAGCAGCCGTCCGACACCGTGCGGTAGAGCTTGCCCGAGATCATCACGTGCTTGTGGCAGGCGTGGGCATCCACCATGGAAGGCCAGGGCACGTCGCGCCCGCTTCCCGCGTAGGGCGGGAAGCTCTCGGGAACGATATGGTTGTGGACGTCGATGCAGTCGGTCATGCGCCGATTATAGAATCAGCCCCATGCTGTGCATGCCGCTCGAGGGCGTGACTTACGCGCCGCCGCAGGAAGCGAAGGAATACTTCGCCGTCGGGAAGTGGATCGATCTCACGGTGGGCGAGGCGCTGCGCCGCACCGCGGCGCGCGTTCCGGAGCGCCTCGCGTTCGCCGCCGAGGACGGCGAGCTCAGCTTCCGCGAGCTCGACGAGCGCTCGGAGCGCCTCGGCGGCGCGCTGCTCGCGCTCGGCGTGCGCCCGGGCAGCCGCGCGATGTTCCAGATGGGCACGGTGCTCGAGACCGTGGTCGCGCTCTCGGCGTGCTACAAGGCGGGGATCATCCCGGTGTGCTCGGTGCCGCAGTACCGCGAGATCGAGATCGGCCAGCTCGCGCGGCTCTCGGGGGCGACGCTGTACTTCGTGCAGGCCGACTTCAGCGCCTTCGACCTCGTCGGCTTCGCCCGCGGCATGCAGCAGAAGATCCCCGCGCTGCGGCACCTGGTCGTCGCCCGCGGCAGGGACGACGACCTGGCGCGTCTGATCGGTTCCATCTCCTTGCCGGAGGCGAGGAGGAAACTGTCGGAAATCAAACTGGGATCCGAGGACTGCTTCGTGTTCCAGCTCTCGGGCGGCTCGACCGGCGTGCCGAAGATCATCCCGCGCTTCCATGCGGAATACCTCGCGCACTGCGATGCGTGGAACCGCATGCACGGCATGGACGAGCGCTCGGTCGGGATCTGGAGCCTGCCGATCGTGCACAACGCCGGGCAGATCTTCGGCTACATGGCGGCGATCCACTGGGGCCGCAGCACGGTGCTCACCTCGCGCATGGATATCGCGCACATCCTCGACATGATCGCGCGATACCGCGTCACCAACGCGATGAGCATCGGGCCGATCGCGCCGCAGCTGCTCGCCTACCAGGACCTGGCGAGGCACGACCTCTCCTCACTGCGCTACTTCGTCGCCTTCAGCCGGGCGGATGCCATCGAAGCGCACCTCAAGGTCAAGGCCGCGAATCTCTACGGCATCACCGAGGGCCTGGTGCTGATCTCGCATCCGGACGACCCGCCGGCCGCGCGCCACGGCACCCAGGGCCGAACCGGCTACACCGCCGAGGAGGTTCGCATACTGAAACCCGGCTCGGAGGCGCCGGTGCCCGAAGCCGAGGTGGGCGAGCTGTGCTTCCGCGGGCCTTCCAGCCTGCGGGGCTATTACAATGCGCCCGGCCAGACGCGCGAGTCGCTCACTTCGGAGGGCTTGTTCCGCACCGGCGATCTGGTGAAGGCGAGGCGCATCGAGGGGCGCGTCTACTACTGCTTCGAAGGCCGCCTGAAGGACAACATCAACCGGGGGGGCGAGAAGTTCGGCACCGAGGAAGTCGAGAACCTGATCCGCAGCCACCCGGCGGTGGCCGACGCCGCGGTGGTGGCGATGCCCGACGAGATCTACATCGAGCGCGCCTGCGCCTACCTCGTGGCGCGGCCGGGCATGCAGGCGCCCGGTGTAAGGGAGCTGGGCGATTTTCTGCAGGCGCAGGGGCTCGCCAAGTTCAAGCTGCCCGAGCGCATCGAAGAGGTGGCGGGGTTCCCGGTTACCCGGGTCGGCAAGCTGGACAAGGCGCAGCTCAGGAAAATGATCGCGGAGAAGCTGGAGAATGAAAAAAACAAATGAGCACCCGGTCCTGATCGTCGGGGCCGGCCCGGTCGGCCTCGCCGCCGCGCTCTCGCTCGCCACCCAGGGCGTGCCGGTGCGCGTGATCGAGGCCGAGCCCGCGCTCACCGCCGATCACCGCGCGGGATCGCTCCACCCCCCGACGCTCGAGATGCTCGAGCCCTACGGCGTCACCGAGGCGATGCACCGCATCGGCATCAAGGTGCCGCACTGGCAGATCCGCGACCGACGCGAGGGCGTGATCGTCGAGTGGGACCTTGGCCTGATCGCCGACCTCACGCCTTACCCCTACCGCTTCCACCTCGAGCAGTTCCGGCTGACGCCGATCCTGCTCGAGAAGCTCTCCGCCTTCCCCCACGCCTCGGTTCAGTTTTCGAACGCTTTCGTCTCTGCGACGCAGGATCAGGACGGCGTTACCGTTACGACTACCCGGGAGACAATAAAAACCCCCTGGCTGGTGGGCTGCGACGGCGGCCGCAGCGCGGTGCGCAGGCACATCGGCACCGAGTTCGAGGGCTTCACCTGGCCCGAGCGCTTCATCGTCGTCGGCACGCACGCCGATTTCGCCGCCAGAGGCTTCACCTCGAACGCCTACGTCGCCGACCCGCGGGAATGGGCGGCGGTGTTCCACATGCCGGGCCTGTGGCGCCTCGCCTTCCCGGTTCACCCGGAGGAGCACGAGCAGGACGTGCTCGCCGAGGACGCGGTCGAGGCGCGCCTGCAGCGTTTCGCGGAGCGCGCGGAGCGCTATCCCGTGCCGCACAAGGGCATCTACCGCGTGCACCAGCGGGTGGCGCAGGAATGGCGTGCCGGGCGCATCGTGCTCGCCGGGGATGCGGCGCATCTCAATAACCCGCTCGGCGCCTTCGGGCTGAACGGCGGCCTGCACGACGCGATCCTGCTCGGCGAGTATCTCGGCCGGGTCTGGCGCGGGGAGGCCGACGCGAGCCTGCTCGATCTCTACGTTCGCCAGCGCCGCGCCGCGAACGTCGAGTTCGTGCAGACCCAGTCGATCGGAAACAAGCGGCTGCTCGAGGAGGCCGACCCCGCCGCGCGCCGCAGGAACTTCGACGAGCTGCGCCGCATCGCCGCCGACCGCGGCAAGGCGTGCGACTACCTCGTCCGCTCCTCCATGATCTGGAGCGTGCGCCGCGCCGCCGAGGTCAACTAGAACCGGAATTCGGGGTCAGAGCCCGATTTCCCGGAAGCTTCAGCGAGCCGCAAGCGCAAAGGAAATCGGGCTCTGACCCCGAATTCAAAGCATTGCCGAGCCGCCGTCGACCACCAGGGTCTGGCCGGTGACGAAGGCTGCGTCCTCGCTCGCGAGGAAGCTGACCGCGCCGACCAGGTCTTCGGGCGTCTCGTCGCGCGGGATGGCGCGCGTCGCGCGCGAGGCCTCGCCGGCCCTTACGTGCGCCGGGATCCTGGCGACGTTCTCGGAGAGCGTGAAGCCCGGGGCGAGCGCATTCACCGTGATGCCGTCCTTGCCGAGCTCGCGCGCCAGGCCGCGCGTCATCGCGATCACCGCGCCCTTGCTCGCGATGTAGTGCAGGAAGAAGGGCACGCCCTTCAACGGCGCGCCCGAAGCGAGATTGATGATGCGCCCGTAGCCGCCGGCGCGCATATGCGGCGCGCAGGCGCGGCAGCACAGGAACACGCCCAGCGTGTTGACGTCCATCACCTTGCGCCACTCGGCGGCATCGATGCTTTCGAACGGCCGCAGCTCCAGGCTGCTGAACAGCGCGGCGTTGTTCACCAGGATGTCGATGCGGCCGAAGGCTTTCACGGTCTCGGCGGCCATCCGGGCGACGTCGGCTTCCGAGGACACGTCCACCGGCAGGCCGAGCGTTCTCGCCCCGGTCGCCTTCGCGATCTCGGCCGCGGCGAGGTCGTGGCCGCGCAGGTCGGCGATGGCCACCGAGGCGCCGTCGCGCGCCAGGCGCGCCGCGAGCACCTTGCCGATGCCGCTTGCGGCGCCGGTGACGACGGCGACCCGGTTCTCGAGCCTGCGGCTCATTGCATCATCGTGTTGGGCAGGATCATCGCGATCTGCGGGAAGGCGACCAGGATCGCGATGCACACCACCATGGCGAACCAGAACGGCATGATGCCGGCGAAGATCCTGCCCATGGGCACGTCCTCGGCGACGCCCTTCACGACGAACACGTTGATCCCGACCGGCGGGCTGATCAGCCCCATCTCGAGCACGATCACCATGAAGATGCCGAACCAGATCGGGTCGATGCCGAGCGCGGTGATGATCGGGAACACGATCGGCACGGTGAGCACCATCATGGCGAAGCCCTCGAGGAACATGCCGAGGATCAGGTAGGCCGCCATCAGGATGGCGAGCACGGCCGCCGCTGGCAGGGCGTATTCGGTCAGCGTGGCCGCCAGGTTGATCGGGATGCGGCTCAGCGCGAGGAACGGCGAGAAGAGGTGCGCGCCGATCAGGATCATGAACACCATCGCCGTGGTGCGCACTGTCTGCAGCAGCGCATCGATCAGCGCGGCGAGCGTGAGCGTGCGTTTCCAGAGGGCATACGCCATGGTGAGGAATGCGCCCACGGCGGCGGCCTCGTTGACCGTGAACACGCCGGCGTAGATTCCGCCGATCGTCGCCACGACGACGAGAAGAAACGGCGCCGCGCCGCCGAGCGCGGCGAAGCGGCTGCGCAGCGGCAGCTTCTCCCCCGGCGGGCCGAGCGCCGGGCGCACCGCGCACAGCAGCGTCACGGTGAGAATGAAAAGCACGGTGAGCAGCACCCCGGGAAGGAAGCCCGCGAGGAACAGCCGCCCGATCGACTCCTCGGTGAGCAACGCGTAGACCACCAGCACGGTCGAGGGCGGGATCAGGATGCCGAGGGTTCCGCCGGCCGCGACCACGCCGGTGGCGAGGCGCGGGTCGTAGGCGTAGCGCCGCATCTCCGGCAGGCAGACGCGGCCCATGGTCACCGCGGAGGCGACCGACGAGCCGGACAGCGCGGCGAAGCCGGCGCAGGCGAGGATGGTCGCCGAGGCGAGCCCGCCGCGCCAATGGCCGAGCCAGGCGTAGGCCGCGGTGTACAGATCCCGGCCCATGCCCGAGACGGCGGCGAAGTTGCCCATCAGCACGAACAGCGGGATCACCGCGAAGGCCTGCACCGCCGCGTGCGAATAGGCGAACGAGCCAAGGCTGTGCAGCGCCGCATCGGGGGAGTTGAGCACCGCGATGCCGACGGCCCCCACCAGCGCCATGGCGACGCCGATCGGCATGCGGGCGAAAAGCAGCAAAAGCAGCGCCGCCATCCCCAGCACGCCGGCCGCGGTGGGGCTCATCGCCCGGGGTCAGCCCGGGGGCGGCGCAGCGATCTCCATGCCCGGACCAGCAGCACGGCGCCGAACAGCGCCAGGCTGGCGGCGCTCAGCAGCTCGAACGGCCAGAGGTCGATCCTCAGCATGTTGGTGGCCTCGCCGCGGCTGCGCGAGACGAGCGCGTACAGCACCGTCTGCCAGGCCATCACGCCGAGCAGCGCCGCGCCGCCGAGGTGGATGGCGGTGGTAAGCCAGCGCAGCCGGGGACGATCCAGGACCGGCGAGAGCACGTCCACCGCCACGTGGCCGCCGGTCGCCGCGCAGTAGGGCAGGCCGAGAAACACGATCAGCGCCATGAAAATCTCGGTCATCTCGTAGGCGCCGAGGAACGGGAGCCGCAGCACGTAGCGCATCACCACGTCGAACGCGATGAGCGCCATCAGGCCGAGCAGCACCACGCCCCCGCCGAGCGCGAGGACGCGGAGCGTCCGGTCGAACATCGTCCGCGCTTAGACGCCGGGGTAGCCGGCGCGCCGCAGCATCTCGCGCCCGGGGATACCCTTGGCCTCGGACTCCTTGATCCACTCGTCGATGATCGGCCGCAGCACCTTGCTGATGCGATCCTGCTCGGCCTGCGACAGGGTGACGACGTCGGCCTTGCCGCGCACGCTCTCGACCGCCTGCGCCGCGCGCTTGATGTAGGTGTCGGTCGCCTTGAGGCTGAGCTGCCGCCCCGAGAGCCCGTCGATCGCCTGGCGCGCCGAAGGCGACAGGCCGTCGAACTTCTTCTTGTTCATCGCGATCAAGAACACCGAGCGCCCGAAGATCGGCCCCGAGATGGTGAAGCCCTTGGCGACCTCGCCGAGGCGGAAGTCGAGGATCGTGGTGAAGGGCACCATGGCGCCGTCCATCGTGCCGCGCTCGAGGCCGGGATAGACCTGGGTGATCGGCGCCGCGATCGGGACGGCTCCCATCACCTGGATCTGCTTCGCCTGTGCCGCCGAGGGGGCGCGAATGCGCAGCCCCTTGAGGTCGTCGAGCGAGCGGTACGCTTTGTTGTTGCGCGTCATCAGCCCGGCATCCTCGGCGCCCCACAAAGCGATCACCTTGGTGCCTTCGAACTCGGGCAGCAGATAGGGATCGAGCAGGTCCCACATCATGTTGGTCGCGGCGAGCCCGTCGGCCTTGAGGCCGGGCAGTTCGATGATCCCCACGCGCGGGAAGGCGGGCGAGGTGTAGCCCGGCAGGGTGAACGTCATGTCCACCACGCCATCCACCGTCTGCCGGAACAGCTCGGGCGGCTTGCCGCCGAGCTGCATCGACGGGTAGAGGGTGACCTTGACCTCGCCGTTGGTGGCCTTGGCGACATCCGCGGCCCAGGGGACGATGATCTCCCGGTAGATGACGTGCACCGGCGGCACGAACGTGGACAGGCGCAGCTCCTCGGCCGCGGCAACGGCGGCGACGCCCGAGAGCGCGGCGGCTAGGGTGAGACGGGCGATTGTTTTCATGGCTTCCTCCTCCAAGAGGTGATGCGCGGCATTGTAACCGGCTAAAGCGATGCCACAACGTCTTCGTAGGCGACCGGGTGGGACAGAATCCCCAGGTCGCGGGCGAAGCGGTTCATCGATTCGACGCGCTCCCGCGGGATGGCGGCATCGTAGAAGGGCAGGTCGTGTCGGACGAGCTGCGCGATGAGCGAAGCTTCCGCGGGCGGGAAGAGCTTCCTGCCGATCGTCGTGGCCCGGCTCGGATCCTCCTTGAGCGCGTTCTGTGCCGCGACCACCGCACGCACCGCCGCCCGGGCCGCCTTCGGATTCTCATCGATCATCTTCTGGCTGGTAACCAGGGCGGGAAACGTATAGCCCTTCGCCTCGTCCGACGCATCGCGGCGAGCATCCAGCACCAGGGTGCCGATGCCGTGGCGCACCGCGACCTCCGCGCCCATGCCGTTCGCCCAGAAGCCGTCGATCTTGCCTTCCTCTAGCGCCCTGGCGGCGAGCAGGCCGAACGACGCCGTCTGGCCGGCCGTGAAGCCGGGCACCGGGCCTATCGTCACCTCGCGCTCGGGGTCGATGCCGGCGGCCTTCAGCATCTGCTTCAGCCCGTCCACCGGACCCGGCGCCGCGCCGATCCTCAGTCCTTTCACCGCATGCAGATCGCCCGCTCTCGCGCCAGCGGCTTTCTTCAGCACCAGGAACCAGTACATGTTCTGCGCCAGGGCGCACAGGAGCTTGCCGCCCCGCCAGTCCTTGAAGGCGTAGAGCGCGGCATGCGCGGCGCCGCCGACGAAGTCGAGCTTGCCCTCGCGCAGCTCCTCGTAGGTCCGGGTGACCGGGTACAGAAGCGAAAGCTCCGCCTCGAAGCCCTCGCGCGCGAAGCACCCCAGCTCGACCGCCGCAATGGCGGGGAAGTACGAGGGCGAGATGAGATCGGGGATGGCGACGCGCAGCGTCATTGCGGCTTGATGCCGGCGGCCTGCACCGCCTCCCTCCAGGTCTGCAGGTCCTCGCGCACCGCCTTCGAGAATTCCTCGGGCGTGCTGCACACCGCGTCGACGCCGATCTTGGCGAGCCGGCCGACGAAGCCGGCGTCCCTGCATCCCGCGGCTATCTCGCGCGCCACGCGATCCACGATCTCGCGCGGCGTGCCGCCCGGCGCGACATAGCCGTTCCAGGTGAGGGTGCGGAAGCCGGGATAGCCCTGCTCGGCGACGGTGGGAACGTCCGGAAGCTGGGGCGAGCGCTTCTCGCCGGAGACCGCGTAGACCTTGAGCCTGCCGGTGCCGGCGTGGGGAATGATCTCGTTCAGGTTGCCGAAGTAGCAGTGGACATGGCCGGCGATGACGTCGGCGATCGCCGGCCCGCCGCCCTTGTAGAGCACCGCCTCCATCTTGAGATTGGCGCGCGCGAGAAACAGCGCCATGGTGAGGTGCCCCACGGAGCCGGTGCCCGGCGAAGCGAAGTTGACCTGCCCGGGCCGCGCCTTCACGTAGTCGACGAACTGCGCCAGTGTTTGCGCCGGGACCTTCTCGTTGCAGCCGAGCGCGAAGGGATTGGTGCCGACGATCGAGATCGGCGCGAAGTCCTTGATCGGGTCGTAGCCGATCTTCTGCACGTGCGGCACGATGGCGAGCTGCGGTGTCGCCGCGGAGAAAAGCGTGTAGCCGTCGGGGTCGGCGCGCGCTACCAGGTCTGCGGCGATCGCGCCGCTCGCGCCCGGCCGGTTCTCGGCCACCACCGGCTGCCCCAGGCGCTGGGTGAGCCAGTCCGCGGTGATCCGCGCGATCGAGTCGGTCACGCCGCCGGGCGGGAAGGGCACCACCACCCGCAGCGGCTTCTGCGGCCAGGACGGCTGGGCATGGAGCGGTCCGGCAAAGAGCGTTGCGGCGAACAGGGCCGCGGTGAGCGTTTTCATGGTCAGGGTCCTCCTCCTTGAAGGCGCGAGTGTAGCCATTTCGCGCAGGCGAGCGTGCGGGCGTCGTCGCCGATGCGCCCGATCACCTGCAGCCCGAGCGGCATCCCGTTCGGACCGCGGCCCGCCGGGACCGAGACGCACGGGGTGTGCAGCAGCGTCCACACCACGTTCATCGCGATGTCGCCGGTTGCCTCGCCCAGCGGCGCTTCGCCGGTCGCCGCCGGGGCGAGCAGCACGTCATGCTCGCCGAAGGCGTCCTCGAGGCTCGCCCGGCAAGCCGCGGCGTAACTCAGGGCGTCCACGTACTCGTCCACCTCCATGGCGAATCCCGCGGCGCAGCGCTCGCGCAGCTTTGGATCGATCAGCTCCGGGGAGCGCATGAACTCGTCCGCGAAGCTGCGTGAGACCTCGTACCACAGGATCGCGGCGTGCGCTGCGCGCAGTCCCCGGAAGCGCTCGGGGAGGACCGTTTCCTCGAGGGGAAGCGTGCGCGCCGCTCGCTCCAGGCATTGCGCCATCTCGGGCTGCACCGATTCCCATTCGTGGGTGCGGCAGATCGCGATGCGCGGGCGCTCCACCGAAGCCTCCAGGCCGCGTCGGCCGGTGAGCGCGGAGGCGAAGAAAGCGACGTCCTCCACCGAGCGCGCGAAAAGGCCCACGGTGTCCAGCGAATCGGCCTCGGCCTTGACGCCGGCGCGCGGCAGGAAGTTGTAGGTGGGCTTGTACGCCACCACGCCGCAGTAGGACCCGGGACGGATGACCGATCCCGCCGTCTGGGTACCGAACGCGAGCGGCACCATGAAATCGGCCACCGCCGCCGCCGAGCCGCTGGAGGACCCGCCGGGCGTGCGCGCGAGGTCGTGCGGGTTGCGCGTCATGGTGGGTACGAAAGTGGCGAACTCGCAGGTCGCGGTCTTGCCGAGGATGGTGGCGCCGGCGCGCCGCGCGAGCGCGACCGAGGCCGCGTCGGCGCGAGGCTGGTGCCCGGCATAGATGCGCGAGCCGTATTCGGTCGGCATGTCGTAGGTGTCGAAGATGTCCTTCACGCCCACCGGTATGCCGTGAAGCGGCGCGTCGGCGGCTTTCGCCTGGGCAAGCGCGATGCGAGGAACGAGGTAGGACCACGCGCGCACGTCGTTCTCGCGCGCCGCGATGCGCTCGAGGCAGGAGCGCAGCAGGTCTTCGGCAACGAGCTCTCCGCGTTCGATGCGCCGCGCCGCCTCCTTCGCGCCGAGTCGGTTGGGCTCGCTCATGCGGCCAGTATAATCGGCCTCTTCCATGCAACGTCGAAACGTGGTGGTGGTCGGCGCCGGACCCGTCGGCACCGTTGCCGCGCTGGCCTGTGCGCGTCTGGGACACGCCGTGTCCCTGCTCGAAGAGCAGCCGCAACCCGACGCCAGCCCGCGCGCCTCCACCACCCAGCCGCCGACGCTCGAGATCCTGGCCGAGCTCGGCCTGATCGACGAGTACATCGCGCAGGGACTGGTGTCGCGCACCATCCAGTTCTGGGACCGGCCGACGAAGACGCTGGTGGCGGAGTTCGATTTCGACCGCATCAGCGACGAGACCGCGTTTCCCTACGCGGTGCAGACCGAGCAGCACAAGCTCGCCAACATGGGCATCGCCCGCCTTCGCACGATGGGGAACGCCGAGGTGCGGCTGGGAACGCGCGTCACGGGGCTCGCGCAGAAGGAAGACCGCGTCGAAGTCGAAACCGATGCAGGCACCCGCTTCGTCGCCGACTACGTCATCGGCTGCGACGGCGGGCGCAGCATCATCCGCAAGGCGCTCGATATCGAGTTCGAGGGGTATACCTGGCCCGAGCGTTTCCTCGTCATCACCACGCTGTTCGACTTCGAGCGCGCGCTGGGCTGCGGGTTCCGCTGCTACTGGGCGGATCCGGAGGAATGGACCAATCTCTTCAAGGTCGCGGGCGACGACCTGAAAGGCCGCTGGCGCGCCGTGTTCCGTACGCGCGAGGACGAGAGCGACGCGGAAGCGCTGTCGGACGCCGCCGTGCGCGCCCGCCTTTCCAGGATCTTCGTTCCCGAGAACCGGCGCGACTACGTGCACCTCAACCTCTACAATGTCCACCAGCGCGTGGCGAAGCAGTTCAGGAAAGGGCGCGTATTTCTGTGCGGCGACTCGGCCCACGTCAACAACCCGATCGGCGGGTTGGGGCTCAACTGCGGCATCCACGAGGCCTGGGACCTGGCGGGTCTTCTCGATTCGGTTCTCAAGGGAAACTCGCCCGGCACGGTGCTCGACGCCTACGAGCGCAGAAGGCGGCCGCTCAATATCGAATACGTGCAGGAGCAGACGGTGGCGAACAAGAAGCGGCTCGAGGAGCGCGATCCCGCGCAGCGCGCGAGGCGCTTTGCGGAGCTGCGCGCCGCCGCAGACGACCCTGCGCGGCACAAGGCCTTCCTCATGAAGGCCTCCCTGCTGGAGAGCATCCGACGTGCGATTCGGACTTAACTTCTTTCCCTCGTTCCGGCCCGAGGACTCGACCACGGCCGACTACTACGCGCAGTGCCTGCGCCTTGCGGCGCGCGCGGACGAGCTCGGCTACAGCTCGATCAAGACGGTCGAGCACTCGTTCTACGACTACGGCGGGCATTCGCCCAACCCCTGCGTGTTCCTGTCGGCGGTCGCCGCGCGCACGCGGCGCATCCGCCTCATCACCGGGG
>DATKAX010000225.1:0-6465 GCA_035514595.1 Burkholderiales bacterium
GCGCCTTGCCGTCGGACGGGGATGGCGCAGCGCGAATCCCGAGCAGCGCAAGCATCTGGTTGCCGAATTCCGCAACATGCTGGTGCGGACCTACTCGAACGCGATCGGGTCCTATGAGGGCCAGACGCTGAAAGTGCTGCCGACACGCGGCAAGGAGCAGGACGAAGAGACCACGGTACGCACGCAGTTCGTACGCGCCGGCGGCCCGCCGTTGCCAATCGAATTCCAGATGCACAAGACCCCGCGCGGCTGGAAGGTCTACGACATCACGGTCGAGGGCGTGAGCCTGGTGCTCACCTACCGCTCGGAATTCGACGCGGTCCAGCGCCAGGACGGCATCGATGGCCTCATCAAGCGCCTGCAGGAGAAGAACGCCCCCGCCAAGGTGGGTTGAGAACCGGGCGGCCCCGATTCCCGGCAGGCGCGCCGGCCGCTACTCGAACAGCGGATGGAAGTCCCGGTCCGCCGTCAGCAGGTGGCGCGCCACGAGCTCCTTCGCGAGAAAGTCCATCAGCGCGCCGGTGGTGATCTCCCCGCGGCGCGCGGCGAGCTTGAGCGCCGCGGCGCGAGCGAGCAGGCCGCGGTGCGCTTCGCGATGCTGGCCGAGGCTGGCGAAGCCGCGCCGCTCGAGGATCGCCTCCTCGTCGCGAAAATGGCGCGCCACGTGCTGCAGCATCGCCTCCAGCGCCGGCTCGAAGGCGGCGGCGCCCTGCGCACCCGTCAGGCTGGCGCCGATCAGCGCATTGGCGAGCCGGAACAGCTCCCGATGCTGCTCGTCGATGAGCGGCTCGCCGCAGGCGTAGCTCTCGTCCCACATCAGCTGCACGAGCGGCCGGGGCTGCGCCTGCCAGTCGTCGGAGGCGCCGCGGGGCTCGGCGACCACGCGGTTGCGGCCATCGGCCTTCGCCTGGTATAGCGCGCGGTCCAGGCGTGCGAAGAACGCCTCCGCGCCTTCGTCGGCAAGTCGCTCGGTTACGCCGAAGCTCGCGGTGACGCTGCCGGCGAGCGCGAAGCGGTGGCCTGCGATGCGCTCGCGCAGCTTGTCGGCCGCCCGGGCCGCGTTGCCGTGCGCGGTGCAGGGCATCACGACCAGGAACTCCTCGCCGCCCCAGCGGATCGGGATGTCGGCGGCGCGCGTCGCGCCGCGAATCAGGGCCGCCAGCTCCTTCAAGACCGCGTCGCCGGCCTGGTGCCCCAGGCGGTCGTTGATCTGCTTGAAGTGGTCGATGTCGAGCAGCGCCGCGGCGAGCGGCTGGCGGTAGCGCGAGTTGCGGCTCAGTTCCGCGGGCAGGCTGTGATCGAGATAGCGCCGGTTCCACAGACCCGTCAGGGCGTCCAGCATTGCGGCGCGCTCGAGCTGCTCGAGCCGGCTGCGCAGCTCGCGCACCGCCGCGGCGTCGAGGGCCCCCGGCGCGTCGTCGAGCACCACCATGCGCAGGCCCCCGGGCTGCAGGCGATGCACCACCACGGCGAGGTTCCCGCGGCCCGGTTGTCCCGGCAGCGCCCCGCAGGCGGCCAGGTCATCCCCGTTGAACCGCTCGTCGAAGCGGCGATTGGTCCAGACGACCTGGTCGTTTTCGTCGAGCAGGGCGACGGCGAGGGGCAGCTGCTCCACGATCTCGCTTGCCCGCGCCGGCTCCAAGGCGGGTTTTTTCACGGCCATACCGCCCGTACTTTGGCCCCGAGCGGCGGCATCGCGTTTGATCTATCTCAACGCGGCGGCGTCGACCGGCCTGCAGCAGACGAGCATCCCCGCCAAGGCGGGTCAAAGACTGTCAGAAAAGTCGCAGCGCGGTCCCCTGGGCGCGGCCGTTGTTGATACAGGTCAATCGCACGTTCTCCCCGGTACGTAGCCTCCAGGGGTGCGTAAAAGACTCAACGCCCTCTGCTCGTGGACCTGCATTGCGGTCGTCGCCCTCAGCGCGGCGCTGGTGGCGGGCGTGTGGACGCTCACCCTGGAGCGCATCAGCTACGAGCGCAGCTGGACGGTCGCCGAAGCCGTGCGGCAGAACGACAACCTCGCGCTCGCCTTCGAGGAGCACACCATCCGCACGCTCAAAGGCCTCGACCGCACGGTGCGCTTCATCGGACACGAATACGTCGAGCACGCCGGGACGCTGAATCCGAAGTTCCTCATCGAGGAGGGCGAGCTTGATCTCTCGGTTCTCACGATCGCGTCCGTGATCGACGGGAACGGCAACGTCGTCCTTCCCATCAAGGGAACGGTGGACGTCAACGTCGCCGACCGCGATTATTTCCAGCACCACCGCGACTACCCGGACGACGAGCTTCGCATCGGCGAGCCGGCAACCGGGCGACTGACCGGGCGCGCCACCATCCACCTCACCCGCCGCATCCAGGGGCGCGACGGCCGCTTTGCCGGCGTCGCCCTCGTGGGCGTGAACCCCGAGTACTTCGCCAACTTCTACAATCACGTCGACCTCGGCGCCGGCGGAACGATACTGCTCGCCGGACTCGACGGCCGCATCCGCGCCCGGCGCTCGGGCCCAGAGATCTCGGGCGGGCAGGACATGAGCGGCAGCACGCTGTTCAGGACGCTGGCCGACAGCGTCTCGGGCAGCTACGTGAGCGAAGGAAAGCTCAACGGCGCGCCGCGCTACATGAGCTACCGCCGGGTGGAGGGCTTCCCGCTGGTGGTGGCGGTCGGCACCGCGCAGCACGAAGTGCTCGCCGAGTTCCACGACCGGCGCCGCAATTACCTGATCGGCGCCTCCGCGGCGACGCTGTTGCTGGCGCTTTTCGCCGCCGTGCTGCTCCTGGCCCGCCGGCGCGAGCAGCGCTCGGCGGCCGCGACGGCGCGCAGCGAGGCCCAGTACCGCGCCACCTTCGACCAGGCGGCGGTGGGCATCGCGCATTGCCGCCCCGACGGCCGCTTCCTCAAGGTCAACCGGAAGTACTGCACCCTGCTGGGGTACTCGGAAGCGGAAATGCAGCAGCGCACCTTCCACGATATCGTGCATCCCGGCGATGTCACGGCGGCCGAGGGGCTGAGGCGCTGGTTCGTCGATTCGGGCGGCGCCTCGCCGGGGCCGCTGATCGAGCTCAGGCAGGTGCGCAAGGACGGCGCGGTGATCTGGACCACGGTGGCGATCGCTCTCGTGCGCGAAACCGAAGGCGCGCCGCCGGTCTTCCTCGCGATGGTCGAGGACATCACGTCGCGCAAGCTGGCGGAGACGGCGCGTGCGGAAAGCGAGCGGCAGTTCGAGCTGCTCGCCGACAATATCCCCCAGGCGTTCTGGATCACCGACGCCAGGCGGGGCGAGATCGTCTACCTCAGCCGCGGCTACGAGTCGATCTACGGCAGGCGCATCATCTCCCTGAAGACGGCCTGGCAGGAGCTCAAGCAGGAGATCCATCCCGAGGACCGCTCGCGCGCCGTGGAGGCCTATCGCGAGATGCGCGAGCGCCCGGTCGACTTTCAGCATCGCTTCCTGCGCGAGGACGGGGAGGTCCGCTGGGTCGCCGCGCGCGGCTTCCCGGTGCGCGACGCGGACGGCGCGCTGTACCGCATCGTCGGCACGATCGAGGACATCACCGGGCGCAAGCGCGCGGAGAGCGAGGCGCGGGAAAGCGGGGAGCGCTTCCGCCAGCTCGCCGAGAACATCCGCGAGGTGTTCTGGCTCACCGATCCCGCCAAGAACCGGATGCTCTACGTCAGCCCGGGCTACGAGCAGGTCTGGGGCCGCAGCTGCGAGAGCCTCTACGCCTCGCCCCGCGACTGGATCGACGCCATCCATCCGGAGGACCGCGAACGCGTGCTCCACGCCGCACAAACCAGGCAGGCGAGCGGCGAGTACGTCGAGGAGTTCCGCATCGTGCGCCCCGACGGGGAAGTCCGCTGGATACGCGACCGTGCGTTCCCGGTGCTGCGCGACGGCAACGAGGTCTACCGCATCGCGGGCCTCGCCGAGGACATCACCGAGAGCCGGCGCGCCGCGGAGGCACTGCGCGAGAGCGAGCGGCGCTTCGGCGACATGCTGCGCAACGTGCAGCTCGTCTCGCTGATGCTCGACTGCGACGCGCGCATCACGTACTGCAACGATTACCTGCTCAACCTGACCGGCTGGCAGCGCGAAGAGGTGATCGGCCGCAACTGGTTCGAGCTGTTCGTGCCGCCGGAGCTCCGCGAGGTGAAGGACATCTTCCGGTCGCTGCTGGAGAACTCGCCCGGCGCGTGGCATTACGAAAACGAGATCCTCACCCGCTCCGGCGCCCGGCGCCTGGTGCAATGGAGCAACACCGTGCTGCGCTCGGTGTCCGGCGAGGTGATCGGCACCGCGAGCATCGGCGAGGACATCACCGAGCGCAGGGAGGCGCAGGAGCGGCTGCTGCGCCAGGCGCACTACGATGCGCTCACCGACCTGCCGAACCGGGTGCTGTGCTTCGACCGCCTTTCGCAGGCGCTCGGCCAGGCCGGCCGCAAGCGCTGGAACGCCGGGGTGCTGTTCGTCGACCTCGACCGCTTCAAGATCGTGAACGACACGCTCGGCCACGCCACCGGCGACGCGCTGCTGCGCGAGGCCGGCGAGCGTCTTAGGAAGTGCGTGCGCGCCGGTGATACCGTGGCGCGCGTCGGCGGCGACGAGTTCGTCGTGGTGCTGGCGGAGCTGGCGAAGCCGCAGGACGCGGCCGTCGTGGCGCAGAAGATGGTCGACGCGATGTCGAAGCCGCTGTGTCTCGAGGGACGCGAAATTTTCATTACCGCGAGCATCGGCATCTCCAGCTACCCGGGCGACGGCGCCGACGCGGAGACCCTGGTGAGAAACGCCGACGCGGCGATGTTGCGCGCCAAGCAGATCGGGCGCAACAGCTTCCAGTTCTACACCGCGGCCATGAACGAGCGCGCGATGGAGAAGCTGCTGCTCGAGAACGACCTGCGCCGGGCGCTGGAGCGGCGCGAATTCCTGCTGCACTACCAGCCGAAGATCAGCCTCGCCACCGGGCGCATCACCGGCATGGAGGCGCTGCTGCGCTGGCAGCGCCCCGAGAACGGCCTGGTGTCGCCCGGGGTGTTCATTCCTCTGCTGGAGGACTCCGGCCTGATCGTGCCGGTCGGCGACTGGATCATCGAGGCCGCCTGCGCGCAGATCCGCGCCTGGCGCGACGCCGGGCTGCCGGCGGTGACGGTCGCCGTAAACCTCTCCGCCAAGCAGTTCCTGCACCACGACATCGGCGCGGTCATCGAGCGCGCCCTGCGCGCGCACGACGTCGAGGCGTCGCTGCTGGAGGTCGAGATCACCGAGAGCGACGCCATGCAGAATCCCGAGCAGGTCTCGGCGAGCCTGCGGCGGCTCAAGCAGCGCGGGGTGCGGGTGTCGATCGACGACTTCGGCACCGGCTACTCGAGCCTGGGGTACCTGAAGCGCTTCCCCCTCGACACGCTGAAGCTCGACCGCTCCTTCGTCACCGGCCTGCCGGGCGACGCCGACGACGTGTCGATCGCGCTCGCCGTGATCGGCATGGCCCACAGCCTGGGGCTGCGGGTGGTTGCCGAAGGCGTCGAGAAACAGGAGCAGCGCGCCTTCCTCGCCGCGCACGGCTGCGACGAGATGCAGGGCTTCCTGTTCTCCCGCCCGCTTCCCGCGGAAGAGTGCGCGTTGCTGCTCTCGCCGGCGCTAGCCGTGGCTGACGCGCTCGCGGCTTAGGCTGTAGTAGGTACCGGCGAAGATCAGCGCCGCGCCGGCGAGGATCGCCGGGTCGAAGCGCTCGCCGTAGAAGAGCGCGCCCACGACCGCGATCAGCGGCAGGCGGATGAAGTCGATCGGCACCACCACGCTCGCGTCCGCGAGCTTCATGGCGCGCGTCATGCAGTAGTGCGCGGCGAAGCTGCCGCTGCCGATCACCGCGATCCAGGGCAGGTCAGCGGCGACCGGCGCCACCCATCCGGGAAGCGCCGCGGCGAGGGAGATCGGCGCCTGCACGAGCGACATCCAGAGCAGCACCGCGAGCGGCGCATCGGTGCGCGACAGTCGCTTGGTGCAGATCATGGTCGCGGCATAGGCGAGCGCGCCCGCGAGCATCACGAAGGACGCGGGGTGGATCACCGCGAAACCCGGCCTGAGGATGACGAGAACGCCCGCGATGCCGAGCGCGAGCATCACGACGCGACCGCGGTTCAGGCGCTCGCCGAGAAGCACCGCGGCGAGCACCGCGGTCCACACCGGCATGGTGAACTCGATGGCGAACACCGTCGCGAGCGGCAGGGCGCCCAGGGCGTAGACCCAGGCGTACTGGCCGCCGAGGTGGAACAGGCTGCGCCAGGCGTGCAGCCCGAAGCGCCGCGTGGCGAGCGGCGCAAGCCCGGCGCGCGGCAGCATGGCGAGCACGATCGCGAGCATCACCAGCGTGCGCCAGAACAGGATCTCGAACGGCCCCATGCGGGCGAGCAGCTCGCGCGCCGCGATCGCCATGGCGGCGAAGGACAGCACCGCGCCGCTCATCCAC
>DATKAX010000226.1:0-3227 GCA_035514595.1 Burkholderiales bacterium
GGCACCGTGCCGCTCACCAACGGCCTTGTCGGCCAGATCTTCGGCACGCGCTACATGGCGACGCTCACCTCGATCGTGTTCTTCGGTCACCAGGTCGGAAGCTTCGTCGGCGTCTGGCTCGCCGGCTACCTCTACGACACTACCGGCTCCTACGCCGGCGCGCTCGCGGTGGCGATCGGCCTGGGACTTTTCGCCGCCGCGGTCAACCTGCCGGTGAACGAGCGCCCGCTCGCCGAGCGCCGCGCGGCGGCCGCGGCATGAGCCCGCGTCGGGAATTTACCCTCAAGGCGATCGGCGTCGCGGCCGCCTGCTTCCTCGCCGCCGCCGTGTTCTCGGCCTACCTCCGGCCCGGCATGCTGATCGAGTTTGCGAACCTGGTGCTTTGCATGTAGCCGGTATGGCGACAGGTCGGCGGCCGGCGCGCGCGGCGTGCGGGTAACATCGCGCTTTCTCCGGCGCCCCGTCCTTGCAGACGATCCGCAAGCAATTGGTCGGTTTGGTCGCGATCGTCGCGGCGCCGCTCGTCGCCGCGATGCTCTGGATCGGCTGGGCCCAGTACCAGTCGCACCGCGAGATCCTCGGCGAGACGCTGCTCGGCGCGGCGCACGCGCTCTCGGCGGCGGCCGACCGCGAGCTGGCCACCGGGCAGACGCTGGTGGAAACGCTCGCGCTCTCGTCGCTCGTCGACGAGCGGCGCTTCGGCGAGCTCTATGCGCTGACCGTTAAGGCGCTCGCCTCGCGGCCGGGCACCTCGGTGGTGCTGTTCGATCCGGACGGGAACCAGTTGTTCAACACCGCGCGTCCCTACGGCGCGCCGCTGCCGAACGTCTTCGAGCAGGAGAAGCGCCTGCCGTCGCCCGCGCCCGGCCAGGTGCCGCGCGGCGGCGCCCAGTACGTGCGCAAGGCGTTCGAGACCCGCAAGCCGGTGTACTCGGACCTCTTCGAGGGCCAGGTCACCGGCATGTACCTCGTCGCGGCCAGCATTCCCGTGATGCGCGAAGGCCGGATGCTTTATTGCATGACGATCGCGTTCCCCTCAGCGGTGTTCCAGCCGCTGGTCACCCGGGAAGCGCCGCCGCTGGGCTCGGGCGCGCTGCTCTTCGATAGTCGCGGCATCGTCATCGCCCGGGCGCAGCAGCCGGAGACCTTCGTCGGCCGCCCGGTGCCGCGCAGCACGCTGGAGGCGGCCGGCTCGTTCGTGCGCGCAGAGAACATGGAGGGCCAAACCTCGTTCCGCGGCATCGTGCGCTCGCCGGTGTCCGGCTGGGGCGCGGCGGCGGTGGCGAGCGACCAGGCGGCCTGGGCGCCGGCCGCGAGGGCGCTGCCGCAGCTCGCGGTCGCCGCGGCGCTGCTGCTCGCCTTCGCGGCGCTGGTCGTCGGCCTGTTCGCCAGGACGATCCGCGGGCGCGAGGAGGAGCGCCTCGCGCGCTCGGTCGCGGAGGCGCGCCAGCGCGACGCCGAGGAGGTGAACCGTGCCAAGGACCGCTTTCTCGCCGCGCTCAGCCACGAGCTGCGCAACCCGCTCGGCTCGATCGCGCTCGCGGCCGAGCTTCTGGAGCACAAAGGCGGGCGCGCCGATCCTGCCGCGGTGGGCATCATCAGCCGCCAGGTGGCGCAGCTGCGCCGCCTGCTCGACGACCTGCTCGACACCGCGCGCGCGGTCTACGGCAAGCTCGCGCTCGAGTCGCGCCGCGTCGACCTGCGCCAGATCGCGGCCGCGGTGGTCGCCGACCACCTGCGCCGCGCCGCCACCCGGGCGGCGATCGAGCTCTCGGGCGCCTCGGCATGGACCCAGGGCGACCCGGCGCGCCTGTATCAGATGCTGGACAACCTGGTCGACAACGCCGTCAAGTACGGCGGGCGTCGCATCGAGGTGCGGGTCGGCGCCGAAGGCGAGTGGGCGCAGGTTTCGGTCGTCGACGACGGGCCGGGGATCCCGGCGGCGCTGCTGCCGCGCCTGTTCGAGCCGTTCGTGCAGGGCGAGCAGTCGATGGACCGGCGCACCGGCGGCCTGGGGCTCGGGCTCGCGCTGGTGCGGCGGCTGGCGATCCTGCACGGCGGGACCATCACGGCGCACAGCGCCGGGCCGAACCAGGGCGCGAGCTTCACCATCCGGCTGCCTCGCACCGAGCCCGCGCAAGGCGACGGCGACGTTGCTGTGAAGCAGAGCCAGCCGGGCCGGCGCGTCATCGTGATCGAGGACGCCGCGGATGCGCGCGAGAGCCTGCGCCTGCTGCTCGAGTCAGACGGCCACGAGGTCCAGACCGCGGCCGACGGCCTCGAGGGGCTGGCGAAGCTCGCTTCCTTCGCTCCCGACGTGGCGCTCGTCGACGTCGGACTGCCGGGAATCGACGGCTACGAGGTGGCGCGCCGCGCGCGCGCCTCGTCCGCGCGGCTGCGCCTGGTCGCGCTCACCGGCTACGGCCAGGAAGAAGACCGCCGCCGCGCCCTGGAGGCCGGCTTCGACCTGCACCTGACCAAGCCGGTCGCCTACGACGAGCTTCGCGCCGCACTTCAGTAATCATTCGATCAGGGGGCGGGCGACCATGGCGTGGATGCCCTTGTTGCCGTCGACCAGCTGGGTGACGCGCAGGTCGCAGGCGAGGCTGCAGAACACGTAGGCCTCGGCGGGCTGCCAGCCCTTCATCTGCACCAGCCAGGCGATCATGTCGCGCAGTGCCTGCTTGGCGGCGTCGTCGAGGTCGGCGTCGAGGCCGAGGGTGATGTAGTGGGTCGGTGTGATGGCCCGCGGCATGGCGAGGTTCATCCCCTTGTGCACCACCAGCTCGAAGCTGCCCTTCAGGCAGGTCTCGAGCGCGGTGAGGCAGACTTCGCCGTCGCCCTGCACGGCGTGGCCGTCGCCGGCGGAGAAGCTGGCGCCGGGCACGAACACCGGCAGGAACACCGAGGTGCCGGGGACGTATTCCTTGCAGTCGACGTTGCCGCCGAACTCGCGCGGCTCCACGCTGGAGATGCGGCCGTACTCGGGACGGGGGGCGGTGGCGAGGATGCCGAAGAAGGGCGAGAGCGGTATGGTCGGCCCCCAGGCGAGCTTGGCGGTCATCTTCCGGCGATCGAGCGGAATCACGCGCGCCTGGAATTCGGGAAAGTCCTCGGGCAGGGTGCCGCGCAGCGGGCGTATCACGTTCCAGCCCCAGTCTGCGGTGAGCTCGATCGCGCGGATCTTCACTTCCAGCGTGTCGCCGGGCTCGGCGCCGCGCACCGCG
>DATKAX010000227.1:0-3172 GCA_035514595.1 Burkholderiales bacterium
CCTGCTCGTCGAAGCGCTGCGGGGCGTTGCCGATGGCGACTTCGGGCTGCACGACCGCGTCCATGTTGAGGAACACGAAGGACTGGCGCAGCTGGTACTGGGCGCGCACGCCGCCGCCCATGCTGAGGGCGGCGCTCATGATCGCCACCGGCTTGCCGTCCCAGGCGTTGTCGCCGTAGGGGCGCGAGGCCCAGTCGATGGCGTTCTTCAGGACGCCGGGGAGGCCGTAGTTGTACTCGGGGGTGACGAGCAAAATCGCGTCGGCGCCGCGGATGCGGTTCTTGAGATCGGCGACCTTCTGCGGCGGGTTGTGCTCCTCGTCCTGGTTGAAGGGCGGGATGCCGTCGAGCTCGAACGCTTCGATCTTCGCCCCGTCGGGGCACAGTTGCTGCGCGGCGCGCAGGGCGCCCTTGTTGTAGGAAGCCTTGCGCAGGCTGCCGGCGATGCCGAGGATCTTGACTGGGTCTGCCATGGGTCCCTCCGTGAGGTTTGCCCATGGGCTCGTGCTAGAAACGTGCCCGCGCCGCTGGCCTAGAAGCGCCAGCGCAGCTCGAGCCCGGCCTCGCGGGTCTTGTTCTCCGGCTCCATGCCGATGAGGAGGGGGCTTACCGGCACGCTGCGCGAGTCGCGGATGTGCCAGTACTGCACCCAGGGGCCGAAGGACCAGTCGTCGGTCTCCAGCATCAGCGAGGCGCGGTAGCCGCGGCCGCGGGTCTGCGTGTTGGACGCATTCGACAGGCTGGGATCGGCATCGCTGAGGTAGGAGTGCTGGCGGCCGCGCAGGAAGACGTCGTATTCCAGCGTCGGGGCGAGGGCCCAGCGCTCGCCTATACCCAGGCGCAGCGTCGCGCCTAGGGGCAGGTAGGCGTAGCGCGAGGCCCTTACATAGCCTGCCGTGCCGGTGCTGGTGGTGCCGCGCAGGTCGTTGCGCAGGTAGCGGAATCCGAGGCCCACGTAGGGGGAAAGGGTCATCCGGCTGCCCAAGGCGAGGTCCCGCCCATAGAGCGCACGGGCCTCCACCAGCCAGTCCGGCACGTCCTTGAGCGTGCCCGAGCCTTCGTAGTCGAGGATGCCGTGCGAGACGCGCAGGTCGAGGCGCAGGAAGACGCGGCTGCGGGTGGTGATAGTGAAGGCGCCCGACACGCCGCCGCGATAGCCCTCGAGCGACATGAGGCCGGGCTCTTCGTACTTGTAGCGGCTGGCGTGGACGCCGAGCTCCCATCCGGGCCGGGTGTTCAGGCGCGCATCGTCTGCCAGTGCGGCGGGGCAGTACTGGGCTGCCGCGAGCGCGAGCGCCGCCGCTTCGAGCTTTTTCTTCATCCCGCCCCCTTCTTACGACTTCTTATGGGGTCATTATGCGGCAGGGCTAGGGATAGTCGACGTTAACTGGTCCACGCTCGGGGAGCGGGATGGACTCGGTCTCCTCGGGCACCGCGGCGAAGCGTCCCGCCTTCCAGTCGGCGGCCGCCTGGTCGATGCGCTCCTTGCGGCTCGAGACGAAGTTCCACCACAGGAAGCGGCGCTCCTCGAGCGGCGCACCGCCGAAGAGCACCAGCCTCGCAGAGGGCTTGGGCGTGAGCAGCGCCGATTTCCCCGCCCGCAGGATGAGCATCTGGCCGGCAGGGTAGGCGATGCCATCGAGCTCGGCTATGCCCTCGACGACGTAGGCGCCGCGCTCCTCGTGCTCGGGAGCGAGCGGGAGGCGCGCGCCGGATCGCAAGATCGCGTCGGCGAAGAACATCGGCGAGTAGGTGGGCACCGGCGCTCTTGCGCCGTGAAGCTCGCCGACCACTACCCGGATCTCGAGGTCGCGCTCGCGGATGACCGGCAGCGCGTGCGCTGCATGGTGCGAGAACGCAGGCTCGGCTTCCTCGTGGCTGCGCGGCAGGCCGACCCAGACCTGGATGCCCGAGACCTCCGAGCCGGAGCGGCGCAGCGCCTGCGGCGTGCGCTCGGAATGCGCGATGCCGCGGCCCGCGGTCATCCAGTTCACTTCGCCGGGGCGGATCGGCTGCACCGTCCCCAGGCTGTCGCGGTGCAGGATCTCGCCCGCGAAGAGGTAGGTGACGGTGGCGAGCCCGATGTGCGGGTGCGGGCGCACGTCCAGCCCGGCGCCGGGCTTCAGCGCCACCGGCCCCATGTGGTCGAAGAACACGAACGGCCCGACGGTGCGCCGCTCGGTGGCGGGCAGGGCGCGGCGCACGGTGAAGCCGTCGCCCAGGTCGCGCGTGCGCGGTACGATGACGGTTTCGAGCATCAGCGGATTATCCGACGAAATGACCGAGCTCAGACCCGCGCGCGAGCGCGGCCACGCCAGCCACGGCTGGCTCGACTCCTGGCACAGCTTCTCGTTCGCCGACTACCACGACCCGCGCCACATGGGCTACGGCCCGCTGCGCGTGATCAACGAGGACCGCGTGCAGCCCGGGCGCGGCTTCGGCACCCACGGCCACCGCGACATGGAGATCATCAGCTACGTGCTCGAGGGCGCGCTGGCGCACGAGGACTCGATCGGCAACGGCTCGAGCATCGTTCCCGGCGACGTGCAGCGCATGAGCGCCGGCAGCGGCGTGCGCCACAGCGAGTTCAACCGCGAGAAGTCCGCCGTCACGCACTTTCTGCAGATCTGGATCGAGCCCGAGGTCTCCGGCATCGCGCCCTCGTACGAGCAGAAGCACTTCGCCCCGCAGGAAAAGCGCGGCCGGCTGCGGCTCATCGCCTCGCCCGACGGGCGCGAAGGCTCGGTCACGATCCATCAGGACGCGCTGCTCTATGCGGGGCTATTCGACGGCAAGGAAGCGGCCAGAATTCTTCTGGAGAAGAAAAGGAAAGGCTATGCCCACGTGGCGCGAGGCGCGATCAACGTGAACGGCCATGCGCTGCGGGCGGGCGATGCGCTCAAGACCGACGGCGGGGAGATCGCGCTCGAAGGTGGCGAAGGGGCCGAGGTGCTGGTCTTCGATCTGCCGTGAACCGGATTAAATCTGTTCTGACCCCAATTTCCCCGGCTGACTCCTTGAAGACGGAAATCGGGCTCTGACCCCGATTTCTAGCCGCAGATGCCGACGTAACCGCAGGCGGTGCAGTAGTCGCAGCCGTCCTTGCGGATCAGGGTGGTGTTGCCGCATTCCGGGCAGCGGGCGCCGGCGAGGACGGGATTCTTGTCCGTCGA
>DATKAX010000228.1:0-4201 GCA_035514595.1 Burkholderiales bacterium
CCTCGCTCGGCGTCGTCGCGCTCGGCAAGCTCGGCGTGCACTTCGACACCGTGGCCGAGGAGCTGCTCGCGGCGGTGGACTTCGACGAGACGCTGCTGCACGGCATGCTCTCGTTCCTGCTGTTCGCCGGCGCGCTGCACATCGACCTCTCCGAGCTCGCGCAGCGCAAGTGGGCGATCGGCTTTCTCGCCAGCCTCGGCGTGCTGATCTCCACCGCGCTGGTCGGCGTCGCCACCTGGTGGCTGTTCGGGCTCCTGGGGCAGGGCATTGCGCTCGTCTACTGCCTGGTCTTTGGCGCGCTCATCTCGCCCACCGACCCGATCGCGGTGCTGGCGATCCTGAAATCGGCCGGCGCCGAGCGCTCGCTGCGCATCAAGATGGCGGGCGAATCGCTGCTCAACGACGGCGTCGGGGTGGCGGCCTTCCTGGTGCTCTTGGGCATCGCCGCCGGCGGAGCGGCCGCCACCCCGCAGGGCGTGGCGCTGCTTTTCCTGCAGGAGGTGCTCGGCGGCGCGCTCTTCGGGCTTGCCATCGGCTACACGGCCTACCGCATGCTCGCGAGCATCGAGAACTACCAGGTGGAAGTCCTGATCACCCTCGCGCTGGTGATGGGCGGCTACGCGCTTGCCACCAAGCTGCACCTCTCCGGCCCGATCGCGATCGTGGTGGCGGGGCTTCTCATCGGCAACCACGGCCGGCGCTTCGCGATGTCGAAGAAGACCACCGAGCATCTGGACACTTTCTGGGAGCTCCTCGACGAGATCCTGAACGCGGTGCTGTTCGTGCTCATCGGGCTGGAGGTGCTGCTCATCAGCTTCGACGCGGCCTACGCCTGGGCCGCGGCGCTCGCCATCCCCGTGGTGCTCGGCGCGCGCCTGCTTTCCGTATCGGTGGCGGCGCTTCTGCCCGGGCTGCGGCGCGAGTTTCCGCCCTACGTGATCGGCGTGCTGACCTGGGGCGGACTGCGCGGCGGCATCTCCATCGCGCTCGCGCTCTCGCTTCCGGCCGGCCCCGAGCGCAACGCCCTCATCACCGTCACCTACGTGGTGGTGGTGTTTTCCATCCTGGTGCAAGGGCTGACCCTGTCGCGGATCCTGCGCCGGGGTTGAGCGGGGTACAATGCGCCCCCACTCAAGGAAGGCGCACTATCATGCAACCCTACGATTTCATCCCCAGCGCCGTGATCAAGGAAGACCTGCTTATCGGCAAGGGCGCCACCGCCGAAGCCGGCCAGGACGTCGTCGTGCACTACATCGGCTGGATGCAGGACGGAAAGCAGTTCGACTCGAGCCGCAGCCGCCGCGACCCGCTCGACTTCGCCCTCGGCGCGGGCGACGTCATCAAGGGCTGGGACGAGGGCATCCCCGGAATGAAAGTCGGCGGCAAGCGCAGGCTGACCATCCCGGCGGCGCTCGCCTACGGCGAGCACGGCTGCGGCGGCGTCATCCCGCCGGATGCAACGCTGGTGTTCGAGGTGGAGCTGCTCGAAATCGCTTGATTCTGGCGCTCGTCGACGCCGAGCTCGCGTACGGCGAGCTGCCGCTGCTCGACCGCGCTTCGCTCGCGCTCGAGGCGGGTGAGCGCATCGGGCTCATCGGGCGCAACGGCACCGGCAAGTCATCGCTCCTCGGCGTGATCGCAGGCACGGTGGCGCTCGACGGCGGGGAGCTCAAGAAGCGCGACGGGCTGCGCATCGTCCTGCTCGAGCAGGAGCCGGTTCTCGCGCGCGCGGCAACCCTGAGGGAAGCGCTGCACGAGCGCGCCGCGGTGCCGCAGCCCCACCGGCTCGACGCATTCCTCGACCGCTTCGGGCTCGATCCCGGGGCTTCCCCGGCGGCGGCCTCGGGCGGCGAGGCGAAGCGCGCCGCGCTCGCGCACGCGCTGGCGCTCGAGCCGGACCTGCTGCTGCTCGACGAGCCGACCAACCACCTCGACCTGGAGGGGATCGAGATCCTGGAGTCGCTCGTCGCGAAGCAGCCCGCGGCGATCGTGGTCACCCACGACCGCGCGTTCCTCGACCGCGTCGCTACGCGCATCGTGGAGCTCGACCGCGGGCGGCTTCTCTCCTATCCGGGCAACTACTCCCGCTACGAAGTCCTGAAGGCCGGCCAGCTCGCCGCCGAGGCGGTCGCGAACCGCAAGTTCGACCGGTTCTGGGCCGAGGAGGAAGCCTGGATCCGCAAGGGCATCGAGGCGCGCCGCACGCGCAACGAGGGCCGCGTGCGGCGCCTGGAGCGTCTTCGTGAGGAGCGCGCCGCGCGCCGCAGCCGCGCAGGGAAGCTCAAGCTCGCCATCGGCGAGGGCGGCCGCTCGGGCAGGCTCGTGTGCGAGCTCTCGAAGGTCTCGAAAGCTTTTGGCGAGAGGGAGATCGTCAAGGACCTCGAGCTCATCGTCTCGCGCGGCGACCGCCTGGGGATCGTCGGCCCGAACGGCGCCGGCAAGACCACGCTGCTCGGGCTGATGCTCGGCACGATCGCGCCCGACTCGGGCAGCGTGCGCCTGGGCACGAACCTGCTACCCGCGTACTTCGACCAGATGCGCGAGGCGCTCGAGCCGGAAAAGACCGTGGCCGAGACCATCAGCCCGGGCTCCGAGTGGGTCGAGCTCCCCGGGGGGCGCAAGCACGTGATGAGCTACCTCGGCGACTTTCTCTTCTCGCCGCGCCGCGCCGGCTCCCCGGTGCGCATGCTCTCGGGCGGCGAGAGGAACCGCCTGCTGCTCGCGCGCCTTTTCGCCCGCCCCGCCAACCTGCTGGTGCTCGACGAGCCGACCAACGACCTCGACATCGAGTCGCTCGAGCTCCTCGAGCAGGCGCTGCAGGACTACGCCGGGACGCTGCTCCTGGTGTCCCACGACCGCGCGTTCCTCGACAACGTCGTCACCCAGGTCCTCGCCGCCGAGGGCGGCGCTCGCTGGAAGGAATACGCCGGCGGCTATTCGGATTGGATCCACCAGCGGCCCGCGCCGAACGACGATAAGGTGGTTTCATCGAAAAATGCTTCATCTCGTCAGAGGGGGCGTACAAAACTCTCGTACAGGGAAACCCGGGAGCTCGAAGCGCTGCCCGGCGAGATCGAGGCGCTCGAGGCCGAGCAGGCGCAGCTCTCGGCGGCGATGAGCGCCCCCGACTACTACCGCCAGCCGCCCGAGCGCCTGCGCGCCGAGCGCGCCCGCGCCGACGAAATCGAGGCCCTGCTCATGCAAAAGCTCGAGCGCTGGGAAGCGCTGGAAGCCAGGCGCAATTCGGGGTCAGAGCCCGATTAATCGGGGTCAGATCAGGATTTCTGCCGCCCGAGGAGCTTCGCGAGCGCCACGCCCTCGAGGACGCGAATGCCCTTCTCCGCCGCGAAGGCGCGCGCGTTGTCGGTGAGCTCGCCGGCGGCGACATAGACCCGCTCGTTCGCCTCGCGCGTGCGCGCCGCGGCATGGAACTCGCGCATCGGCTCGATGCCGGTGCGCATCGCCTTCCAGCGCCTGCCGCCCACCACCGTCGTGCGCCCCGCGCGCGCAAGCTCCAGGTCGAGCTGCGGCCCGCCCAGCCGCTTCACCTCGTAACCCTCGCGCCGGAACGCCTCCTCGAGCTCCGCCGCGAACGCCTCCCAGGTCATCGCGCGAACGCGCTCGAGCGTCTCCGCGACCCGCGCCGGCCCGGGCGTGCCGATCTGCCTCCAGCCCGCGACGATCGCGATCACCACGAACGGCAGCGCCGCGAACGCCGCCAGCCCCTCCGGCAGCACCAGCCGCGCCACCCCGAACACCCCTACTCCCACCAGCGCGCTCACCCACCACCGCGAGCGAAGCAGGATAGCGAAGAGCGAGTTCTGAGGGAGCCGCCATTTCTTCATATCCGCACATTGTAGGCACTGATAGCGAGGCCTATAGCGGCGAAGTCTCGCGCGATTTGCTCCCAAGAAGCTCGACACGCTCGACCAGGGCCACCAGAACCCGGCGCAGCTCGTCATGCCCGAGCCGTTCTTTATCGTCGTACCCGATCCAGTCGAGTATGATCTGATCGTCGCCGCGAATCTTCAAACGCGTTGCGGCCAGGGCGCGCCGCAGATCGTGTTCGTCGATCGCAAGCAGCTTTTCTTTGAGCGCCTTGCGCTCTGCCCAGGCCGTTTTCTGCTCGCGCAGGCCACAAAAGGGACGTCGCCGGATGGGCAATGGGCGGACGCACCATTGACAACAACAAGCAGCCGTC
>DATKAX010000229.1:0-21581 GCA_035514595.1 Burkholderiales bacterium
GTCGCGTGCATGGCGTCCTCGACCCGGTCCTTGCGCTCCTTGACCTCGATCTCGGTCGAGCCGCCGACCGTGATGATGGCGACGCCGCCGGCGAGCTTGGCCAGCCGCTCCTGCAGCTTCTCGCGATCGCTGATGACGCGCGTGGCGGTGCCCAGCATGTCGAGCGTGACGTTCTCGAGCTTGATGCCGAGATCGCCGCTGATCTCCTGGCCGGTCGTCAGCACCGCGATGTCCTCGAGCATCGCCTTGCGGCGATCGCCGAAGCCCGGCGCCTTGACGGCCGCGACCTTGAGGCCGCCGCGGAGCTTGTTGACGACGAGCGTCGCCAACGCTTCACCCTCGATGTCCTCCGCGATGATGAGCAGCGGCTGGTCGAGGCGCGCGACTTGCTCCAGGATCGGCAGCAGGTCACGGATGTTGCTGACCTTCTTGTCGTACAGCAGCACGAAGGGGTTGTCCAGCAGCGCCGATTGCTTCTCGGGGTTGTTGATGAAGTAGGGGCTCAGGTAGCCGCGGTCGAACTGCATGCCTTCGACGACTTCCAGCTCGGACTCCAGCGACTTGCCGTCCTCGACCGTGATCACGCCTTCCTTGCCGACCTTGTCCATCGCATCCGCGATGATCTTGCCGATGTTGGGGTCGGCATTCGCGGAAATGGCGCCGACCTGGGCGATCTCTTTGGAGCTCGAGCAGGGCCTGGAAATCTTCTTCAGTTCTTCGGTGACCGCGATCACCGCCTTGTCGATGCCGCGCTTGAGGTCCATCGGGTTCATGCCCGAGGCGACGAACTTCATGCCCTCGCGCACGATGGCCTGCGCCAGAACCGTGGCGGTGGTGGTGCCGTCGCCGGCGACATCCGATGTCTTGGACGCGACTTCCTTCACCATCTGCGCGCCCATGTTCTCGAACTTGTCCTTGAGCTCGATCTCCTTGGCCACCGAGACGCCGTCCTTGGTGACGGTCGGGGCGCCGAACGAGCGCTCGAGCACGACATTGCGGCCCTTGGGGCCGAGGGTGACCTTGACGGCGTCGGCCAGGATGTTCAGGCCATGAACCATCCTGCTGCGCGCGCTGTCGTGGAAACGAACTTCTTTTGCTGGCATTGTGAATCTCCTAGATTTATCGGTAGCGTTGGCGCGTGACTCAGGATTCGATGACGCCCATGATGTCTTCCTCGCGCATCACGAGCAGCTCTTCGCCCTTCACCTTGACGGTCTGCCCGGAATACTTGCCGAACAGCACCTTGTCGCCTGGCTTGACGTCCAGCGGGATGAGCTTGCCCGCGTCGTCCTTCTTGCCCTTGCCCACGGCGACGATCTCGCCTTGGTCGGGCTTTTCGGCGGCGGTGTCGGGGATCACGATGCCCCCGGCGGACTTGCGCTCCTCTTCGATGCGCTTGACGATCACGCGATCATGCAACGGACGGATTTTCATGCTGAGCTCCCAATTGGAAAACATGATGTATTACAATGGCTTGGAATGACCAAAGCCAGAATTCTCGGACTTAGCACTCAGTCCCAGCGAGTGCTAATAATAGGGGCGGCGGCTCGGCTTTTCAAGGCCTGCGTGCTGTCGGTGGCCCTTGTTTCGACGCCCGCCGCGGCGGCTGGCCTGCCAAAGCCGGTGCGCGACGCGTTGCGGGCGAGCGGAATCCCGCCCTCGAGCGTAGGCGCGCTGGTCCAGGAGGCCGGGGGAGGGCGAGTCTCGCTTGCGCTCAACGCCGAGCGGCCCATGAACCCGGCCTCGGTCATGAAGCTGGTCACCACCTACGCCGCCCTGGAGCTCCTCACCCCCGCCTACCGCTGGAAGACCGAGGCGCACCTGCGCGGGGCGCTCGGCGAGGACGGCGTGCTCGAGGGCGACCTCGTGCTGCGCGGCAGCGGCGACCCCAAGCTGAACTACGAGAGCTTCTGGATGCTGTTGCGCGGCCTGCGCGGCCGCGGGCTGCGCGAGATCCGCGGCGACGTGGTGCTCGACCGCAGCCGCTTCGGCCCGGCTGCCGGCGAGCCGATCGACAACGAGGCGTTCCGTCCCTACAACGTCGCGCCCGACGCGCTGCTCGTCAATTTCAAGTCGCTGCGCTTCGTCTTCGTGCCGGAGGGCGAGCGCGTGCGGGTGTACGTCGAGCCGAACCTGCCGGGTCTCGAGGTGATCAACGGCCTGCGGCCCGGGTCCGGAACCTGCCCGGAAGGCCGCGCCTTCCGCGACCTGATCGAGGCCGCGTTCGTCTCCTCGCCGCAGCCGCGCGCCGCTTTCAGCGGCACCTACCCGGCCCAATGCGGGGAGCGCGAGCTCAACGTGGCGCTCTACGCGCCCGAGGACTACGTGGCGGGAATGATCCGCCAGCTCTGGTCGGAGATGGGCGGAAGCTGGAGCGGCACGGTGCGCAACGGCGCGGTGCCGGAAGACGCGCGCCTCGCGTACGTGCACGAGTCGCAGCCGCTCGGCGAGATCGTGCGCGACGTCAACAAGTTCTCGAACAACGTGATGGCGCGCCAGCTCTACCTTACGCTCGCCGCGGATCTCGCCGGCGCCCCGGCCACGACCGAGAAAGGCGCCGAGGTGATCCGCCAGTGGCTGCTCCTCAGGAACCTGCCGGCGCAGGGGCTGGTGATCGAGAACGGCTCGGGCCTTTCGCGCCTCGAGCGCGCGAGCGCCTCGACGCTTGCGGCGCTGCTGCAGGCCGCCTGGCGCAGCCCGGTGATGCCGGAGTTCGTCGCCTCGCTGCCCCTGGCGTCGGTCGACGGCACCATGCGCAAGCGCCTGCACGGCGAGCGCGTCGCCGGGCACGCCCATATCAAGACCGGGCTGCTCTCGGGCGTGCGCAGCGTCGCCGGCTACGTGCTCGACCGGCACGGTCGCCGGCAGGCGGTCGTGATGCTGATCAACCACCCGAACGCCCCGCAGGCCGATGCCGCCTTCGACGCCCTGCTCAACTGGGTATACGACGGCGCTACAGGCCCAGCTCCCCCCATACCGCGTCCACGCGGCGCTTCACCGCCGCGTCCATGACGATCGGGCGCCCCCAGCGCCGCGCGGTCTCGCCCGCCCACTTGTTCGTGGCGTCGATGCCCATCTTCGACCCCAGCCCCGACACCGGGCTCGCGAAATCGAGGTAGTCGATCGGCGTGTGCTCGACGATGGTCGCATCGCGCGCCGGGTCGACGCGCGTGGTGAGCGCCCACACGACCTCCTTCCAGTTGCGCACGTCGATGTCGTCGTCGCACACCACGATGAGCTTCGTGTACATGAACTGGCGCAGATAGCTCCAGACGCCGAACATGACGCGCTTCGCGTGGCCGGGGTACTGCTTTTTCATGCTGACGACCGCGAGCCGGTACGAGCATCCCTCCGGCGGCAGATAGAAGTCCACGATTTCGGGGAACTGCTTCGCGAGCAGCGGCACGAACACCTCGTTCAGCGCCATGCCGAGGATCGCCGGCTCGTCGGGCGGCTTGCCGGTATAGGTCGAGTGATAGATCGGATTGCGCCGCAGGCTGATGCGCTCGAGCGTCAGCACCGGGAAGCGCTCGACCTCGTTGTAGTACCCGGTGTGGTCGCCGTGCGGGCCTTCGTCGGCGAGGTCCTCCGGATGGATCTTTCCCTCGAGCACGATCTCCGCCGAGGCCGGGACCTGCAGATCGCTGCCGAGGCACTTGACGAGCTCGGTGCGCGCCCCGCGCAGCAGGCCGGCGAACTGGTATTCGCTCAGCGTATCGGGCACCGGGGTGACCGCGGCGAGCATGGTCGCGGGATCGGCCCCCAGCGCCACGGCGACCGGAAACGGCTCCCCGGGCCGCGCGAGCAGGTGGTCGCGGTAGTCGAGCGCGCCGCCGCGGTGGGCGAGCCAGCGCATGATGACCCGGTTGCGGCCGATCACCTGCTGCCGGTAGATGCCGAGGTTCTGGCGCGGCTTCGCCGGCCCGCGGGTGATCGTAAGCCCCCAGGTGATGAGCGGGCCGGCGTCTCCCGGCCAGCAGGTCTGCACCGGAAGCCGGGCGAGGTCGACCTCGTCGCCCTCCCATACCGTCTCCTGGCACGGACCGCTCGAGAGCGTCCTGGGCGCCATGCTGAGCACCTGCCGGAACAGGGGAAATTTGTCCCACAGCTCGCGCAGTCCCTTCGGCGGCTCGGGCTCCTTCAGGTACGCGAGCAGCTTCCCGACCTCGCGCAGCGCGGCCGGATCGCCCACGCCCATCGCGGCCGCGACGCGCCCGACGCTGCCGAACAGGTTGGCGAGCACCGGCATCTCGCCGCCGGCCGGGCGCTCGAACAGCAGCGCCGGCCCGGCGGCGCGCAGCACGCGGTCGCAGATTTCCGTCATCTCGAGGCACGGCGAGACCGGCGCCGCGATGCGCTTCAGCTCGCCCTTCGCCTCGAGCTGCGCGAGGAAATCCCGCAGGTCCGAATAGCTCACCGCCCGAGCGACATCAGGCGCTCGCTCAGCAACTCGGAGAAGTCGAGAAGCTGCGTGTTGCGGCCGCGCGCGGGAAACACCCGCTCGCTGCCGGCCAGGCTCAGCGTCAGGATGGTGGCGCCGATCCAGCCCAGCGCGATGAGCGCAGCGGCCCCGAGCGCGCAGGCGAGCGCGAGCGCCGGAAGAAGGCTCGCCACCGCTCCCAGGAAGTGGAAGAAGGCGAGCAGGCCGCGGGCGACGCCCTGGTTGCCCGCGGCGGCGACTTCCTCGGCCGCGCCGGCCGCGACGCCACCGAGCGGCGAGGCGATAGCGAGGAGCACGAGCGCGATGACGATGAGCCCCGCACCCCACCCGATGTGTCGCAGGTTGCGTTCGAATGCGACGCGCACCGATCCCACCGCGGCGAGCGGCAGCGTCTCGAACTGCCATTCGCTGCGATGCACCAGGCAAGTGGGATAGAGCGCGAGGTAGCTGCCGCGCAGCGGCCCGCTCGCGAAGTCGAAGCGCGTGACCGCGCTGCCGGCATCCGCGCTCATAGCGGCCCCTCGACCCGGTAGCTGAGCACGATCCCGGCGAAGATCGCGAGGCCCACCCAGCTGTTGTGCCGGAACGCCCTGAAGCAGCCCTCGCGCGTGCGATCGCGGATCAGGAAGCCGTGGTAGAGCATCATCGCCCCGGCGATCGCAAGGCCGGCATAAAACGGCCACGCGAGCGCGAGCGCGCTGCCCACCCCGGCCAGAATCGCGAGCATCGCGGCGTAGCTCGCCATCACCGCGGCGACGTCCCAGCGGCCCAGGGTGAGCGCGGAGGTGCGCAGGCCCAGCTTTGCATCGTCGTCCCGGTCGACCATGGCGTACTCCGTGTCGTAGGCGAAAGCGTAGAACACATTGGCGGCGAGCAGCGCCCAGCACTCCGCCGGCAGGCGCTCCTGCAGCGCGGCGTAGGCCATCGGGATGCCGAATCCGAAGGCGATGCCGAGCACCGCCTGCGGCATGGCGAAAAAACGCTTGGTGAAAGGATAGACCGCGGCGATCGCGAGCGCGGCGAACGACAGCATCACGGCGAAGCGGTTGAGAAGCAGCACCAGGGCGAAGGCCGCGGCCGCGAGCGCCGCCGCGACGGCCAGCGCCTCCCAGGGCTCGAGCTCCCGGGCCGCGAGCGGCCGCAGCCGCGTGCGCGCCACGTACGGGTCGAAGTTGCGGTCCGCGTAGTCGTTGATCGCGCAGCCGGCCGAGCGCATGAGCAGCGTGCCGGCCACGAAGATGATCACGATCCCGGGGGGCGGGGCGCCCTGCGCGGCGAGCCAGAGCGCCCACAGCGTCGGCCAGAGAAGCAGCAGCGTGCCGATCGGCCTGTCTAGCCGGATCAGCCGCTCGTAGGCGTCCAGGCGCCGCGCAAGGAACGCGAGATCCACCCCGATAGGATAACGCTTCGCGCCGCTCAAGCGTGCGTCAGCTCCTGCCGGGCGCCGAGCCAGCGCTGCGCATGCTCGCGCGCGGCGCGCGGGTCGGAGTCGATCAGCTCGGCGGCGGCCTCGCGCGCCGCAAGGATCAGGTCGGCGTCGCGCTCGAGGTCGGCGAAGCGCAGCAGCGGCACGCCGCTCTGGCGCTCGCCGAGGTACTCGCCGGGACCGCGCAGGGCGAGGTCGCGTTGCGCGATCTCGAAGCCGTCGCGGCTTTCGTAGATCACCTTGAGGCGGCTGCGCGCGGCGGCCGAGAGCGGCGCCGCGTAGAGCAGGATGCATACGCTGTCGCGCGCGCCACGCCCGACCCGGCCGCGCAGCTGGTGGAGTTGCGCCAGGCCGAAGCGCTCCGCGCTCTCGATCACCATCAGCGAGGCGTTGGGCACGTCCACGCCGACCTCGATCACCGTGGTGGCGACGAGCAGCTGGATTTCTCCGCCGGCGAACGACGCCATCACCGCCGCCTTTTCCGCCGCCCGCAGGCGCCCGTGAACCACGCCGATGCGGATCGACCTGAGCTCGCGCCCGAGGGTCGCATACGTCTCGAGCGCGGTGCGCAGCTCGCCGTCCTTCGACTCCTCGATCACCGGGCAGACCCAGTAGGCCTGCTGGCCTTCGGCGCAGGCGTCCCGGATACGCGCGAGCACCTCGCTGCGGCGCGCGGCCGAGACCAGGCGGGTGGCGACCTCGCGACGTCCCGGCGGCAGCTCGTCGATGACCGACACATCCAGGTCCGCGTAATAGGTCATCGACAGCGTGCGCGGGATCGGCGTCGCGCTCATCATCAGCTGGTGGGGAAGCGCCTCGTCCGCCTTGCGCCGCAGCGTGAGGCGCTGCTGCACGCCGAAGCGGTGCTGCTCGTCGACAACCGCGAGTCCGAGGCGGGCGAATTCGACGCCCTCCTGGATCAGCGCGTGGGTGCCGATCACGATCTGCGCATCCGGGAGCTTCTTCCTCTCCTTCTTCGGCGAGGCGCCATGCAGCCATGCGATCTTCACCCCGAGCGGCGCGAACCACTCGTTGAACTTGCGCCAGTGCTGCTCGGAGAGGATCTCGGTGGGCGCCATCACCGCGGCCTGCCATCCGGCGTCGGCGGCGGCGAGGCAGGCGATCGCCGCCACGATAGTCTTGCCGCTGCCGACGTCGCCCTGGAGCAGCCGTTGCATCGGGTGCGGCTCGCGCAGATCGGCGAGCACCTCCTTCATGGCCCGCGCCTGGGCGCGCGTCAGACGAAACGGCAGGTTCTTCAGGAAGCGCCTGAGCAGCGCGCCGTTGCCCGCCAGGACCGGCGCCGCTTTCGAGCGCCGGGCGCGGTAGGCAAAGCGCATGGAAAGCTGCTGCGCGAGCAGCTCGTCGAATTTCATGCGGCGCCATGCCGCGGCGGTGTCCGCGCCAGGAGCCGGTCGATGCAACAGTTGCACGCTTCCGCTGAAACCCGCAACGCCGTACGCGCGCCTGATCTTCTCGGGCAGAGTGTCGTCGAGCTCGCCGGCATCGAGTGCCTCCCGGATCAGCGCGCGCAGCGTCGCCTGCGGCAGGCCGGCGGTGGTCGGATAGATCGGCGTGAGCGTATCCGGCAGGGGTTCTTCCGGATGAACGACCTTGTAACGCGGGTGCGCCATCTCTGCCCCGAACCAGCCGCCGCGCACCTCACCGAACGCGCGCACGCGCAGGCCCTCGGCCGCGGCGCGCTGGAACTGCTTGAGCTGGCTCGCATAGAAATTGAAGAAGCGCAGCACCAGGCCCTCGGCGTGAACCACGAGCTGGCGCCGCGGCCGGTAGGCCACCTCGGCGCGCAGCACCCTTGCCTCCACGAGCACCGCCTTTCCGGGCGGCGCGTCGGCGATCGCCGTGAGCGCGGTTTCGTCCTCGTAGCGCAGCGGCAGGTGCAAAATCAGATCGAAGCGCGTGCGCAGCCCGAGCTTCTCGAGCCGTGCCGGCTTCACCCCGAGTGCAGGATCGCGTCGATCTCGATCAGCGCGCCGCGGGGCAGCCCGGCGACGCCGACCGCAACGCGCGCCGGATACGGCTCGCGCACATACTGGGCCATGATCTCGTTGACGCGCGCGAAATGTGCGAGGTCGGTGAGGTAAACCGTCATGCGCACCGCGTGCTCGAGCCCGAGCCCGGCTGCGGCCGCGACCGCGGCGAGATTTCGGAACACGCGATGCACCTGGCCTTCGACGCCCTCGGCAAGCTGCATCGTGGCCGGGTCGAGGCCGATCTGCCCCGAGAGATATACGGTGTCGCCGGCGCGCACGGCCTGCGAATAGGTGCCGATCGCCTCGGGCGCGTCGCGCGTCTGGATCGCGGTCTTCATGAGGGGTATCTTAGCGCAATGATTTCCAGCCTAGAGAAGCTGCTCGGCACGCCGCGCGACGGCGCGCTGCTGCGCTACTCGCTCGGGCTGGAGTACGCGAAGGCGGGCGAGCCGCAGCGCGCGGTGGAGCACCTGCGCGAAGCGCTGGCACGCGACCCGCTTTATTCGGCGGCCTGGAAGGCGCTGGGGAAGACGCTCGCCGAAGCCGGGCTGCCCGGCGAGGCGCTGGAGGCGTTCCGCAAGGGGATCGAGGCCGCGCAGCGCAAAGGCGACCGGCAGGCCGAGAAGGAGATGACGGTGTTCGCGCGCAGGCTGGAGAAGCGCCCCGCCTAGCTCGTCGCGCTCACGCCGCGCGCGCAGGAGGGAACAACTGCGCGAGCGCCTGCCGCAGGCCGACGACGAAGCTGTCCTTGCCGATCAGGGCATCGGCGCCGGCGCGCATCACCGCAGCGGCCGCTTCGGGGGTATGGAAGAGGGCAAGGGCGATGACCGCGGGCGCGCGCGGCGCGCTCCTCACGCGGCGCACGAGATCCACCCCGCGCTGCGGCCCGAGTCCCAGGTCGAGCAGCAGGACGTCGGGCAGCGCGGTTTCGATCAGCGCCAGCACCTGCGCCATGGTGCAGGCCGTGCCCGCCAGGCTGAACCCCGGAAGGGCGCCGACGTAGCTCGCCGCCGCAGCCAGAAACTCCGGGCTGTCGTCGGCAATCGCGATGCGCCGCGGCGCGTATTCCATCATGCCGGCAGCGTAAGGTTGCGCCCGCGCCCCGACCATCGGGGAGTCCCCTAGGAAGGCTTAGGAGTTATCCTGAGGAAGCGTGAAAATCCGTCAGCCGTCGGGCGGAACCAGCCCGGTGCGCAGGGCATAGCGCACCAGCCCCGCGACGTCGCGGATCCCGAGCCGTTCCATGATCTGCGCGCGGTGCGTCTCCACCGTCTTGACCGAGAGGTTGAGCAGGAAGGCGATCTCCTTGGTGCTCTTGCCGCCGGCGACCAGCTTCAGGACCTCGCGCTGGCGCGCGGTGAGCACCTCGGCGCTCGCGTCCCCGCCCAGGCGCTGCACGTAGCCTTCCACGACTTGCCGCGACACCGCCGGGCTGAGCCAGCTTTCGCCGCGCATGACGCTGCGCAGCGCGAGCTCGAGCTCGCCGGTTGCTGCGTCCTTCAGCAGGTATCCGGCCGCGCCGGCGCGCAGCGCCTGCAGCACGTATTCCTCCCCCGAGTGCATCGAAAGGATGACGACCCTGATCCCGGGACTGAGCTCGCGCATGCGCGCCGCGGCTTCCAGGCCGGTGATGCCCTTCATCGCGATGTCCATGAGCACCACATCGGGCGCCTCGCGCGCCGCGAGCTCGAGCGCTTCCTCGCCGCTCGCCGCCTCGCCCACGACCGCAACGTCCGCCATGTGGCCGAGCAGCGAGCGGATGCCGGCGCGCACCAGCGCGTGGTCGTCCGCGAGCAGCACGCGGATCATCAGGCCGCCCGCTCGCCGTCGCGGAAGCGCGCCGCGCGCTGCACGAGCGGGAAGGTGGCCACCAGCACCGTGCCCTGGCCGGGCGCCGAGCGCAGCTCGAACGAGCCGCCTGCCAGCGCGATGCGCTCCTCCATGCCGACCAGGCCGAGGCTCGCGCCGCCGGCGGCTTGCCGGCGCATCGATTCGAGATCGAAGCCGGCGCCGTCGTCACGCACCGAGAGCGCGAGGCGACCGCCGGCGGCGAACAGCCGCAGCCACAAGTTGCGCGCGCGCGCATGGCGCACCACGTTGTTGATCGCCTCCTGTGCCACGCGAAAGCACGCGGTCTCGGTCTCGGGCGCGAGCTCCGCCGGCGCCTCCGCGGCGTCGAAGTGGCTCGCGAGGCCCGCCACGCCCGCCTGCCGGTCCAGGTGCGAGCGCAGCGCCGCGGCGAGCCCGAGGTCGTCGAGCTGCGGCGGGCGCAGGCTGAGCGAGAGCTGGCGCACGCGCTCGAGGGTGAGCTGCGTCGTCTCGACGCACGCTTCCAGGCGCGAGCGCAGCGCAGCTTCGCCCCCGGGACGCGCCAGGGACTCGATCTGGATCTTGAGCGCGGTCAGCGCCTGCCCGATGTCGTCGTGCAGGTCGCGCGCCAGGCGCCCGCGCTCGGCCTCCTGGACCTCGAGCAGCCTGCGCGAGAGCGCGCGCAGGCGCTCGTGCGACTGCTCGAGCTCTCGATTGAGCCGCTCGAGCGTGTCCTGGGCCCGCAGCCGCTCGGTGATGTCGTTGATCACGACCAGGCGCGCCGGGCGCCCGCGCCAGCTCACCAGGTGCCCGACGCCGTCGATGTCGAGCTGAGCGCCGCTCTTCGTGACGTGCCGGAAGACCGCGCGATTGACCGTTCCCGCCTCGCGCTGGAGGAAGCCGGGGAACGCGTCGCGCTCCGCCGGATGGCGCATCTCGGAGGCGCTCATGCGCAGGAACTCCGCGCGCGAATAGCCGTACAGGCGCACCGCAGCGTCGTTCACGGCGAGGAACTTCAGGGTGTCGGCATCGAACACCCACATCGGCAGCGGGCTGCTCTCGAAGAGCATGCGGTAGCGGCCCGCCTGCGGATCGATCTTGTCGACCAGCCGCTGCAGCGCCGCCGCCACGAAGCGTAGCTGTCTCATCAGGGGCAATGGTACCGCTGGCACGCGCCTGAGGCGGGCGTGGTGGAAGTCCTGCGCGCGCCGCTGCGGCGCGAAGCCGGCTCAGCGAAACCCCCGGCTACCAGCGGTAGCCGGTATTCTGGGCGCCTCCGAAGTCGCACACGGCCACCCATTCATCGTCAAGCTCCTCAATTTCCCCGATCAGCTCGGCGCCGAAGTGCTTCATTTCCTCGACCCGGCGCTGCACCGTCACGAGGCTGGGGCCGTAGACGATCCGCTTGAAGCCCAGCTCCTCCACGCGGCAGCCATCCTCGAGCTCGGCCGCTTTTCGATCGTTCCCGGCCGCGGAGGCCTCGGCCAGGTGAAGCGCCTGCGGGTCGTCCAGGCTCATGGTTCTCGGCGGAATGGTGCAGGCGGCGATCCAGTTCTTTCCGACCTGGGCCACCGGCGTGATCACTTTCGCGCCGCGCTCGATGTAGCCCTGCAGGGCGCTTTCGACTTCGGCGGCCTGCGCGCCGCTCAATAGAATCCGGTCGCCGGCATCGAGCGCCTTCACCTCGGCCATGGTTGGCCTCCCGGCGGGAGTCTACCGGAACATCAGCCCCGTCAGGCCCGCGCGCCACCAGCGAGTGGTGGAAAGCGAGAGCTCCCGCGGATCGTACTCGAACATGCCGTGCTCCCGGGTGCGGCGTATGCGATAGGGCTCGCCCGATTCCGTCCTCGGATCCTTGTCGAGGTCGAGGATCCGGTTCGCGCGCACCGGGCCGCCGGAGGCGTCGAGCACCACCGCCACCTTGGGCTTGAGCCGTTGCTCGGGATGCAGCGCGATCACGATGCCGACCTCGCCCGAGTTGAGCTCGACCACGCTGCCGAGCGGGAACGGCCCGATGCACTGGATGAACTGCTCCACCAGCTCGGCGTGAAACGCCGCGCCGCGCTCCTTGAGCAGGAAGTCGGCCGCGGCCGAGGGCGAGCTCTGCTCGGCATAGGGTCGGAAGGCGAGCAGCGCATCGAAGGTGTCGCAGATCGCGGCCATCGAGCCGTACAAGCCGATCTGATCGGCCTTCAGCCCGCGCGGGTAGCCGCCGCCGTCCTGCCGCTCGTGGTGCAGCAGGGCGAGCACGGCGAGCGCCGGCGGCAGCCCCGAGGTCGCGCCCAGGATGTGCCCCGAAAGCTCGACGTGCTTTTTCACCACCTCGCTTTCCTCCGGCGTGAGCGGCCCCTGCTTTTCGAGCAGGGCGGCCGGCAGGCGCGTCTTGCCGATGTCCTGCAGCAGGCCGAGCAGCCCGAGGAGCTCGATCTCGGCGCGCTCGAGCTGCAGGAAGCGGGCGAATACCATCATGTAGATCGATACCTGAAGCGCCCGCGCATGTGCCGCGGCGCTCTTCTCGCGCATCTTGGACATGAGCAGCAGCGCGTCCGGGTTGCGCACCACGCTGTCCGCGAGCCTCGCGACGGCCGCCTGGACCTGCGCACCCTCGAGCAGCGCGCGCCCCTGCGACAGCGGAACGAACAGGGCCTGCAACGCCTGCACGCTTTGCGCGTACAGCGCGCTCGCCGCCTTGATCTCGCTCTCCACGTCCGTCAGCTCCGGATACCGGGCGCTGCCGCGGATGCGCATGCCGGCCGCCGGGATCGGGCGCGGCGTGGTCGCGGCGAGATCGGGCGTGGCCCGCGCGCCGTGCGCCGCCGGCTCGCTGCGCGCGGCATCGACGAACACGTACCGGCAGTACTTGCGCAGCGCCTCGAGCTGCTGGCCGGTGCGCAGGTAGAACCCCTGGAACCTGAACGGCGTGTCGGTCCACGGGCGGTCGAGCTCGGCGATGTACATGCCGAACTCGAGCAGCGCGACCGGGACCTGCTTGGTTGCCATGGCCCACGAGTCTAAATCCTTCGCCGGCCGAGCGCCTGGCGCGCCCGGCAAGTAATGACAGGTTTTGACGGCCACAGCTTTCTCGACCGGGGTTTCCAGGCCATAACACTCCCTTACGGGAGATCTATCCTGCCGTCCGGCCAGGGAAAACGCCTGCACGCAAAGCGTATAGAGTGAGCCGGTGCCGTTAACCGCGCCCACTATCCGCGTTCTGCTGGTCGAGGACTCCGCGATGGATGCAGAGCTGGCGCTTCGCGAGCTGAAGCGCGCGGGCCATCGGGTCGCCCACCGCACCGTCGATTCGGAGCCGTCCTACGTTGGCGCCTTCCGGGAATTTGCCCCGGATGTGATCCTGTCGGATTTCTCCATGCCCGGTTTCGACGGCATGGAAGCCCTCAGGCTGGCCCAGGAGTTGTCCCCCGAAACACCCTTCATCTTCGTGTCCGGCACACTGGGCGAAGACTATGCGATCCGCGCGGTGAAAAGCGGCGCCACCGACTACGTATTGAAATCGAACCTGCTGCGCCTTCCCGCAGCCGTGGAACGCGCGCTGGGTGAAGCCAAGCTGCGCCGCGAGCGCCTCCGCACGGAAATCGAACTTGCCATTTCCCAGGAACGGCTGCGAGAGCGGGAAGCCGGGCTTGCGAGGGCACAACTCCTCGCTGGACTCGGCCATGTGATCACGGGCCGAGATGGGCGATTTGGGAACTGGTCCGATACCTTGCCCGACCTCATCGGAATGACGGTCGCGTCCATGCCTGGAAGCACTCGGGAGTGGCTTGAGCTTATCCACCCGGACGATCGCGCGAGATTTCGCGCCACAAGCATTGAGGCAGGAGCGGCAGGCGGCCGCGCGGACGTTGAATATCGCCTGCTCCACGCGAGCGGCAAATGGCTCCATGTCCGCCAGGTCATGGAACCGCTCCCGATATTGCCCAACGAAAACGGCGGGACGCGATGGTTCAACACCATACAGGACATCACTCAGCAGAAGCTCGCGGAAGCCAGGATCAAGCGGCTCAACCGGGTCTACGCGGTACTGAGCGGAATCAATGCTCTTATCGTGCGTGCCACACACCGCCAACAACTGTTCCGGGAGGCCTGCCGCATCGCGGTAGAGGCGGGACAGCTGCGCATGGCCTGGATAGGGTTATTCGACCGCAAGACCTCGTCCATTGTCCCCGCGGCTTTCCATGGCCACGAGGAAGGCTTTCTGCGGCTGATATCGCTATCACTGGACGACCCGGCTCCCGAGGGCCGCGGGCTCGTCAGGCGGGCCGTGCGGGAGAAATGCATAGTCATCGTCAACGATATCGAGCACGACCCGAAGTTCCGCCTGCGAAAGGAGGCGATCGAAAGGGGTTATCGTTCCGCCGCAGTCCTGCCCCTCACCGTGGCCGGAGACCTGGTGGGCGTGCTCTCGCTGTTGGCCGGAGAGCCTGATTTCTTCGATGAAGATGAGATGCGGTTGCTGACCGAGCTTGCAGGAGACATTTCGTTTGCGGTTGATCACATCCAGAAGGCGGAGAAGCTCGATTATCTCGCCTACTACGATGGATTGACCGGCCTCGCAAATCGAACGCTGCTCCTGGAGCGGCTTAGCCAGCATATTCAAGGCACAAACGGGAACCACAGTCAGGTCGCCGTCATCGTCTGCGATCTGGAGCGCTTCAGGACGGTCAACGATTCGCTTGGCCGCTCGGCAGGGGATCTCCTGCTGTCCCAGTTCGCCAAGCGCCTGCTCACGCATGCCGAGCCGAATCGGGTCGCCCGTCTGGGAGCCGACCACTTCGCGATTGTTCTGCCCGGCGTAAAGGGGGAACTCGACACGGCGCAAACGTTGGGCGAGCTCGCCGAGGGCTGCCTGGCGGAACCGCTTCGCATCGCCGACGAAGAATTGCGCCTGTCGGCCAAGGCCGGAATTGCCGTCTTTCCCGGGCACGGCAAGGACGCGGAATCGCTCCTGAGGAACGCCGAGGCGGCGCTCAAGAAATGCAAGAGGGTAGGCGAGCGCTATCTTTTCTATCGCGCCGACATGACGGAAGGCGCAGCACAGTCGCTCAGTCTTGAAAACCAGCTCCGCCGGGCGCTCGAGCGCGAAGAGTTCGTGCTCCACTACCAGCCGCGCGTCGACCTCCCGAATCGGCGCATTCAAGGGCTCGAGGCTCTGATCCGATGGAACTCCAAGGACGGACTGGTACCCCCGGTCAAGTTCATCCCGTTGCTGGAGGAGACCGGGCTCATCCTCGAAGTCGGCGCCTGGGCACTCCGGCATGCCGCGCTCGAGCATCGCGGCTGGCTGGACCAAGGGCTTCGGGCTCCGAGGCTCGCCGTGAATGTCTCGGCGGTGCAGCTCAGGCAGAGAGACTTCGTCTCGAGGGTGAAGCGAGCGCTCGACGGAGGAGCGGTGCCGCCCGGGTTGGATCTGGAGATCACCGAGAGCATGATCATGGATGACATCTCCGGCAACATCGCGAAGCTCCGGGCGGTGAGGGATCTCGGGCTCGATATCGCGATCGACGACTTCGGCACCGGATACTCCTCTCTCGCCTATCTCGCGAAGCTCCCGGTCACCTCGCTCAAGATAGACCGCTCCTTCGTCATCACGATGCTGTCGGATCCGAACGCGATGACCCTGGTGTCGACCATGATCTCGCTCGGGCACTCGCTCGGGCTCAAAGTGGTGGCAGAGGGGGTGGACTCGGACCAGCAGGCCGAGGCGCTCGGCGGCCTGGGGTGCGACGAGATGCAGGGCTACCTGTTCAGCAAGCCGCTGCCGCCGGCGCAGCTGACGCCGTTGCTGAGCGGCGCTTGAGCCGAAGGAAGCCTGGTGGAGTGGAGGAGGCCGTCATCCGCCAAGCGCTTGGCTAAACTGTCTCCGAAGTGCGGTTAATCGCGTTCATTGAATATGCCGCGGTGATCATCGGGGTCATCGCTATGATCACCGGTCAGTTCTTCGCGCTTCCCAAGGGCTTTCATCTCGGCGTCTTCATGACTGGTGCAGGCATCGCACTCGGCGGGCTCGAGGCCATCGTCACGCGCCGCATGTGTTTTCGTCTCTCGGAGGATGCGTACGAGACCCATGCGGGCACGCCGGCGATGATAGTCGGGATGATGGCGCTGCTCGTCGGGGCGGGGGTCATGGCGACGGCTTACCTTCTCGCCGACGGGCTGTGGCACACGACGATGAATGACTTGACGCGCCGCTCTGCCCCGATACTGATCGCGGCAGGACTACTCCTCATCGGTATCGGCGCGCTCATGATGCTCAATCCCCAGGGGCGCAGGGGCTTGGCCTGGACGCTCCTGGTGTACGTTCCACGGTCGCTGGCCGGTTTTATCCTGGTCGTTGGCGGGCTCACGGGCATCGGGCTGGGCGTGTGGGAATGGTTCGAGCCGCTGGCATTCGATGACTTCGTCAGAAAGCTACCGCGGAAGCTCGCTTGGCCGTTATGAGTCGGCGGCGCCCGCTTCGTTTTTACCCGGTGTGATGCCGTGTCGGAAAAAACCTTACAGAAGCGGGCCGTTCTCCGGACAGAGCGATAAATGAAGCCGTCAAAGAGTGAAATGACGGAGCATTGCTGCGCCTTTCCACATCTCCCTGCCGGTCCTCGCGCTATAACTATCGGACCTAGTCTTGCACTCGGCCGCCGTGTATGGAGCGAAAGCAGCCACCGCCGATACTAAGGACCCGCGAGGATGTCAGGCGCTATATTTCCGAAGCGTCGACCAAGAGCGCTCGCGATGATCTGAGCATTCGGCGCTGGCAAGTCGCCGGCCGGGCAACGCTCCTTGTGGTGCTCGGATATTCGGTGCTTCAGTACTACTTCCTGACGGTCTTCGTCGAGATTCTCTCCCTGCCCGATACGACCGTGTTCACGGTGCCCGTCAGGCTGGCAGCGGGCTAGCCTTGAAGGGGCGATGGGTATTGTGAAAAAGCGTCAACCCGCTTGTTTGCCGCTGTGCGTTAGCGGCAACATGTGATCGGTAAGCAAGGAGGCGATATGCCAAAGACCGAGTGGATTTACCGGCTAACTGAAAGTGGTCTGAAGGCGTACGAGAGTGAAACCTCCGGCTTGCCCGGTCACCTCCGCAGCATTCTCGCTCTGATCGAAACGAACACGCATTCGGACTTTGTGCGCACCCACCTTCGCCGGCGTTACGCCGAGAAGCAAATTTTCGCTGGGCTCGACGCACTGGTGACCCTGGGTTTTCTCGAGTCAGAGCCCGCCTCGGCGAAGCACGATCTGGATTTCACGGGCAACTTCTCGGTCGACGAGTTTCTTGGCCAGCGGAAAGCGGCGTAGCTCTAAACAACAGAACAGCCCGGCAGGCGCGTTGCGGTGAGCATGGATCATCCCCGGACGAACGTGGAGGCTGTCACCCGGTTTTAGCGTGATAGCTTCCTTAGCTTCCTCGTGCCAAACGCCTGATCCTTCGAGCACGTTGGTGCGCCTGCAACCTCACACCGCGCCGAGCACCACTCCTATAACGTCGCCGAGAGAAGCCTTGCTGTAGGGCTTGGTCATGTAGCCGTCGGCCCCGAGTGCCAGTCCTCTTTCGATGTCTGCCGGGTCATCCTTGACCGTCAGCATCACGATGGGCAGCAGGGCGAGGCGCGGATTGCGACGTATCTTCGCAAGAATGTCCAAGCCATCCCCGTCGGGAAGGATGATGTCTAGCAGCAGCAGATCCGGGGGAGCATTGTTTACTAGCATGCCGCGCAAAGCGGACGCCGTGGCCGCAGTGCGTGTCGCATAGCCCGACATGCCGACTCGGAGCTTCGCCAGGGCGAGCTGGTCTGGATCGTCTTCGACGATGAGGATAACCGTCTTCTCGGGCGGTTTCCTCGAAGGACTCCGATTTCTCGCCCGGTCCAGGGCGATGTAGATGCCTTGCCGGGAAAGCGAATCGTGAGCCACCTTCGCGTCCTCTGTCAGCCGCTCTCGATCCTCGGCGAGCAACTCGTGGAGCTCGAGAGTCGTAGTCGTGAAATCGAGATCATGGGCTGGCGTCTCGGGCTTCGAGCTCACGAAACCGAGTTCTTCCAGTTCACCCAGCCACTCGAAAATCAGCCTGTCTGGATACCGCCCGAGAAGGCCGCGGATTACGTCCGAGTGCGCTTCGGGAGCGATAAAGCGCAGCATCCGCCGGTAATCGGCCGGCACGCCGGCGTCCTGCCACGCCTTGCGCCCAGCCTCCGTGACGAGGTAGATCCTTCCCTTGGTCGCCATGTTGCCCGCTATCTCATAGACGGCCGGCGAAGAGTCCGCAACCGCAGGTTTGCAACCGACGCTGGCCGCAGACCCCTAGGACTACTTGCGTAGGCCCGCTTCGCGGGAGCAAAGTGGTCCCCGGGAGGGGGCATGGAGCGCCGGTTTTCGCTGCTCGAGGGCTGCGTTCTGGTGTCAATGGAGCAAGGGCAGGCTCCAAACGACATCGTTGAGGTGCTGCTGGAAGCGGCCAGCCTCGCAAGACAGGAAGGGCGGGACGGGTTGCTGATCGTCAGCGGCGTTGGCGATCCCGCAACGGCTCCCGCTCTCTGCGACGCAATTCTAGCGATCAGCCGCGTGGGAGCGCCTCCCCCTTCGCGTATCGCATTTATCGCTTACCAGTTCCCGCAATACGACTCGTATCACTTCGCGGCTGCGTTCGCGCCCAACCATGGCTTCGAGGCCAAGCTCTTCGTGTCGCTCAACGAAGCCAAGGCCTGGGCTATGCGCCGCCCGGGATGACGTCCGGGTCGTCCTCCGAGGCCGCCGATGTGCGCAGCTTCTCGATCTCCGAGAGGCGGCGTTTGAAAGCATCCAGTTCGTGCAGTATCTGGAGCCTGAGAAAGTCCGTGCCGGAGGTCGATCCGCGCGCCCATTTCTGATGCGCGGTCTCGGAAAAAAGATCGAAGGCATAGTCGGCGATCGCCGCGACGAGAGCCCTGCAATCCCGATCGTCGACCGCCGCTGCGGCGGCCTCGATGATTTCCTGCAGGCGCTTCAGGGTCTCCTGGTCATGCCAGCCACCTTTGCACATGATGACCAGGTCACGAGCCGCCTGGCACTGTTTGCGGGCAATGTAAAAGTCAGCATAAGGCATACAAGCCTTCCTCTTTGGACTTCCTGGCGCGCCTCTTATATCTGCTAGAGCGGCTGATCGTGCTCGGAATACTGCCGAAACGTTCACCGAGTGACAAGCGAAACGCGATGTCGTCCTAATGCAATGTCGCTTTAGAACTACACCGTGTAGTTCTCATATCTACAGGAGCAGCCAACCAGCGCACGCGACAATCGCGATGAGGCTGAGACCGGCCGCCACACCCTTCAGCCGCCCTCCTTTAACTTTGTCTTGCCGGGCGGCCCTTCGCGACGAAGGCTTGGCAGAGGCGCCCACGGCCTTACTTCGCGACGCCGCTGCGGGAACGGCGAAACCTGCAGCTTTCAAGCCCGCGTCCGTAAATCTCACCGCCTGCCCGTTATTGGGAGCTCGCAGAAGGTCTTTCCTGAGAAGGCCGGCCAATGCCTTTCTATACGCTTCGTAATGGGTAGGAGGCCATTGCGTGGTTAGCCTCGTGAGCGGGTGATCGCGCCCGGAGGTCTTTGCATAAAGCTCGCGAAGTTGGTTCAACACTGCACGTTCGCCGGGCGTCAAATCCATACGGCAGTCCTCGGGCATCGGATGAGGCTTGCAGCCTGCCACGGTGACACGCGATTCGGGTTCCGAACCGCCGCCGCTGACGAAGTTTTACGAGGAACCGTATGCCACACAGCCATCCTCCGATTTGGCCACCTGTCTTGGGCCAACCGAACCGTTTCCGGTGCCTGCGCGTTGCTGGTTCTTTCTAGATCAACAACAATCTAAAGAGAACTGGTGGAGTGGAGGAGGATCGAACTCCCGACCTTCGCATTGCGAACGCGACGCTCTCCCAGCTGAGCTACCACCCCGTGGAGGGGCCGGATTTTACAGTAACATCGGCGCTCCAGCGAGCCTCCCGATGCAGATCGCCCCGCCCTTCGGCTACCAGGAAGTCGTCCCGTTCCAGAAGACCCGCAAGGTGCGCCTGCTCTCGCCGGGCGAAGTGCCGGAATTCGTCCGGCAGGGGAACGCCGTGCCGGTCAGCCTGACCGAGTTCCAGGTCGCCGCGCACGACTACCCGATCGTGTTCACCTCCGGCGACGGAGGCAAGAGCTTCGCGGCGGTCGCGGTGCTCGGCATGAAGACGGGCGAGAACCTGTTCGTGTCCGACGGCGGCTGGGCACACGGCGCCTACCTTCCGGCCTACGCGCGCCGCTACCCGTTCTGCATGGCCCGCGTGAACGTCAACAAGGTCGAGCAGAAGGATCGCCTGATCTGCGTGGAGAAGTCGCGCCTGGACGAGGAGCACGGCGAGGCGCTGTTCGACGAGCAAGGCCAGCCGAGCGAGAAATGGAAGGCCCTCGAGCGCCTGCTCTCGGAATACGAGGCCGACCTCGAGCGCATGCGCGAGATGTGCGCGATCCTCGCCGACTACGCGCTTTTCGAGCCCTTCACGATGCAGGCCACGCTCGCGAAGGAGCGCGGCGGCGGCGCGCTGCAGATCACCGGCATGCACCGCGTGGCCGAAAACAAGCTCGAGAATCTCAACGCGGGGCAGCTGAAGAACCTGATGCGCAAGGGCATCCTCGGGCGCGTATACCTGCACCTCGCTTCGCTCGCGAACTTCGCGCGGCTCCTCGACCGCAAGGCTGCCGGCACCGGGCACTGAACCATTCGGATCATGCCGCGCGGCATCGCTCCGATTGTCTGTCTGCCGCACAGCTCCGTAGCATGCCAATCGACATGCGCACAACGAGGAGCTTTACATGGCCGGGAAGTCGATCAAGAACAAGCGGAAGTACAAGGCGCTCAAGCGCAAGGGAATGTCCAAGACGCGCGCTGCAAAAATCTCCAACGCCGGAAGGTCCGCAAGCCGCAAGGGCGGCAAGAAGAAGTCGTAATGCCGCCCGCGGGCACGGCTGAGGGCCCTGCGTGCTGCTGGTGAAGGATCCAGGAACGGCAGCCGTGGCCGAGTGGACCGCCGAGACGGGCACGGGGGCCGCGCGGCCGCGTGTCCTGGTCGCCGGCACCTCGCACACCATAGAAGCGGTCGCCGATGCCGTGGGCGATGCGGGCGAGATTCTCCCCGCGCGCTCGGTGGAAGAGGCGCTGCTGCGTCTTCATGAGCATGTCGAGATCGTCGTCTGCGACGTGCGCTTCGACGACTCGCGGATGTTCGATTTCCTGCAGAAGCTCAAGGACAGGCCGCCGGCTCCAGGATGCCGCATCGTGTGCGTGCGCACCTCGAGCACGCGGCTTTCGCCGAATATGCGCAAGGCGATCGCGCAGGCGCTGGAAGCGCTCGGGGTGGAGGTCTTCGTGGACCTGCACCAGTTGGCGCTCGATAGCGGAAAAGACGCCGCGCGCGAGACGCTGCGGGAGGTCGTTCTGGTGGGCCGGCCTGGATTCGAACCAGGGACCAAGGGATTATGAGGCGCTTGGTCTTGCGAATACGGAGCATTACGAAGGGCCCACGTTGTTGCTGAAGGACACCAAGGGGCGCGGCGGCTCGAGGGGATCACCTGTTGCCATTAACGCCCTTTGCCCTGGAGCAGCTGAAGCCCCTGCGCGAGCTGAACGGCGAGACGGACTACCTCTTTAGCGCCGATGGCAAGACGCCCATGGTGGTGGAAACGCTATCCAAGGCCGTGGCCGAGGTAGCCAAGGAACAATTCGATCAGCGCGACATACGGCGCACCGTTGAAACCACGCTCCAAAAGCTAGGCGTAGATAGGGAAGTCCGGGCGCATCTGCTGAGCCACGGCAGGACGAAAGGCGTTCAGGGACAGCACTATGAGCGCTATGACTTCCTGCCGGAGAAGCGCCAGGCGCTCGAGCGCTGGAC
>DATKAX010000230.1:0-3191 GCA_035514595.1 Burkholderiales bacterium
GTCCGGGATGCGCGCCCAGCGCTTGCGGGCGTCGCGCCCGAACTCGATCGGCACGACGCGGGTCGGAAGCCATTCGGCGACCGCCGCCGCGACGCGCGCCATCACGCCGCCGGCCTTCCCGGTGAAGATGCGCTCGAGCGCCGAGCGCTGCTCGGCGCTCGCGGCGGCGTCGAGATACAGCCCGGCGCGCCAGTTGCCTTCGCCCATCGCGCCCGGCGTATGCACCGCGAGCACCACGTGCGTCCCGCCGAGGGGCGTGGCGCCCGCCGCGCCCTGCGCGATGCGGAACACCAGCGGCACGTCGCAGTAGCCCTCGGTCGGCCGCGCCATCGCTGCGCCGCGCGCGTTGCGCGGGCCGAGCAGGCAGGGACACAGCACCTCGCAGTTGCAGTTCTCCAGGTATTCGCCGCTAAGCCACCAGGCATCCGTCATGGCACCTCTCCTTTCTCATGCGCCGCAGCGGGGCGGCGGGGCACCACCAGGCTGCCGACCGAGACCTGCACCGGCTCGCCCTCCTGGTTGTAGGTCGTGGTGCGTACCTTGATCATGCCCTGCTCGGGCCGCGACTTCGACGGCCGCACTTCCAGGATCTCGGATTCGAGGTGCAATTCGTCGCCGGGGCGCACCGGGCGCGGCCAGCGGAACTCGTCGAAGCCGGCGCCGATGATGCCGCCGGCGGGCTTGAGCTCGCTCCCGACCAGCAGCCGCATGGTGAGCGCCGCGGTGTGCCAGCCGCTCGCCGCCAGGCCCTTGAAGAGCGAAGCGCGCGCCGCGCTCTCGTCGAGATGGAAGGGCTGCGGGTCGAACTCGGCCGCGAAGCGCTTGATGCCTTCGGGCTCCACCTTGAGGCTGCCGGAGCCGAACTTCTGCCCGACTTCGTAGTCCTCGAGGTATCTCACGCCAGCACGTCGCGGTAGTCGGGCGTCTTGTCGAACACCGATTTCGCGAACGGGCAGAGCGGCAGGAGCTTTTTCGAGTCGTTCCGTGCCCACAGAACCGCGGCTTCGACAAGCTGCCTGCCGGCGCCGCTGCCGCGCAACGCGTCGTCTACCGTGGTGTGGTCGATGATCACCCGGCTGCCGGCGACGGTGTAGGTCATCTCCGCGAGCCGCTTGCCGTCGCGCTCGATCACGAAGGCGCCGCGATGGCCCGAGCTTTCATGGTTGATGTCCACGGTTCAGGCGGCTTTCGCCTGGGCCTGCTCCTCGGCCACCCGGCGCTCGACGATCTGGCGCATGGCGACCCAGGCCTTGTCCTGGCCGAGATTGATGGCCGGGCTCGGGCCGAAGTCCATGTTCTGCTGCTGCGCCCGGAGCATCGCCATGTCCTCGAGGAACGCCTTGCTCACCTGGCTGCGCACCAGGTCCGAGATCCAGCGCTCGCCCAGCTTGAAGTTGTAGGCCTGGGCCCAGAAGTAGTGCGCGCTCTTCCCGGTCTCCGGCGTGATCGCGTTCAGGTTCCACATGTTCATGCCGCGGCTGCGGTCGCCCTGGCGCGCGCCGGCGCCGGCAGGGGCCGAGCCGACGTCGAGCTTGACGAAGGAGGGCGGCGCGTAGTGCGTGATCTGCCAGCGGTCGACGTTCATGCCGTCGGGGAAGCCGCCCATCTGCTGGTGGAACGGCGCCGGCGGCTTGTCCATCAGCCAGCGCGCCACCGTGATGCGGTCGCCCTGGCGCGACACTTCGAACTCGGAGCGCGCGAAGGCGTCGGTGCCGAGCGTGGTGGGATGCAGGAAGGCGAGGTGCGTGGTGTCGAGCAGGTTCTCGACCAGCAGCAGGTAGTTCGCCTCGACCCTGAGCGAGGCTCCGCCGTAGCCCCAGCCCGGGTCGTCCAGCCAGTGGAAGTCCTCGATCAGCGCCGGGTCGGCCTGCGCCGGGTCGCCGGTCCAGATCCAGATCCAATGGTTTTTTTCCACGACGGGATAGCTCCTCACCCGGGCCGACGCGGGGATGCGGTCCTGGCTGGGAACCCTGACGCACTGGCCCGTGGGGTCGAACTGCAGGCCGTGGTAGGGACACTGCACGATGTCGCCGGTGAGCTTCCCCATGGAAAGCGGCGCTTGCCGGTGGCAGCAACGGTCCTCCAGGGCTACCGGCCGGCCGTCCTGGCGGCGGTAGAGCACTACCGGCTCGCCGAGGATGACGCGCCGGAGCATGTCGCGGCCGATCTCGTGGTCCCAGGCGGCGACGTACCAGGCGTTGCGGATGAACATGGATGCCTCCTCCGACATGGCGGCAGTTTAGCTGTTTCCCCTCGCCGGCCGGGTGTAGGATGCTCCGGCTCATCAAGGAGGAGACACCGATGCGTAACGTGATTCTCGCCCTCGCCGGCATGGCGTTCGCCGCCGCGGCGCAGGCGGACGAGACCTGCAACTCGCCGTACATCGCCAAGCTGATCAAGGGGCAGGAGGACTATGTCTATGTCTGGACGCTCGGCGTGGAGGGCCTGGGCGACGGCTGGGACAAGCTCGTCACGATCGACGTCAACCCGAAGTCCAAGCGCTACGGCAAGGTGATCCATCGCGTCTCCACCGGCGCGCGCGTCGAGGCGCATCACATGGGGTTCACCGACGACCGGCGGCGCATCTGGGCCGGCGGGCTCGCCGACAACCGTATCTGGGTGTTCGATATCGCCACCGACCCGGCGAAGCCCCGGCTGGTGCAGACCATCCGCGACCTCGGCGACAAGTCCGGGTACCTCGGCCCGCATACCTATTACGCGATGCCGGGCAGGATGCTGGTGCAGGCGCTCTCGAACACCAAGGACAAGGGCGGCCGGACCGGCATGGCGCTGTACAACGCCAAGGGCCGCTTCATCGCCTCCTACGCCATGCCGACCGACGCGGGCGGCGACGGCTACGGCTACGACCTTGCGGTCAACCCGCGCAAGAACGTCATGCTCACCTCCAGCTTCACGGGATACGCGAACTACATGCGCCCGCTGGGCGAGCTGATCAAGGACGCCGAGGCGATGAAGAACTTCGGCAACACCATGGTGGCGTGGAACCTGAAGTCGATGAAGCCGATGAAGGTGTTCAGCGTGCCCGGAGCGCCGCTCGAGATCCGCTGGTCGCTCAATCCCAAGGACAACTGGGCGATCACCGCCGCGGCGCTGACCTCCAAGCTGTGGCTCGTCAAGCAGGACGTGGCCGGCGAGTGGCAGGCGAAGGAGGTCGGCACCATCGGCGATCC
>DATKAX010000231.1:0-5065 GCA_035514595.1 Burkholderiales bacterium
GAGCTGGTTGTCGGCGCCCACCGCGCGCACCACGGCGCGCGGCACCACGGCGATCCCGCCGCCGGCGGCGACGCACGCCACGATGGCGTGATAGGACCCGTATTCCATGATCCGGTGCGGCACGATGCGCGAGCGCCCGAGCCAGGCTTCCAGGCGCCGGCGGTAGGAGCAGCCCGCGGTGAAGGCGAGGATCGGCCGGGCGCCGATGTCGCGCGGCGCGCGGATCGCGCCGCAGCTCTTCGGCGCGATGAGCACCAGCTCCTCGATGAAGGCGGGCGCCGTCTCGAGCCGCGGCGCCGAGAACGGCTCGGCGACGAAGGCCGCCTCGAGTGCCTCGCCTGCCACCTGCTCCACCAGCGCGGCGGTGGTGCCGGTGACGAGCTCCAGGCGCACCGCGGGGTAGGCGAGGTGATAGCGCGAGAGGATCGGCGGCAGGCGCGTGGCGGCGGTGCTCTCCAGCGCGCCCAGGCGCAGCACGCCGCTCGGTGTGGCGCTTGTCAGCGCCGCCTGCGCCTCGCTCGACAGGCGCAGCAGACGGTCGGTATAGGCGAGCAGCACCTTGCCCTCGGAGGACAGCACCAGGCGCCGCCCCTGCCGGTGGAACAGGCGCGTGCCGAGGCGCGCCTCGAGCTGCTTCACCCGCGTGGTGACGTTCGACGCCACGCGGTGCAGCCGCGCCGCCGCCTTGGTAATGCCGCCGTGCTCGGCAACCGCCTTGAAGATCTCCAGCGCGACCAGGTCCATGGTTCTCGAAACGGGAACGGAATGTTCTTAATTATTCAATTCTCATGAACGACGGGTCAATCTAAACTGCGCCCATGACCGCGCTGCGCCCGCTCCTCGGCATCGAGCTTCCCGTGATCCAGGCCCCCATGGCGGGCGTGCAGCTCTCGGCGCTCGCGATCGCGGTATCGAACGCCGGCGGGCTCGGGTCGCTGCCCTGCGCCCTGCTGACGCCGGAAGCGATGCGCAAGGAGCTCGAGGCGCTGAAGGCGGGGACCTCGCGGCCGTTCAACGTGAACTTCTTCTGCCATGCGCCGCCGCCGCCGAGCGCCGGGCGCGAGAAGGCGTGGCGCGAAGCGCTCTCGCCCTATTTCCGCGAGCTCGGCATCGATCCCGGGCGTATTACGGCGGGGCCGGGGCGCGCGCCCTTCGGTGCGGAGACGGCGCAGGTGCTGGAGGAGTTCCGTCCCGCGGTGGTCAGCTTCCACTTCGGGCTGCCCGCGGAGGATCTCCTCGCCCGTGTGCGCCGCTGGGGGACCAAGATCCTCGCGTCGGCCACGACGCTCGACGAAGCGCGCTGGCTCGAAGCGCAGGGCGTGGATGCGATCATCGCCCAGGGCGTCGAGGCGGGCGGGCACCGCGGCATGTTCCTCACCGAGGACCTGAGCACGCAGGTGGGCACGCTCGCGCTCGTGCCGCAGATCGTGCGCGCGGTGAAGCTGCCGGTCATCGCCGCCGGCGGCATCGCGGACGCGCGCGGCGTCGCCGCCGCGATGGCGCTCGGCGCGGCCGGCGTGCAGGTGGGCACGGCGTATCTTCTTTGCCCCGAGGCGACCACCAGCGCGGTGCACCGCGCGGCGCTGAAGAGCGACGCCGCCCGGCATACCGCGCTCACCAACCTGTTCACCGGCCGGCCGGCGCGCGGCATCGTGAACCGCATCATGCGCGAGCTCGGCCCGATGAGCGTCGCGGCGCCGGCGTTTCCGCTCGCCACCGCGGCGATCGCGCCGCTGCGCGCCAAGGCCGAGGGCGCGGGCAGCGGCGATTTCTCGCCGCTGTGGTCGGGGCAGAACGCGAGCGGCTGCCGCGAAATTCCGGCCGCCGAGCTGACCCGGGAACTCGCCGCGCGCTGACGCATAATCGGGGACGTGAGCTCTCCAAGCCAATCGAGCGTGCGGGACGTGCTGTCCGGGCGTGCCCCGAGCGGCACGCCCGTCACCGTGAAGGGTTGGGTGCGCACCCGGCGCGACTCCAAGGCCGGCTTTTCCTTCGTCAACGTGTCGGACGGGTCGTCCTTCCATCCGGTGCAGGTCGTCGCCCCGAATGCGCTGTCCAACTATTCCTCTGAAATTCTGAAGCTCACCGCGGGCTGCGCGGTCGAGGCGACCGGCACCATCGTGCCGTCGCCGGCCAAGGGCCAGCCCTTCGAGATGCAGGCGTCGGCGGTGAAGGTGGTGGGCTGGGTGGACGACCCGGACAGCTACCCGATCCAGCCCAAGGCGCACTCGCTCGAGTTCCTGCGCGAGGTGGCGCATCTGCGCCCGCGCACCAACGTGATCGGCGCGGCGACGCGCGTGCGGCACACGCTCGCGCAGGCGATCCACCGCTTCTTCCACGAGCGCGGCTTCCTCTGGGTCAACACGCCGATCATCACGTCGTCGGACGCCGAAGGCGCAGGGGCGCTGTTCCGCGTCTCCACGCTCGACCTCGTCAACCTGCCGCGCACGCCCGAGGGCAAGATCGATTTCGCGCAGGACTTCTTCGGCCGCGAGGCCTTCCTCACGGTCTCGGGGCAGCTCAACGTCGAGGCCTACTGCCTCGCGCTGTCCAAGGTGTACACCTTCGGCCCGACCTTTCGCGCCGAGAACTCCAACACCAGCCGGCACCTCGCCGAGTTCTGGATGATCGAGCCCGAGATCGCGTTCGCCGATCTCTCCGACAATGCGGATCTTGCCGAATCGCTTTTGAAATTCACATTGAAAGCGCTTCTCGAGGAAAGACAGGAAGACATGGCCTTCTTCGACGAGAGGATCGAGAAGGGGCTGGTGGCGAAGCTGCAGGGGATCGTCGGCTCGGAGTTCGCGCGCATGGACTACGGCGAGGCGATCGCGGTCCTCGAGCGCGCGAAGGAGAGCTTCGAGTTCCCGGTGAAGTGGGGCATCGACCTGCAGTCGGAGCACGAGCGCTACCTCACCGAGAAGCACGCGAAGAAGCCGGTCGTGGTGGTGAACTACCCGAAGGGCATCAAGGCCTTCTACATGCGCCTGAACGACGACGGCAGGACGGTCGCCGCCATGGATGTGCTCGCGCCCGGCATCGGCGAGATCATCGGCGGCAGCCAGCGCGAGGAGCGGCTCGAGGTGCTCGACGCGCGCATGGACGAGACCGGCATCGACAAGGAGAATCTCGGCTGGTACCGCGACCTGCGCCGCTATGGCAGCGTGCCGCACGCCGGCTTCGGCCTCGGCTTCGAGCGCACGCTCGCCTACGTCACCGGCCTCGCCAACGTGCGCGACGCGATTCCCTTTCCCCGCACCCCCGGCAACGCCAGGTATTAAGTGGGGTCAGATCAACATTTTCTTGGGAAAGATGTGATCAGACCCGCGCAAACAATGTTGATCTGACCCCATTTTCCGGGAGGCTAGCGGTAGAAGACGTGCCGCCCGATGCGGGCGACGCGCTTTTGCTTCTTCGCCCAGTCCGGCCTGATGTGCGTGGCATGGAAGAAGAGCGCGCCCTGCAGCGCCGGCACGTGCTTCTGGTAGTACACCGCCTCCGCCACCACGCGGGCGCGGCGCCACTCTTCCCCGTCCGGCTCGGGCAGGACGTCGAACTCGGTCCACGAAAACGCGCCGACGTAGCGCTTGCGCAGCCGGTCCCAGTTCTTCTGGTGGACCACGTCGCAGACGGTGTTCGGGTAACGGCCGGAAGCCTTGCGGTTCATCGTCACTTCGGCCACCGCGAACTGGCCGGCGATCGGCTCGCCGCGCGCCTCGTAATAGACGTTGCGGGCGAGACAGGAGAGGTTGTGCGCATGGAACTCCCGCACCTGGCTGCGCCGCGTGTCCTGGTGCGCGAACACCGTCTTCAGCGCGAGCGCGAGCAGCGCCACCACCAAGCCGGCTAGGGCGGCGAAGCCCCAGGCTTCCTTGTCGGTTCGGTACCACCACAGGCGCAGTTTCAGTTGCCAATGCATGGCCTCACTTTGCCGCGCGCTCAGGCCGCGTTCAAGTGCACAATACCGCTTGCCTGCAGACGTCATCTTTTGTGAGCTCCCGCCCCGACACGCACAGCAAGCTGATCGGCTACCTGCTGTGGATTTTCGGCTTCACCGGCTCGCACCGCTTCTACTTCGGCCGGCCGGTGACAGGCACGATCTGGTTCTTCACGCTGGGGCTGCTCGGCATCGGCTGGCTGATCGACGTCTTCCTGATCCCGTGGATGGAGCGCACCGCCGAGCGGCGCTACACGCCGGGTCCGATCGGCTACAACCTGGCGTGGATCCTGCTCACGTTCCTCGGCATCTTCGGCATCCACCGCTTCTACATGGGCAAGTGGCTGACCGGGCTGCTGTACCTCTTGACCGGGGGCATCGTGCTGCTCGGCGTGCTGTACGATTTCTGGACGCTGAATTCGCAGATCAGCGAGGAGAACCGCATGCGCGGCGGGCGCTGAGCCGGCCGGGCCGCTAGAATCGACGATATGAAGATTGCGATCGCCTACTGCCTGCGCTGAAACTACCAGCCCCGGGCCGTCAGTCTGGCGGCCGAACTCAAGGCGGCGCTGGGAGTCGAGCCTGAGCTCGTGAAGGGCGACAACGGCGTGTTCGACGTCGTCGCCGACGGCAAGCTCGTGTTCTCGAAGCACCGCGACGGGCGCTTCCCGGATGCGGCGGAAATCGTCCGCGTCCTGGAATAGTCTTTTTCTTCGAGATGCTGAAGCGCCAGGACTACTTCCCGTACTCGCCCATCGTCAAGCGCCCGCAGTTCACCTGGCCGGGCGGCAAGCGGCTGGCGTTCCACCTGTGCCTGAACCTCGAGGTGTTCGCCTTCGATACCGGGTTGGGCATCTCCTACTCGCCGGGCCTGCCGCATCCCAATTCCTACAACTGGGGATGGCGCGAGTACGGCAACCGCGTCGGCGCCTGGCGCCTCGCGAAGCTGTTCGACGAGCTCGAGCTGCCGGCCTCGATCCTGCTTAACGCCGAGCTCTACGAGCACGCGCCCGAGCTGGTCGCGGCGTTCCGCCGCCGCGGCGACGAGATGGTCGGCCACGGCAGGACCAACTCCGAGCACCAGAACGACTTCGACGAGGCGGGCGAGGCGGCGCTGATCCGGGAGGT
>DATKAX010000232.1:0-3757 GCA_035514595.1 Burkholderiales bacterium
CCTCACCTCCCGGCCGCCGGCGCGGGCGATCTCCACCTGCGCGCGCAGCGCGAGCAGCGCCGGCGCGAGATCCGCGCTGTAGGCCGCGCGGCACCTGCGCCCCTGCGGCGCCACGTGGCAGGTGTCGCCGCCGAGCTTCAGGCAATAGCCGTTCGCGCGCCGCCACTCCTCGCCCTGGTTGTAGTACAGGCAGCGCGTGTCGAGGCACAGGTTGCCGCCGAGGGTGGCGGCGGCGCGATGCGCCGGCGCGCCGACCGAAAGCGCGGCCTCGCGCAGGGCGGCCGGGATCTCGCGGCTCGCGGCAAGACGCTGCAGCGAGACGCAGGCGCCGATGCGCAGCCCGCCCTCGAAGGCTTCGATGCCGCGCAGCTCCTCGATCGCCTCGAGCGACACCAGCGTGCGCGGCGCGCCCAGCCCGCGGCGCAGGTTGGGCAGCAGCCCGGTGCCGCCCGCGACGAGCCGCGCCTGCGGCTCGGCGGCAAGGCGGGCGGCGGCCTCCAGCGTCGCCGGCCGCAGCAGCGCGAAGGGCGGCAGCGAGCTCATGCGGCTTTCAGCCGCTCGGCGCGCCGCCGCGCGCGCAGCGCCTCGAACAGCCGCTCCGGCGTCACCGGCAGCTCGTGCGCGCGGATGCCGACGGCGTCTGCGAGCGCGTTGGTGAACGCGCCGAGGAAGCCGGCGAGCGCGCCTTCGCTCGCCTCCTTCGCGCCGAACGGACCGTTCGGATCGCGCGCCTCGACGATGTGCACCTCGATCGGCGGCGATTCGACGATGGTCGGGAAGCGGTAGTCGAGGAAGTTGGCGCAGGCCGGCAGCCCGTGCGGCGCGTCGTAGCGCGTCGCCTCGCCGAGCGCCTGGCCCATGCCCATCCACACCGCCCCCTGCACCTGCCCCTCCACCGCGAGCGGGTTGATCGCGAAGCCGCAGTCCTGCGCCACCCAGACCTTCTCGATCCTCACCTCGCCGGTGTCCTCATCGACCGCGACCTCCACCACCTGCGCGGCGTACGAGAAGGCCGGGCTCGGGCCGACGCCGGCGCCGCGGAACCTGCCGCCCTGCAGCTCGCGGGGCACGGTATAGGTGCCGCGCGCCGTGATGGGGCCGTTCGCCGCGAGCGCGGCGCGCACCGCCTCGTCGAACGGGAGATCCGGATCGAGCAGCTTCTTCAGCTCCTGCGCGGCGGCGAGCGCGGCGTTGCCGGTCATGAACGAGACGCGCGAGGAGTACGAGCCGTTGTCCTTGGGCGTGAGCGCGCTGTCGGCGGCGATCACCCGGATGCGGTCAAGGCCCACGCCGAGCACCTCGGCCGCCACCATCGCAAGCAGCGTCGAGGAGCCCTGGCCGATGTCGGCGGCGCCGGTGAGCAGCGTGATCGAGCCGTCGAAATCCAGGCGCAGGTTGACGCTGGCGTGCGGCTCGCCGGTCCAGTGCACCGGCTTCGCCGCGCCGGAGACGTAATGCGAGCAGGCCATGCCGAGGCCGCGGCCCGGGCCGAGGCGGCCCTTGCGCAGCTTCCATCCCGATGAATGCTCGACCCGGTCGAGGCACTCGGCGAGCCCGCAGGAATTCACCTGCAGGTCGTTGGCGCTGCGGTACGGCGCCTCGATCAGGTTGGCGCGCCGCAGCGCGAACGGATCGAGCGAGAGCTCGGCCGCCATGGCGTCGAGCAGCGATTCGAAGGCATGACGCATGTCGACCGAGCCGTGGCCGCGCATGGGCCCGCACGGCGGCGTGTTGGTGTACACGCGCAGCCCGCGGTATTTCGCCGCGGGCAGCCGGTAGAGCGCGTGCAGCAGCGCGCCGGCGTAGAGGATCGTCACGATGCCGTAGCCGGCGTAGGCGCCGCCGCGCTGCACGCACTCGGCCTCGACCGCGGTGATCTCGCCGCTTCTCGTCAGCCCGAGCTTCAGTCGGATGTCGGTCTGCGGCCTGCCGTGGTGCATCACCATCGTCTGCTCGCGCGAGAGCACGACGCGCACAGCGCCGCGCGCGGCGCGCGCCAGCAGCGCGGCGATGATCTCGAAGTTGAGGCATTCGGTGCGATGGCCGAAGCCGCCGCCGACGAACGGCTTGACGACGCGGATCTTCGCCGGGCTCATCCCCAGGCAGTGCGCGAGCGTGAGGTGCACGTAGTACGGCACCTGCGTCACGGACTGCAGCATGAGCTCGCCGCGCGCGGCGTCGTATTCGGCGAGCGCGGCGTCCGGCTCGAGCTGCGCGTGCGTCACCTCGGCGTAGTGGAAGCGCTCCTCGCGCACCAGGTCGGCCCGCGCGAACCCGGCCTGCAGGTCGCCGAAGGCCTGGTCGACCTCGCGCTCGATGTTGCCCGGCTTGTCGGCGTGCAGCAGCGGTGCGTCCGCGGCGAGCGCCTCGGCCGCGCTGAGACAGGCGGCGAGCGGCCGGTACTCGACCTCGATCAGCGCGAGCGCGGCGCGCGCGGTCGCCGCGTCGTCGGCCGCCACCGCGGCCACCGGCTCTCCCCAGTAGCGCACGCGCTCGCGCGCGAGCGGATACTCGTTGTGCGCGATCGGCAGCACGCCGTAGGGCATGGCGCAGTCGGCGCCGGTGAGCACCGCGCGCACCCCGGGAAGCGCGCGGGCGCGCTCGACGTCGACGCGCACGATCTCGGCGTGCGCGTGCGGACTGCGCAGGATCTCGCCGACGAGCGCGTGGCCCGCGGGCAGGTCAGCGGTATAGCGGGCGCGGCCCGTCACCTTCTCGACGCCGTCGCAAAGCGGCGTCGGGCGCCCGGCGATGCGCTCGCTCATCGGACGACCTCGGGCGCCGCCGCGGCCGCCTTGACCGCTTCGACGATCTTCACGTAGCCGGTGCAGCGGCACAGGTTGCCGGAGAGCGCCTCGCGAATCTCGGGCTCGCTCGGCTGCGGCCGGCGGCGCAGCAGCGCCTCGGCGGCCATGATCATGCCGGGCGTGCAGTAGCCGCATTGCGCGCCGAGCTTCTCGTGGAACGCGCGCTGCAGCGCGCTCAAGCCCCCGTCGCCGCCGCCGAGAAGCCGTCGCGACTCGATCGTCTCGACGGCGCGGCCGGCGCAGCTCGCCGCGAGCGTCAGGCAGGAAAGTCGCGGCTCGCCGTCGAGGAGCACCGCGCAAGCGCCGCACTCGCCGCCGTCGCAGCCGCGCTTCGCACCGGTGAGGCCGCGGCGCTCGCGCAGGTAGTCGATCAGCAGCTCATGGTCATCGATCAGCTCCTCGCGGCTGCGGCCGTTCACATCGAGGACAACGCGCTGGCTCATGGGGGCGATCGATGCTCTTCACGTTAGCCGCGCCCCGCGCACGCAGGTTTGATCTGTATCAAGACTTCAGGCTGGCCCGTCCTCTCCGTGCTCAGGCAGCGATCGGGGATGGCACAGGAGCTCGGTCCGGCATCTCGTCGTACACGGTTCCGTTCAGGCTTCTGCCGGTCAGGTCCTTGCGCACGCCGCCCCATTGCTCGAGCGCAAGATCGTCGAGCGGCCCGATCAATGGCTCGAGAGAGAGGAAGCGGATTTTCGCGGGCATGCGCAGCAGCGCATCGATCCGTCCGATCACTCGGCCATCCTCGACGCTTACGCCGATCCACACGTTCGGCGGCCAGGGAAGCAGCTTCGGCGCAAGCACCTCCAGCCGCTCGGCGCGCTTCGTCAGTACCTGGAACGTGTGCTGCGGGCAGGCGCGCATGGTCTCGAAGACCCGCGCGATGTACGCATCCGGGATATCGTCGTGGAACAGGTCGCTCATCGAGTTGACGAACACCGTGCGCG
>DATKAX010000233.1:0-3219 GCA_035514595.1 Burkholderiales bacterium
CGGGTCGATGCGGCGGATATCGCTCTCGTCCCCTTCCCAGGTGCCGTGCCACAGCTCGCCGTCGACCCAGGTCACGCCGGTGACGAAGCGGTTGGTCTCGATCGTGCGCATGACCGCGCCGGTCTCGGGATCGATCCGGTGGATCTTTCGGTCGCGGTACTGCCCTACCCACAGGCTGCCTTCGGCCCAGGCGAGCCCCGAGTCCCGCCCGTGGCCGGGCGCCGGGATCGACGCCACCACGTCGCCGGTGGCGGGGTCGATCTTGTCGATGCGCGCCTCGGCGATCTGATAGAGGTACGTGCCGTCGAAGGCGGTGCCGGCGTCGCAGGCGCGCTCGAGCGTGCGCGTGGGCTCGCCGCTCGCGGGATCGAAGGCGACCAGCCTGGCCCCGGTGGCGGCCCAGACGCGGCTGCCGTCGTAGCTCACGCCGTTTATAGCGCCGGCTCCGGCGAACGGGCCGTACTCGCGCACGATCTCTGCCGAATATGCCGGTACTTCGGCCGGTGGTTGGGGGTGGTCTTTAACTGTCTTGCGGTTCATCTCCTGGCTCCTTGGGATGCGCCTCGAATCGGCGCGGCAAGACAAAGCTACGCGAGCGGGAGCGCAGCGGGGAGTAACAAGATCGTCGTGAATCCTGCGAGCGGCGGCGACAGCCAGCGACGCGAGCGCGCCCTCCCGATCGAGCGCACGCGTCCGGCGGCCTCGAGCTCGACGAGCGCGCGCTGGACCGTGCGCTGACTGGCCCCCAAGGCCAGTGCCAAGGCCGAGGTCGACCACGCCGCGCCGTCGGAGAGCAGCGCCATCAGCGACGCCTGATCGCCGTCGATCGGCGGGGCCAGCACGACTACGTCGCGCGCGCCGCGCGGAATGAGGGCGAAGCCTCGCGCGGTGGCCTCGATGCGCGCCAGCGCTGCGACGAGCGCGCGCAGGCGACCGATCTCGACCCGCAGGCGCGCTCGATGCGACTCGTTCGGGCGGCGGGTGCGGAACGCGTACGCGATCAAGGCTTCCCGATCGACATCGCCAGGCCACGCCTCGGCGAGCGCGCGCGCCAGCGCGAACAGCACCGGCCGGCGCGCCAGCGGCCGCCACGCGGCGCCAACGCGTAGCCCCCGACGGCAGGCGTCGACCACCAGTGCGCCCGAGGCCAAGAGCGCTGCGACCTGGTCGAGCCGCAGCGCCTGCTCGCCGCCGGCGAACAGGCGCCGGGCGGCCGGACGCACGAGCGCAGCCCGCGCCTCCGCCACCTCGGCCATGAGCGCCGGCACGCGTGCGCGCTCGGCCGCCTCGTGCGCGCGCTCGAGCGCCGCCTGCGCCGGGCCGGTGCGCAGCGAACGCAGCGCCAGATCGGCCGCGATGAGTTCGGCCACCACTGCCAGCGACGGCGGCAGACCGCGCGCATCGAGACGCGCCAGCGCCGCCGCAGCCTCGTCGAGGCGGCCGAGCAGCAGGAGCCGGCGCGCGGCGATCAGCCGCGCCTGCAGCGTGTTGGCGCGATCAGCGTGCGCCTCGAGCGTGGCCGACGCAGCCTCCAGCAAGCGCGGCGATCCGCCGAGGTCCCGCATGGCGAGCGCCACCTCCGCCTCGGCGACGACACAGCGAGCGCGCGCCAGCTCCTCGTGCGCGCCGAAGCCGCGCGCTGCGCGCCGTAGCAGCTTGCGCGCCCGCGGGTACTCGCCGACCTGGGCCATGGCGATGCCGCGCAGCGCCAGTGCCGGCGGGTCCTCGCGCAGCGCGATCCGCTTGAGCGCGCCGATCGCGTCGCCGGCGGTGAGGGCGCGCGCGGCGGCCGCGATCAACGAATCCATGGCGACAGACTACTTGGTTCCCGAACAATAGTTTGCACGTCAGCAGCTATCAGGCGGGCTCTCCCGCTGCCAGAATGCATCGAGGGATGGCAATAGGGAGAACGCACCGGTGTTCAGGGGTCTCTTCACCCGGTCGACGGAAGCGAGGGCCGCGGTCGCCCTGAAGGAGCTCAAGCTCGGCTGCCAGAGGCTGCTGTCGGACGCAGGCACGTCCAACGGCGAGGCCGTCGCCACCGAAGTGATCCGCCTCTGGGACGAGCTCGACGACGCCGCACGCCTCGCGTTCTTCGAGTACCTCGACTCGCTGGCACCCGACAAGGAGCGCGTCCTGCGGGCCGCGAGGGCGTATACCGCGAAGTCGTCGCGCGAAAACATTCTCGAGCTGCAGAAGGCCGTCTATCCGCCGCGACGCGTACTGCTGAAGCGGCTCAACCGGTCGAGCGGCGGGGTGGCTGCCGTCGTGGCGATGCGGCGCGCGCTGGTGGGCCTCCTGCGCAAGCGCCCGGAGCTTCGTACGGTCGATGCAGACTTCAGCCACCTGCTCTCGTCGTGGTTCAATCCCGGCTTCCTCTACCTGCGGCAGGTGGACTGGAGCTCGCCGGCCGCGCTGCTTGAGAAGATCATCCGCCACGAGGCGGTGCACGCGATCCGCGATTGGAGCGACCTGCGCCGCCGCCTGCGGTCCGACCGGCGCTGTTTCGCTTTCTTCCATCCCCAGCTGCCGGAGGAGCCGCTGATCTTCGTCGAAGTGGCGCTCGTTGGCATGTTCCCGCGCTCGATCGCCCACCTCATCGAAGAAAGGCGTGCGGTGCCGCGCGTGGGCAAGCCGCCCACCGTGGCCGCCTTCTACTCGATCAGCAACTGCGAGCCGGGACTGAAGGGCGTGTCGCTGGGGAACTTCCTCATCAAGCGGGTAGCCGAGAAGCTGCGGAGCGAAGTGCCCTCGCTCAAGCGCTTCTGCACCCTGTCCCCCGTGCCCGGATTGCGCAAGTGGCTGGCGACCGCGCGGGACGAGGCAGTAGCCGAGGCGATGCGTGCGCGCCACGGAGAGGATCTCGGGCGGCTCGACGCGGCCATACGGGCCGGTACGCTGGAGCGGGAGGACGAGGCGATGCTGGCGGGCTGCGCCGCGACGTACCTCACCCGCTATGGCGCCACTCAGACCGGCGACCCGGTCGCGCGCTTCCACCTCGACAACGGCGCGCGGCTCGAGCGAATAAACGTCGGCGCGGACGTATCGGACAAGGGGCTCGCGGAATCGCTCGGCGTAATGGTGAACTACCTCTACGACCTCGCCGCCGTCGAAGCAAACCACCGCCGTTTCATGCGAGGCGAAGTCGCCTGCAGCCGGCAGGTGCTCCGCGGCGTCCGGCGGTGGCCACGCGCGCGAAACAGCGCACGACCGGCGCAG
>DATKAX010000234.1:0-2637 GCA_035514595.1 Burkholderiales bacterium
TGCCGGCGAATGGGCGCGGCATTTCTCGGCGGTGCTGGAGGCGGCCGGCTTTCCGGGGGAGCGCACGCTCGACTCGGCCGAGTTCCAGACGCGCGCCAAGTGGCACGAGACGCTGGGCGAGTTCGCCAAGCTCGAAAGGACGACAAAGGAAATGTCGTTCGGCGACGCGTTCTCCTGCCTCGAGCGGCTTTGCGCCGACACGCTGTTCCAGCCGGAGTCCGCGGAAGCGCCGATCCAGGTGCTCGGGGTGCTCGAGTCGGCGGGCCTGCGCTTCGACTGCCTGTGGGTGAGCGGGCTCACCGACGAGGCCTGGCCGCTCGCCGCGCGCCCCAACCCCTTCATCCCGGTCGCGCTGCAGAAGCAGGCCGGCATCCCGCAGGCGAGCGCCGAAGGCTCGCTCGAGCTCGACCGGCGCCTCACCCAGGAGTGGCTGGGCGCCGCGGCCGAAGTGGTCCTTTCCTATCCGAAGAAGGAAGCCGACCGCGAGCTCGCGCCCAGCCCGCTGATCCTCGCGATCGAGGAATCCGCGCTCGCGCTGCCGGAGCTTCCGCGCTACCGCGACCTCATATTTTCCAATCGAGAAATGACTTCCGTGGAAGACGAGCGAGGCCCTAGGGTCGCTCCCGGAGCGGTGCGCGGCGGCACGCGGGTGCTCGCCGACCAGGCGGCGTGCCCGTTCCGCGCCTTCGCGCACTGGCGCCTGCACGCGCAGGCGCTCGAGGAGCCGGCCGCCGGCCCCGACGCCCGCGACCGCGGCAAGCTGCTGCACGAGCTGATGAAGGAGATCTGGGCTCAACTGAAGGGCAGCTCCTCCCTGAAGGGAGATCTCGAACCGGTCATCTCCCGCGCAGCCGATGCTGCGGTTCGCACGCTCGGGCTCGAAGGGCGCTTCGCCGAGCTCGAGCGCGGCCGCCTCGCGAAGCTCGCGCGCGAATGGCTCGAGCTGGAGAAGTCGCGTCCGCCTTTCGAGGTGCTTCACCTCGAGGAGCGGCGCGAGATCTCGATCGCCGGCCTGTCGCTCTCCGGCCGCATCGACCGCATGGACCGGCTCGTCGAGAAGAAGGCGCGCGGCGGCCATGTGCTGATCGACTACAAGACCGGCGGCAACGTCTCGCCCAAGGCGTGGGACCCGCCGCGCCCCGACGACCCGCAGCTCGCGCTCTACGCGGTGAGCGCGCCGGAGGAGATCGCCGCGGTCGCCTTCGCCGCGGTGCGGCCCGGCGCGATGAAGTTCATGGGCTACTCGCGCGCCGAGGGCATGATCCCCAACGTGAAGGGCGCGCGCGACTGGCCGGCGCTGCTCGCCGCATGGAGGCAGGAGGCCGAGGCGCTCGGCCGGGCGTTCGCCGCCGGCGAGGCGCGCGTCGATCCCAAGAACGACCTCGCGACCTGCCGCTTGTGCGACCTGCAGACGCTATGCCGGGTCTACGAGAAGTTCTCCGCTTTGGCGCAAGCCGACGAATGACGCCGCGCCCGCTCTCCCCCCGCCTAAGCCCAGACCGGATAGCCCGTCGCGTGCCGGGCGTAGCCGCCCCACAGGTCGAGCATGCGCTCGCGCCAGGCGAAGAGCGGGTCGTCGGGCTCGAGCAGCCGCGTCGGCGACACCGCGCGCGCCCACTGGAAGGCGCCGAACAGGATGTAGTCGGCGTAGCCGGGGCCTTTCCCCGACACGAACGTGTTCGCCGCGAGCACCGGCCGCACCGGCTCGAGCGCGCCGCGCAGCGCGGCGAGCGCCTGTTTGGGGTCGGCGGCGTACTGCTCGAGCGTCATGCCGAAACGCTTCTCGCGCGTCTCGCGGAAGTAGGCGCGGTCCTTCTCGTGCAGTCGCTCGAAGAGGTCGAGCACCACCACCTTGAGCACCGCCGCGTGCACGGCGCGCTGCGTCCACTGGGCGAAGAACTCGCACAGCGCCTGCGACTCCGTGCCCCCGAAGAGCGCCGGGCGCGACGGGTAGGCTTCGTCGAGATACAGCGCGATGCGCCAGGAGTCGGCGATCGTCTGCCCGCCGTCCACCAGCACCGGCACCGTGCTCGAGCCGCTCGAGGCGATCGCCGCCTTGTCGGTGAAGCGCCAGGGAATCGTCTCGACCTCCAGGCCCTTGTGCTTGAGCGCCATCTTGACGCGCCAGCAGTAGGGCGAGAAGCGCCGGTCGTCCTCCGCCGCGGCGAGATCGTAAAGCTGGATCGCCATTCAGGCCCCGCCCCGCGGCCGCGGCATCCCGTGCGCGAGCATGCTCTCCACCGCGGCGAGCACTTCCGGGAAGTGCGGCCGCGCGTGCTGCTGCGACTGCACCCACGCCGCGTACAGCGTTCCCTCTTCGGGCTTCACCACCAGGACGGCGGGCTCGACGCGCAGCGCGCCTTTGTCGTCCTCGCTGATGTAGAGCCCCGCCTTGCGGGCGTCCTCGGGCTCGATGCCGTAGCCGACGCGCAGCGTGCCGAGCTTCCACTCGCGCTTCGAGCGCTCGGCCGCCTCGCGCTCGTCGCAGGAGAGCGCGATCACGCTCACGCCGTGCTCGACGAAGTGCGGCAGCAGGCGCTCGAGCTTGCCGATCCACTTGCGGCAGATCGGGCAGTGCGCCCCGCAATAAAACACCAGCAGCGCGAGCTTCGCCGGGTGCTCCTCGGCCAGGCGCCA
>DATKAX010000235.1:0-2350 GCA_035514595.1 Burkholderiales bacterium
TCCTGCGCCTTGGCGCGCGCTTCCTCGGCCTTCTTGAGAGCCTCGTTCGCCTTCGCCTCGTCGAGGTCCGCGCCGCGGATGGCGGTGTCTGCGAGCACCGTGATCACGTTCGGCTGCACTTCCAGGATGCCGCCGGCGACGAAGATCAGCTGCTCCTCGCCGCCGCCGGCCGGGGTGATGCGCACCGCGCCGGGTTTGATCCGCGTGATGAGCGGGGTGTGGCGCGGATAGATGCCGAGCTCGCCCGCTTCGCCGGGCAGCACCACGAACTCGGCCTCACCGGAGTAGATCGCCTCCTCGGCGCTCACCACGTCGACGTGGATGGTGTTGGCCATTACTGGAGCGTCTTCGCCTTCTCGAACGCTTCCTCGATCGCCCCGACCATGTAGAACGCCTGCTCGGGCAGCGCGTCGCACTCGCCCTCGACGATCATCTTGAAGCCCTTGATCGTGTCCTTGAGCGGAACGTACTTGCCTTCCTGCCCGGTGAAGTTGCGCGCCACGGTGAACGGCTGCGACAGAAACCGCTGGATCTTGCGCGCGCGCGACACGGCGAGCTTGTCCTCGGGCGAGAGCTCGTCCATGCCCAGAATCGCGATGATGTCGCGCAGCTCCTTGTAGCGCTGCAGCGTTGCCTGCACGGCGCGCGTGGTGTTGTAGTGCTCCTCCCCGATGGTGTGCGGATCGACCTGGCGCGAGGTGGAGTCGAGCGGGTCGACCGCCGGATAGATGCCGAGCGAGGCGATGTCGCGCGAGAGCACCACGGTCGCATCGAGGTGGCCGAAGGTGGTCGCCGGCGACGGATCGGTCAGGTCGTCCGCGGGCACGTACACCGCTTGGATGGACGTGATCGAGCCGGTCTTGGTGGAGGTGATGCGCTCCTGCAGCCTCCCCATCTCCTCCGCGAGCGTCGGCTGGTAGCCGACCGCGGAAGGCATGCGGCCGAGAAGCGCCGAGACTTCGGTTCCGGCGAGCGTGAAACGGTAGATGTTGTCGATGAACATCAGCACGTCGCGGCCCTCGTCGCGGAAGTACTCGGCCATCGTCAGGCCGGACAGGCCCACCCGGAGCCTGTTGCCCGGCGGCTCGTTCATCTGGCCGAACACCATGGCGACCTTGGACTCCGTGATGTTCTTCAGGTTGATCACCTCGGCCTCGATCATCTCGTGGTAGAAGTCGTTGCCCTCGCGCGTGCGCTCGCCCACGCCGGCGAACACCGACAGGCCCGAGTGCTGGGTGGCGATGTTGTTGATGAGCTCGAGCATGTTGACGGTCTTGCCGACCCCGGCGCCGCCGAACAGGCCGATCTTGCCGCCCTTGGCGAACGGGCAGATGAGATCGATCACCTTGATGCCGGTCTCGAGCAGCTCCACCGAAGGGGAGAGCTCGTCGAATTTGGGCGCGATCTGGTGGATCGAGCGCCGCTCCTCGGTCTGGATCGGGCCCGCCTCGTCGATCGGCCGCCCGAGCACGTCCATGATCCGGCCGAGCGTGCCCTTGCCCACCGGCACCGAGATTGGCGCGCCGGTGTTGTTCACTTTCATGCCGCGGCGCAGGCCGTCGGAGGAACCGAGCGCGATGCAGCGCACCACGCCGTCGCCCAGCTGCTGCTCGACCTCGAAGGTGAGGCCCTTCTCCTCGAGCCCCTGTTCGCCCGTGTCCTCGAGGATCAGGGCATCGTAGATCCTGGGCATGTCCTCGCGCGGGAACTCGATGTCGATCACCGCGCCGATGGACTGGACAATGCTGCCTTGTGCGTGTGCCATGTGCTCTTTCCTAGCTTAAACGGCGGCTGCGCCGCCGACGATCTCTGAAAGCTCCTTGGTAATCGCGGCCTGACGGCTCTTGTTGTAGATCAGCGTCAGCTCGTCGATCAGGGTGCCCGCGTTGTCGGAAGCCGCCTTCATCGCGACCATGCGCGCGGACTGCTCCGAGGCCATGTTCTCCGCGATCGCCTGGAAGATGATCGCCTCGATGTAGCGGGTCATCACCTGGTCCAGCACCGCACGCGCCTCGGGCTCGTAGATGTAGTCCCAGACCGTCTCGGGCGCGCCCAGGCGCTCGCCCGCGAGCGGCAGCAGCTGCTCGATCACCGGCTCCTGCTTCATGGTGTTGACGAAGCGGTTGTAGGCGAGCATCAGCCGGTCGAAGCGATCCGAGGTGTAGCCGTCGAGCATCACCTTGACCGCGCCGATCAGCTTGTCCATCTGCGGCCGGTCGCCGAGCTGAGTCACCTGCGACACGATGCTGGCTCCCAGGCGCTGCATGAAGCCCAGGCCCTTGTTGCCGAAGGCGCAGACCTCGATCTCCTCGCCCTGCGCCTGCCACGCCTTGTACTGGTTGAGCACCAG
>DATKAX010000236.1:0-3749 GCA_035514595.1 Burkholderiales bacterium
CTCGAACAGGAGGTAGCTCGCGAGGTTCGACCCCGAGCGCGCCAGCGCCCCGGTCGGCCGCAGGAGAAAGCGCACGCTGCGGGGCAGGTCATGGATGAAGCGCGCCGCGATGCGCTCGATGGGCTGCGACGGGGTGATGAACAGCACTTTCACCGGCCGCAGCCGCAGCTTGGCGCCCTCCAGCCGCTCCGGCGGGACCAGGCTCACCGTGCGGTTGATGCGCTCCAGCCGCTCGATATCCACCGCCAGGCTGTCCAGGAAAATGGAATTGAGCGCATGCCCGGCGATCTGCGCGAGGGACGGATAGATGTTGGAGCGCTCGCGCGCCTGCTCCAGCGTCTGGCGGCCGGTGCCGACGATCAGCACGCGGTCCGCGCCCAGGTGCAGCGCCGGGCTCACCGGCGCGATCTGGCGCATCGAGCCGTCGCCGAAGTATTCGCGATGCAACTTGACCGCCGGGAAGATGAACGGCAGCGCGGACGAGGCGAGCAGGTACTCGTGCTGCAGCACCACCGCCGCGCCGATCCGCTGGTTGCGCTCCCAGCCTTCCTGGCCCGAGCCCCCCTGGAAGAACGACACGCTCTGCCCGCTGGTGTAACCGGATGCGGTGACGCAGACCGCGTACAGCGCGCCGGCGTCGATGTGCTGCTGGATGCGCTCGAAGGCCAGCCCCTTTTCCAGCATCCGGCGCAGCGGCGCGTTGTCCAGCAGGGACACCGGGTTGCTGCGCGACACGAGCATCATCGACAGCAGCCAGCGCGCCCCGCTTTTCATGATGCGGGGAAAATCGGTGCGATACACGTGATCGCAGCGCATGTGCTCCCAGACCTCGAGCAGCTCGGCCACCGCGCGGCTGTAGTCGTCGGCATGCACTGCGAGGGTCGCGGCGTTGATCGCGCCGGCGGAGGTGCCGCAAAGGATCGGGAACGGATTGCGCGCCGGGTTGCCGAGGATATCGCGCACCGCCTTCAGCACGCCCACCTGATAGGCCGCGCGCGCCCCGCCCCCCGTCAGCACCAGGCCGGCACGCGGCTTCATGGCGCCTAGAACAGGCTCGGCTCCACGCCCGAGCGCGGCGCGTTGACGTCCACCACGGTGAGCGCGGTCATGTTGACGATGCGCCGCACCGTGGCCGACGGCGTGAGGATGTGCACGGCGCGCGCCGCGCCGAGCAGGATCGGCCCGATGGTGACGCCATCGCCGGCGGCGGTCTTGAGCAGGTTGAAGGCGATGTTGGCCGCGTCCAGCGTCGGCATGATGAGCAGGTTCGCCGGACCGCGCAGGCGCGAGTTGGGAAACAGTTTCAGGCGGATCTCCTCGGACAGCGCGGCATCGCCGTGCATCTCGCCTTCGACCTCCAGCTCCGGGGCGCGCTCCCGCAGCAGGGCGAGGGCACGCTGCATCTTGCGCGCCGAGGGCAGGTCCAACGAACCGAAGTTGGAGGCCGACAGCAGGCCCACCTTGGGCGTGAGGCCGAAGCGCTTCAGTTCGTCGGCCGCCAGCATCGTCATCTCGGCGATGTGCTCGGCGTCCGGGTCGGGCGTCACATAGGTATCGCAGATGAACACCGTCCGGTTGGGCATCACCAGCGCGTTCATCGCCGCGTAGTGCCGGATGCCGGGCAGCAGGCCGATCACCTGGTCGACGTAATGCAGGTGCAGGTCGTGCGTGCCGAAGGTGCCGCACAGCATGCCGTCGGCTTCCCCCTTGTGCATCAGCATGGCGCCGATGAGCGTATTCCTGCGACGCATCTCCACCTTGGCGTACTCGGGCGAGACGCCCTTTCGCTCGGTGAGCGCGTGGTAGGTGCTCCAGTAATCCCGGTAGCGCGGGTCGAGCTCGGGGTTGACCAGATCGAACTCCCGCCCCGGGCGAATGCGCAAGCCCAGGCGCTCGGCGCGCTGCTCGATGACCTGCGGGCGTCCGATCAGCGTGGGCTGCGCGAGGCCCTCGTCGACCACGATCTGCACCGCGCGCAGCACGCGCTCGTCCTCGCCTTCGGCATACACCACGCGCTTGGGCGCGGCTTTGGCCGCGGCGAACAGCGGCTTCATGATCAGGCCCGAGTGGTACACGAACTGCGACAGCGACTCGCGGTAGGCGGCGAGATCCTCGATCGGGCGCGTCGCCACGCCGGAGTCCATTGCCGCCTGCGCCACCGCGGGCGCCACGCGCGCGATCAGGCGCGGGTCGAACGGCCGCGGGATCAGGTACTCCGGCCCGAAGCTGATCGCCTCGATGCCGTAGGCGAGCGCCACCTGCTCGGAAGTCTCGGCCTGCGCCAGCTCGGCGATGGCGCGCACCGCGGCCAGCTCCATCTGCGTGGTGATGGTGGTGGCGCCGACGTCCAGCGCGCCGCGGAACACGAACGGGAAGCACAGGACATTGTTCACCTGGTTCGGGTAATCGGAGCGCCCGGTGGCGATGACGCAGTCGGGCCGCGCCTGCCGCGCCAGCTCCGGCCGGATCTCCGGCTCGGGATTGGCGAGCGCGAGAATCAGCGGCCGCTCGGCCATCTTCTTCACCATTGCGGGCTTGAGCACCCCGCCCGCCGACAGGCCCAGGAACACGTCGGCGCCGCCGATCACTTCGTCGAGCGTGCGCGCCTTCGTGTCGCGCGCATAGCGCGCCTTGTCCTCGTCCATCTCCTCCTTGCGACCGCGGTAGACCACGCCCTTGATGTCGGTGACGGTGATGTTCTCCATTCGCAGGCCCATCTTCACCAGCAGCTCCAAGCAGGCGAGCGCGGCCGCGCCGGCCCCCGAGGTCACCAGCTTGGCCTGCGCGAGCGCCTTGCCGACCACCTTGAGCCCGTTCAGGATCGCCGCGCCCACGGTAATGGCGGTGCCGTGCTGGTCGTCGTGGAACACCGGGATCTTCATGCGTGCACGCAGCTTGCGCTCGACGATGAAGCACTCCGGCGCCTTGATGTCCTCGAGGTTGATGCCGCCGAAGGTCGGCTCGAGGCTGGCGACGATGTCGACCAGCTTCCGCGGGTCGCGCTCGTCGATCTCGATGTCGAAGCAGTCGATGCCGGCAAATTTCTTGAACAGCACCGACTTGCCTTCCATCACCGGCTTGGCGGCGAGTGGACCGATGGCGCCCAGCCCGAGCACCGCGGTGCCGTTGGTGATCACCGCGATGAGGTTGGCGCGCGAGGTCAGGTGCACCGCCTGCGCGGGATCGCGCACGATCTCCTCGCAGGCCGCGGCCACGCCGGGCGAGTAGGCCAGCGCCAGGTCGCGCTGGTTGATGAGCTGCTTGGTGGGGAGGATCGAGATCTTGCCGGGGCGCGGCAAGCGGTGGTACTCGAGGGCGTTCTGCTTCAACTGCTCATCCACATCGTTCTCCTCGACCCGGGGAAAAATTATAGCAACCCGTCCGTATAATTCCCCGCTTCGACCGGCGCCGGCCCTGAACCCCTCCCGCATCCTGGCGGCGCGCCGCGCCGCGCAAATCGAGCCCTTCCGGGTCATGGACGTGCTGGCTCGCGCGCACGCGCTCGAGGCGGCTGGCCGCCGCGTGGTGCACATGGAGATCGGCGAACCCGATTTCACGGCGCCCGAAGCGGTGGTCGAAGCCGGCGTGCGTGCGCTGCGCGACGGGCGCACCGCCTACACTGCCGCGCTCGGCCTGCCGGCGCTGCGCGAGGCGATCGCCGCCCACTACGGGCAGCGCTTCGGGCTGCCGCTGGACCCTGCGCGCGTGGTGGTCACCGCCGGCGCCTCGGGCGGGCTGCTGCTCACGCT
>DATKAX010000237.1:0-15693 GCA_035514595.1 Burkholderiales bacterium
CCGGTGCTGGCGGTGATACCGTTCGAGGACGAGGCAGACGCCGTTCGCATCGGCAACGACGTTGCCTACGGTCTCGCCGCGGCGGTCTGGACGCGCAGTCTGCACCGCGCGATGCTCCTCACGGGGAAGCTGAAGGCAGGCACGGTATGGGTGAACAACTACCGCGCGACCAGTTTCACCTCGCCGTTTGGCGGCTACAAGAATTCCGGCATCGGACGCGAATCCGGAACCGAGGCCATCAAGGAATACCTGCAAACCAAGTGCGTCTGGATTTCCACCAACCTCGACGTTCCCAACCCGTTCATTCGCCGTTGAACGCTCCGACAAGACACGGAAGGGCGGTTTCCCGGGCAGGCGCCGCCGGCAGGGACGCGGCGGCGAGCGAGGTGCTCGCCGGAATCCGGGTGCTCGATCTCACCAATGTGCTGGCAGGCCCTTTCTGCGCCTACCAGCTGGGGCTGCTTGGCGCGGAAGTCATCAAGGTCGAAATACCGAAGACGGGCGATCTTGCGCGCCAGCTGGGCGCAGACGCGACGCTGAATTCAGAGCTGATGGGCGCGTCCTTTCTGGCCCAGAACGCCGGCAAGAAATCGCTGACCATCGACCTGAAGTCGCACGCCGGCAAGGGGGTTCTGCGCCGTCTGGTGAGGACCGCTGACGTGCTGGTGGAAAATTTCCGTCCCGGCGTGATGGACCGTCTCGGCGTCGGCTACGAGAGCCTGCGAGGCCTCAATCCCGCACTGGTCTACTGCGCGATCTCGGGCTTCGGCCAGGACGGGCCGATGAAGGATGCGCCGGCCTACGACCAGATCATCCAGGGCTTGTCGGGCATGATGAGCGTGACCGGCGACGAGCGCAGTGCGCCGCTGCGGGCCGGCTATCCGGTGGCGGACACCATCGGGGGCCTTACCGCGGCGTTTGCCGTCGCCGCCGCAATGGTGCGACGGGTCAGGACCGGCGAGGGGGCGTTCATCGACGTCTCGATGCTCGATTGCGCGTTGATCACGATGGGATGGGCGGTGTCCAACTTCCTCATCGCAGGACTGGAGCCGCGCGCCTGCGGAAACGACAACGTCACTGCGGCGCCCTCGGGGACCTTCAGGACCGGCGCCGGCCTGCTCAACATCGCGGCGAACAAGCAGGAGCAGTTCGAGGCGCTGGTGAAGGTCATCGGACGCGAGGAACTGGCTGCCGACGCGCGCTTCGCCGACCGCGAAAGCCGCAAGCGGAATCGAGCGGCGCTGACCGCGGAGCTCGAGGCCGCCCTGCAGCGCAAGCCGGCCGCGGAGTGGGAGAAGAGCCTGAATCGCATCGGGATCCCGGCCGGCCGGGTCCTCACGGTCGCCGAGGCTCTCGACAGCCCTCAGGTACGCCACCGCGAGCTGCTGCAGACATTCAGCAACGTTCCGGGGGTCGGCCGGACAGTCACGGTGGCGGGCAGGGGATTCAAAGTGTCGGGCGCTGACCAGAGCCTGGCGGCGCCGCCGCCCCGGCTCGGCGAGCACACGACGGAATTGCTGAGGTCGCTCGGCTATTCCGATGGCGAGATCGATCACCTGAGAAGCACGGGCGTCGTATGAGCGCGAAGGCCCCCGAGCAGCTGCTGCAGGACGCACAGGCGTGGTGGTCGACCGCGATCATCGATATCCGGCCCGGGAAGATCGAGATGCGCGGCTACCCGATCGAGGATCTGATCGGGGCGGTCAGCTTTCCGCAGATGATCTGGCTCGTGCTGCGCGGAGAGCTTCCCTCCCGGGAGCAGGCGGCATTGCTCGAGGCGGCGCTGGTGTCCGCCGTCGATCATGGCCCGCATGCACCGTCGATCGCCATCTCCCGCATGGCCGTGAGCTGCGGGCTGGGCGTCAACGGCGCCATGGCTTCGGCGATCAACGCGCTCGACGACGTTCACGGCGGCGCCGGCCAGCAGTGCATGGCGTTGATGTCGGCCGTCGCCGCGCGCACGGAAAGCGGCGCGGACCCGGAAGCGGCGGTCGAGGAGGAGCTCGATCGTTTCATCGCGGAAAACGGCAGGATCATCCCGGGCTTCGGCCACCGATTCCACGCCGTCGATCCGCGCGCAGGGAAGCTGCTCGCGCTGGTGCGCGATGCGCAACGCCGGGGCACGGTAAGCGGCCGCTTCCCCGGAATCGCAATGTCAATCGAGAATTCGCTGCAGCGGCGCAAGGGGCTGCGACTGCCGATGAACATCGACGCCGCGACCGCAGTCATATACTGCGAGCTGGGATTCGCCCCGGCGCTCGGCCGTGGCCTGTTCATCCTCTCGCGCTCGGTCGGCATTCTGGCTCATGCGTGGGAGCAGATGCAGCAGGGCGAACGCATCAAGGGACCCATGCCGCCCGAGATTCCTTTCAAGTATGTCGGACCGGCGCACCGGCGGTTGCATGCCGGACGCGCCGACGCCAAACAGCTCGAGGAGGAGAGATGAAAGAACTGATTTCCAGGCAGCTGGTGAGATACCTCGAGGAGCGCGGCGTCGAGTATGTTTTCGGGCTTTGCGGGCATACCAACATAGCGGTCCTCGCCGAGCTGTCGAAGAGCCGGATCAAGTTCATCAACACGCGGCACGAGCAGGTCGCCGCGCACGCCGCGGACGGGTATGCGCGCGCCAAGCGCCAGACGGCGGTCGTGCTATCGCATCTCGGACCGGGGCTCACCAACGCTTCCACCGGCGTCGCGAACGCCGCGCTGGATTCCATCCCGCTGGTGGTGATCGCGGGCGATGTGCCGAGCCACTATTACGGGAAGCACCCGCACCAGGAGGTCAACCTGCACGCCGACGCGGCGCAGTGGGAGATCTACCGGCCGTTCGTGAAGCGCGCCTGGCGCGTCGAGCGCCCCGACCTGTTCCCCGAGATCGTCGAGAAGGCGTTCAGCCTCGCGCAAAGCGGGCGTCCGGGCGCGGTGCTGGTGTCGGTGCCGATGGACATCTTCTCGAAGGAAATCGACGTCGCGCTGTTCGAGCGCCTGCGCCACAACACGAAGAAGCTGCACAAGCCTTCGCTCGACGAGGAAACCGCGGCGACCATCGTGCTGAAGCTGGCGCAGGCGAGCAGGCCGCTCATCTACGCCGGCGGCGGCGTGATCCTCGCCGACGCGGCCGGGGAGCTGCGCCAGCTCGTCGATCAGCTCGCGATCCCGGTCGCCCACAGCCTGATGGGCAAGGGCGCGCTGCCCGACGACCATCCCCTGACGCTCGGCATGACCGGCTTCTGGGGCACCAAGTTCATCAACGGCAAATGCCGCGAGGCCGACTACGTGCTCGCACTCGGAACGCGCTTCGCCGAGGCCGACTGCAGCTCCTGGGATCCGCGCCACACCTTCAGGATGCCGCCCACCCGGCTGATCCAGATCGACATCGATCCGGCCGAGATCGGCCGCAACTTCCCGGTGGAGATCGGCGCGGTCGCGGATCTGAAGCAGGCGCTCGGCTCGCTGGTCCGCGCGGCGAAGCGTCTCTACCCCGAAGCCAGGAAGAACGCGCCACTGGCGACGGAGATCGCGAGCTATCGCGCGGAGTTCGCGCGCGCGAACGAGAAGCACGTCGCCAGCGCGTCCTACCCGATGCGGCCGGAGCGCATTCTGAACGCGGTGCGCGAAGCTCTGCCCCGAGACGCGATCATCACCACCGACGTCGGCTGGAACAAGAACGGGGTGGGACAGCAGTTTCCGGTGTATACGCCGGGAAGCATACTGACGCCGGGCGGCTACGCGACCATGGGGTTTGGCGCGCCTGCGGCCCTGGGCGCGAAGCTCGCCTGCCCGGATAAGGTGGTCGTCGCCCTGGTCGGAGACGGCGGCTTCGGCCAGAACCCGGCCATGCTGGCGACCGCGGTCGAAGAGAACATAGCGGTGGTGTGGGTGGTGATGAACAATTACGCCTACGGCACCATCGCCGGCCTGGAGATGGCCCACTACGGCACCGCCTTCGGCTGCGTATTCCGCCGTGGGGGAGAGCCCTATTCGCCGGACTTCGCCGCCATCGCGCGGGCGTACGGCGCCGAGGGGGTGCAGATCCGCTCGGCAGAGGAATTCAAGCCCGCCCTCGAGCGCGCAATCGCCGCCGGCCGGCCGTTCGTCATCGATGTTGCGATGCTGAACGAGCCGGTACCCACGGGAGGGCACTGGAACATCAACGATATCTACTCACCCGATCGCGAGGCCTCGCACGTCGCGCTCAGCCATGCGAAAGGGCAGGAGATCCTAGCCAAGTAGCGCGGTGCTGGAGAGGAGGGGGGGCATGCTTAACGAGTCCGCGACGGTTACATTCGAGGCGGCGGCGTCCGATCCGGACGCGCGCCCGCTGTTGCAGGTGGAGCTCGAGCGCGCCCAGCGCGTCGCGGGCGGCCAGATCGAAGCGCAGGACCTCGACTGGCTCAGCAAGGGATTCAGCGCATTCCTGGCGAGCGGCGGCACCATCCCGCTCGAGCGCTGCCTGAGGCTTCCCTGGAAGGACGGGGCGCTGCGCCGCGCGTGTCGCGACTACTGGCTGCGGCGGGCCTGGAAGCTTGTCGCCGGAGATCTATCGCCCTGGCGCCGATCCGAAGCGCTCGCCGAAGCGGTGCGCGGCTTCGAGGCGCACCACTGGACGCGATGGCGCTCGCTTCAGACGGTGCCCGTTGACGCCGCCCAGCTGGAAGTCGCCTTGTTCCATGCCTTCCGCTCGAGCGATCGAATTCCGACGACGGCGATGCAGCTACATAACATCGCCCATCACCGGCGGCACTCCTGAGTCGGGCGGTGTCGCCGGCGCCGGCGGAGGCGGTACGCGAGGCGGGGCAGGAGCGGTCCGACCGTCATCTGGCGCTGTGCGCCGGCCGCGCGCCTCGTTCCTTTCGGCCCGCTCCCAGTCCTCGGGCTGCGCGCTGCCGCCCGCCGCCGCGCTGCCTTCGCGCTCCGGCGCGGTCGGCGGCGCCGCCGGAAGCTTGATGCGGGTATTGGCATCGAGCTCGATATAGCGGGCGTCGTCCGCGCCAGACGCTCCGAACGCGAGCGAGATCAACATCGACAGAGAAAGAAACCGCAAGCTGCGCATGCCGGGAGCGCCGCAAGCCGCATGCCCGGCTAGCAGCGGTATTTCTCGAGCGCCTTGCGCGTGAACGCGATGCCGTGCCCCGGGCGCTCGGGGATGCGCAGATGGCCGTCCTGGAGCGGCGGCAGCTCCTCGAAGAGATCGGCGGGCGCCCAGTCCATGAACTCGACCAGGAAGCCGTTGGGCAGCGCGCCCACGACGTGGATCGAGATCTCGTGGATCAGGTGCGGCGAGAGCGCCACCTGGTGCGCGGCGGCGAGGCGGCCGATCTTGAGCGTCTCGGAGAAGCCTCCCGCGCGGCACACGTCGGGCATCAGGTAGCGCGCCGCGCGGCGCTCGATGAGATCGCGGAACTCGTAGCGCGTGTAATTGTTTTCGCCGGTGGCCACCGGGATCCCGATGCTCGCGGCGACCTCGGCGCAGGCGGCGATGTCGTCGGCGAGCACCGGCTCCTCGTACCAGACGAGGTCCAGGTCCTCCAGCGCCGCGGCCTGCTCGATGTTGCCTTGCACGTCGAGGCGCTGGTTGACGTCGACCATCATGCGCACGCTTCCGCCGAGCGCCTTCAGCACCGTCTCGACGCGCTTGCGGTTCAGCTTCGGGTCGGGGTGGTGGATCTTCATCTTGTAATGGCGGCAGCCCATCGCGGCGTACTTCTCGGCCTCGCCGATCAGGTCCGCCTCGCTGTACTTGGCCCAGCCGCCGCTGCCGTAGGCGGGGATGCGATCGGCGTGCGCGCCCCAGAGCTTAAAGAGCGGCAGCTTGGCGGCCTTGCCGGCGATGTCCCACAGCCCGATGTCGAGCGCCGAGAGCGCATAGCCTGCGATCCCCTGCTTCTTGATGCCCATATCGGCGCGGAACATCTTCTCCCACAGCCGCTCGACGAACAGCGCATCCTCGCCGAGCAGCGCCGGCTTGAGCCGGGTCTCGAGGTAGGCGTGCACCGCCTCGGCGCCGCCGCCGTTGAATACCAGACTGTAGCCGGTGCCCGTCAGGCCCTGGTCGGTGGCGATCTCCGCGACCACGATCTTGTGCTGCGGGTACTGCAGCGCCATGGGTTTGGGCGTCGGCACTGCGAGCAGGTGCGTGTCGATGGAAGCGATTTTCATCCCGGCATGCTACACGGCGTGGGCGGACTCCCGACGTCTTCTTTCCGCGACGCCGCGATGGCGCGCGCCGCTGTCCCGGTTTGCTTGACCTGCGAATCAGGGGTTCGCCACGCAGAGCGGCGCGCGATTGCGCGTATAAAGGACTCCTCTATCTGGAGGGGTCAGATGAAGCCTTGCGAGATCTATCACGTCCCGTACAAAAGCTCGTTCCGCTGGAAGTGGCGCCACGTCGATCCGGACGGCCGCGTGGTGAGCGAGTCGAAGAAGGAATACCAGCTGTTCTACGAATGCGTCTCGGCGGCGCGCGAGAAGGGCTACGAGCCGCTCGCCAAGATCGTGCTCAGGCCGCGCCGCTGAGCTCCCGGCGCACCGTCGCCGCGCCCGCGGCGAGCGCCTGCAGCTTGGCGAAGGCGGCTTCGCGGCTCAAATACTTCATGCCGCAGTCGGGCGCCGCGACGAGCCGCTCCGCCGGCACCTGCTTCAGGCCTTCCCGGATGCGGCGCGCGACTTCGTCGGCGCTCTCGACGGCATCGCTTCCGAGGTCGAGCACGCCGAGCATCACGGTCTTGCCGGCGAGCTCCTTGAGCACGCCGAGGTCGAGCCGCGGCTGTGCCGCCTCGATCGAGATCTGCGAGGCGCTCGAGTCGGCGAGCTGCGGCAGGAAGGAGTAGCCGCTCGGCTTGTCCTTCACCGCGGCGGCGTAGCCGAAGCACAGGTGCACCACGGTGGTCCCGGGAATGCCCTGCAGCGCGCGGTTGATGGCCTTCACGCCGTAGCGGGCCGCGCGCTCGGGGCGCGCCTGCAGCCAGGGCTCGTCGAGCTGCACCACGTCGGCGCCCGCGGCCTTGAGATCGCGCAGCTCCTCGTTCACCGCGGCGGCGAAGGCGAGCGCCAGCGCCTCCTCGTCGCGGTAATAGTCGTCCTGCGCCTGCTGCGCCATCGTGAACGGGCCGGGCAGGGTGATCTTGATCGCCCGGGAGGTATTCGCCCGCAGGAACGCGACGTCGCGCGCCTCGACCGGGCCGCGGCGGCGGATCGGCCCGGCGATGCGCGGCACCGGGATCGGCACGCCGCTGCGGTTGATGGTGCTTCCGGGGCGCTCGAGATCGACGCCTTCGAGCGCGGTCGAGAAGCGGTTGGAGTAGCTCTCGCGGCGCATCTCGCCGTCGGTGATGATGTCGATGCCGGCGCGCTCCATGTCGGAGATGGCGAGCAGCGTCGCGTCGTCCTGGGCCTGCTCGAGGAAGGCCGGGTCGACCCGCCACATCTCGGGGACGCGCACGCGCGGCACCTTGGCGCCGAGCTTGGCGCGGTCGATGAGCCAGTCGGGCTGCGGATAGCTGCCGATCACGGTGGTGGGGAGAAGTCTCGCCATGCATTCATCTTAACGCCGATGCGTCCGGTTCCGGCGACACCCAGGGCAGGTATTGCGCTTGCAGTCCTTCCTTTCACCATCACTACGGAGCCATGACATGAAGCTTGGAATCGTTGCGCTCGCCGCTGCGGCCGCGCTTGCCGCCGGGTGCGATCGCGCACCCACGCCCGATCCCGTCGCACCGCCGCAGCCGCAGGTGCGCTCCACTACGCCGCCTCCCGCCGAGCGCATCGCGCCGCCGCCTTCGGCTTCGGCCGGCGCCAGCGCCAGTGCCGAGGACAAGCCGGATCCGGGCGACGCCAATGACCATTCCACTCCGCGCCACGACGCCAGGGAGAAGTCGCAAGGCGGCTAGCAGGCCCGCTCCTTGCTCTTAGCCGGGTACCCCAACCATGGAGGACACATGAGACTCTCGACACTGGCAATGGCAGTTTCCCTGGCGTTCGGCGCCAGCGTTCTGACCGCTTGCGGCGACAACGCAAGCGATACCACCACCGCCCCTTCGGGCGCCGGCTCGACCTCGGGCTCGACGGCGACGACGCCCTCCTCGCCGCCGCCTTCGTCCGGCGCGGCGTCCGGCTCCGGCTCGATGTCCGGCTCCGGCTCGACCGTGACGCCTTCGGCTCCCGACGAGGAGCGGAAAGCCGGTTCGGCCGGCGCGGGCGCTGGCACGAGCTCGTCCCCGACGCAAGAACAGCCGAAGTAACGCAGGCACCGCCGGCAGGCCGCCCTCCGGCAGGGGGCGGCCTGTTCGCTTCAGGCGGCGGACACCGCGACGCGCATCGAGCCGACGCGCTCGAGCTTCGCCTCCATCACGTCGCCCGGGCGCACCGGGCCGACGCCCTGCGGCGTGCCGGTGAGCAGCACGTCCCCGGGATGCAGCGTGTAGAAGGTGGACGCCCAGGCCACCAGTTCCGGCACGCCTACGATGAGGTCGCTCGTGTGCGCGTCCTGTCGCGTTTCGCCGTTCACCGAGATCGAGATCGACAGCGCGCCCGGATCGGGCACCTCGTCGGCGGTGGCGAGCCAGGGGCCGAGCACGCAGTAGGAGTCCGGCGACTTGCGGAAGCTGCGCTCCTCGGGGCCGCGAATCGTCATGTCGAGCCCGATGCAGTACCCCGCGATCGCCGCGGGCGCCTCGGCGGGCTGGATGTTGCGCACGCGGGTGCCGATCACCACCGCGAGCTCCACCTCGTGGTCGTTTCTTCGATCGAGGTGGATGAGCTGCACGCCTTCTCCGGGGCCGACCACCGAGCTCGTCGCCTTGAGGAACATCCCCACCTTGTGAATCTCGGCCACCAGGTTGCCGTGGTGGATGCCCTTGTCGGCGAGCGCCTCCTGGAGGTGCTTCTTGTAGTTCACCGGCGCGGCGATGATCTTGCCGGGGTTCGCCACCGGCGCGAGCAGCTTCACGGACGCAATCGGGACGGCCTTCGACTGCCGGGCGGCCGTTTCGATGGCGGGCCGCAACGTCTTCAAGCTCGCGATCAGCGGGTCGTGACGCGGCATCGGATAGGCGAGCGCCGGCAGGCGCGAGAGCACGCCGGTGACGTCGTGCACGCCGTCTTCCCGCACCACGCCCAGCCGGTCGTCGTCGAATCGGCAGAGTTTCATCGTGAGATCATAACCCGCATGAGACTTTGCATCTTCGGCGGCGGCGCGGTCGGCGGGCACCTCGCGGCGCGGCTGGCGGCGGCCGGCGAGGAGGTGAGCGTGGTGGCGCGCGGCGCCCATCTGCAGGCCATGCAGAGCAACGGTGTGCGGCTACTGCACGGGACGCAAACCATCGTCGGAAAAGTGCAGGCGAGCGACCGCGCCGCGGCGCTCGGCCGCCAGGATTTCGTCCTGGTCACGCTGAAGGCGAACATGCTCGAGGCGTTTGCCGAGGGGTGCGCGCCGCTCCTCGGCCGCGACACTGCGGTGGTGTTCGTGCAGAACGGCATTCCGTGGTGGTACGCGCGCGAGCTCGCGTTTCTCGACCCCGGCGGCAGGCTCGCGCGCGCCGTCGCGCCCGAGCGCGTGCTCGGCGGCGTCGCCTATTCCGCCAACGAGATCGTCGCGCCCGGCGTGATCAAGAACAACGTGCCCGGGAACAACATGCTGGTGGTGGGCGAAGCGGCCCTCGGCGAAAGCCCTCGCCTCGAGGCGCTGCGGCGCGCGCTGGAGCGCTGCGGGCTGAGCTCGCCGCCGAGCGCCGACATCCGCTGCTCGATCTGGGCGAAGCTGCTGCAGAACCTGGGCTCCTCGGCGCTTTGCACGCTCACCGGCGCGAACCTCGCCGAGCTGCGCGGCGACGCGGAGCTCAACCGGCTCGCCGTGCGCGTCGCGGCCGAGGGCCGCGCCATCGCGGCAGCGCTCGGCGTCGACGTCGGGCGCGCGCCGCCGCGCCCGGGCGGCGGGCAGTCCTCCGGCATGGTGAGCCACAAGCCGTCGATGCTGCAGGATTTCGAGCGCGGCAAGCCGATGGAGATCGATGCGCAGCTGCGCTCGCCGCTCGAGCTTGGCCGCCGCGCCGGCGTGCCGGTTCCCACCCTCGAGGCGCTGGCCGCCCTGTGCGCGCGCAAGGCCGCGGTCAAGGGCCTTTACCGTGACACCTGACCGCCCGCAGGCCCGGAAGCCGGGCGCGAAGCTCTAGTGAAGGATTAGAATCGGCTCCGATGCCCAAGGCACGACAACTAAAAAAGGCTAGGGGACAGGAGGCGATAGCCGGGCTCGAGGCGGCGTTCGAGCTGATGGAGGCGCTGCCGCTGCCGGTGTTCTTCAAGGGCCGCGACGGCCGTTACCTCGGCGCCAACAAGGCGTGGGAGGTATTTTTCGGCATCCCGCGCGCGAGCTTCGTCGGCAAGCGCGTCGCCCAGCTCTACCCGCAGGACCCGCGGCTCGGCGAGACGCACGCCGCGAAGGATCGCGAGCTCTGGGACAACCCCGGCGGCCAGCGCTACGAGATGCCGATCACGACGCGCGACGGGCGGCGCTTCGACACGATCTACCTCAAGGCGACGTTCCGGGACGCGCACGGCGAGGTGGCGGGCCTGGTGGGCGCGATCGTCGACGTCACCGCCCGCAACCAGGCGCAGGAGGCCCTGCGCCGCAGCAAGCTCGTGCTCGAGCAGGTGTTCGAGCACATGGACCAGGGCATCAGCGTGGTCGACGCCGATCTCCGGGTCGTCGCCACGAACCGGCGCTTCGGCGAGCTGCTCGATTTCCCGGCGGCGCTGTGCGTTCCGAACACGCCTTTCGAGGCCTTCATCCGCTACAACGCCGAGCGCGGCGATTACGGCCCGGGCGACGTGGACGAGCTGGTGCGCGCGCGCGTCGAGCTGGCGCGGCGCTTCGAGCCGCACCGTCTGGTGCGCGAGCGGCCCAACGGATCCGTGATCGAGATCCGCGGCACGCCGCTGCCCGCCGGCGGCTTCGTGACGCTCTATTCCGACATCACCGAGCGCGCCCGCGCCGAGCGCGCGCTGCGGGAGAGCGAGGCGAGGTTCCGGCGCACCTTCGAGCTGGCGGGCTCGGGGCTCGCGCATGTCGGTCTGGATCGGCGGCTGCTGCGCGTGAATCCGCGCCTTTGCGAGATCCTCGGCTATGCCGAGCAGGAGCTGGTCGGCCGCTCGCTGGTGGACATGTCGCATCCCGAGGACCGCGAGGCGGCCAGCGCCGCGCGCGCGCAGGTGGTCGGGGGCGAGCTGGAGTCCGCCCGGCTGGAGAAGCGTTACCTGCGCAAGGACGGCAGCGTGGTCTGGATGAGCGTGGTGATCGCGATGGAGCGCGATGCCGCCGGCCAGCCGCTGTACGCGATCTCGGTGCTGGACGACATTACCGAGAGGAAGCAGGCGGAGGCGGCGCTGCACGAGAGCGAGGAGCGCTTCCGGCGCACCTTCGAGCTCGCGGGCTCGGGCCTGGCGCACGTCGGGCTGGACGGCCGGTTCCTGCGCGTCAACCCTCGCCTGTGCGAGATCCTGGGCTATACCGCGGAGGAGCTGATCGGGCGCAAGGTCAAGGATCTCTCGCATCCCGAGGACCGCGATGCCGCGGACCGGGCGAGGGCCGAGGTGCTGGCGGGCGGCATCGACTCCGCCCGGCTGGAGAAGCGCTACCTGCGCAAGGACGGCGCCGTGGTGTGGCTGAGCCTCGCGATCGCGATCGAGCGCGATGCCGCCCGCCGGCCGTTGTACGCGATCTCGGTGCTGGACGACATCACCGAAAGGAAGCATGCCGAGGTGGCGCTGCGCGAGGCCCACGCGGAGCTCAAGCGCTCCAACGCGGAGCTCGAGCAGTTCGCCTACGTCGCCTCGCACGACCTGCAGGAGCCGCTGCGCATGGTGTCGAGCTACACGCAGCTGCTTTCGCGCCGCTACGGCGATCGGCTCGACGGCGACGCGAAGGAGTTCATGCATTACACCGTCGACGGCGCGGCGCGCATGAAGCAGCTGATCGAGGACCTGCTCGCCTATTCCAGGGTCGGCACGCGCAGCAGGGACTTCAAGCCCATGGCGGTGGAGGGCGCGCTCACGCGCGCGATCACCAACCTGCGCGCCGCGATCGAGGAGTCGGGCGCGACGATCACCCACGACGCGCTGCCCACGGTCAAGGCCGACGAGGTCCAGCTCGGGCAGCTGTTGCAGAACCTGATGGGCAATGCCTTGAAGTTCCGGGGTTCCGCCCCGCCGAAGATCCACGTGCAATGCTCCGAATCGCAGACCGAGTGGCATTTCGCGGTCTGCGACAACGGCATCGGCATCGAGCCGCAGTACTTCGAGCGCATCTTCATGCTGTTCCAGCGCCTGCACACGAAGGGGGACTACCCCGGCACCGGCATCGGGCTCGCCATCTGCAAGAAGGTGGTCGAGCGCCACGGCGGGCGCATGTGGGTCGAGTCCGCGCCCGGCGAGGGCAGCGCATTCCATTTCACCCTACCGAAGAACGGAGAACACACCCATGGTGAATGAGAACCGGCCGGTCGAGATCCTGCTGGTGGAGGACAACCCGGGCGACGAGCGCCTGACGCGCGAGGCGCTGAAGGAGGGCAAGGTCTACAACAATCTGCACTGGGTGAAGGACGGCGTGGAGGCGATGGAGTTCCTGCGCCGCGCAGGCAGATACGCCGAGGCGCCGCGCCCGGACATCGTCCTGCTCGACCTCAACCTGCCGAAGAAGGACGGCCGCGAGGTGCTGCAGGAGATCAAGACCGACACCGACCTCAAGCGCATCCCGGTGGTGGTGCTCACCACCTCGAAGGCGGAGGAGGACGTGCTGCGCACCTACAACCTGCACGCCAACTGCTACGTCACCAAGCCGGTCGACCTGGAGAAGTTCATCGTGGTGGTGAAGTCGATCGACGTGTTCTGGCTCACCGTCGTCACCCTCCCGCCGAACGGCCACTAGCATGCATGGCGTCCTCCTGATCGAGGACCACCCGGGCGACGCCCGGCTGATCCGCGAGATGATCGCGGAGGAGCCCGATTCCCCCTTCGAGCTGCACGTCGCCGAGCGGCTCTCGCGCGGGCTCGAGCAGCTCGCCGCCGGCGACATCGCGCTGGTGCTGCTCGACCTCTCGCTTCCCGACAGCGCCGGCCTCGATACCTTCGCCAAGGTGTACGCCCAGTCCCCGGCGGTGCCGATCATCGTGCTCACCGGCTACGACGACCAGACGCTCGCGCTCTCGGCCGTCAAGGCGGGCGCGCAGGACTACCTCGTGAAGAGCCGGCTCGACCGCGAGCTGCTGCTGCGCTCGATGCGCTACTCGATCGAGCGCAAGCGCTACCAGGTGCAGCTCGAGCACCAGGCGAACTACGACGCGCTCACCGGGCTGCCCAACCGCAGCCTGCTGCACGACCGCCTGCGGCAGGCGGTGTACGCGCAGCGCACGCCGCGCAACATCGCGGTGGTGTTCATCGACCTCGATCAATTCAAGTTCGTGAACGACAGCCTCGGGCACAGCGCCGGCGACAAGCTCCTGAAGGCCATGGGCGAGCGCCTGCGCGCGGTGCTGCGCGAGGGCGACACCGTCGGGCGCGTTGGCGGGGACGAGTTCGTGCTGATCCTCGCCGACCAGTCGAACGAGGAGGTGATCTTCCGCGCCATGCAGCGCATCGCCGCGCGGGTGGCGGAGCCGATCGAGGTCGAGGGCAAGGAGCTCTACATCACCTGCAGCGCCGGGGTCAGCCTCTACCCGCAGGACGGGCTCGACGTCGACACGCTGCTCAAGAACGCGGACGCGGCGATGTACCGCGCCAAGGAGCACGGGCGCAACAACTTCCAGTTCTACACCGCCGAGATGAACGAGCGCGTGAACGAGCGCCTGGCGCTCGAGCACGCGCTGCGCCGCTCGCTCGAGCGCCAGGAGTTCGTGCTGCACTACCAGCCGAAGGTCGACCTGAAGAGCGGCGCGATCATCGGCGCGGAGGCGCTGGTGCGCTGGATGCACCCGGAGTGGGGGCTGGTGCGCCCGGCGCGCTTCATCCCGCTCGCCGAGGAGACCGGCCTGATCGTGCCGCTGGGCGAGTGGGTGCTGCGCGAGGCCTGTGGCCAGGCGCGCGCCTGGCTCGACGCGGGGCTCGCGCCCGGCACGGTGTCGGTCAACCTCTCCGCGCGGCAGTTCCGCCAGGAAGGCCTGGTGCGCATGGTGTCGCGCATCCTCGAGCAGACGCGGCTCGATCCCGCTCACCTCGAGATGGAGCTCACCGAGAGCATGGTGATGCACAACGTGGAGACGGCCATCGCCACGCTGCAGGGGCTGAAGTCGCTCGGGGTCGCGCTCTCGGTGGACGACTTCGGCACCGGCTACTCGAGCCTCGCCTACCTCAAGGACCTGCCGATCGACACGCTCAAGATCGACCGCGCCTTCGTGCGCGACATCGGCGCCGGCGCCGAGGGCGACGAAGGCGTGCTCGCGCAGGCCATCATCTCGCTCGGCCACGCGCTGCACCTCAGGGTGATCGCCGAGGGCGTGGAGACCGACGCGCAGCTGCGCTTCCTGAGACGCCACGGCTGCGACGAGGTGCAGGGCTTCCTGTACGGCGAGCCGGTGGCGCCGCAGGAGCATGCGCGGCTCCTCGCCCGCGCGAGAACGCGCGGGCGGCGGGCGTGAAGGCGACGGTCCTCGCCGTCGACGACGACATCGATCTGCTCGCGCTGATCGCCAAGCTGCTCGGCGAGGACTACACCGTGCTCAGCGCCGAGGACCCCGGCAGCGCGCTCGAGCTCGCCGCGGCCGAGCCGCGCCCCGATCTCATCCTGCTCGACGTCGACATGCCGGGGGCCTCGGGCTTCGAGCTGATCCGCGTGCTCAGGGACGAGCCCGCCACGGCAGGCATCCCGGTGATGTTCCTCACCGCGATGCTCGAGGCGAAGGACCAGGCCGAGGGCTTCGAGCTCGGCGCGGTCGACTACGTCACCAAGCCGATCAACGCCGCGGTGCTCAAGGCGCGCGTGCGCGCCCACGTCGCGCTCGCCAACCGGCGCGCCGAGCTCGAGCGCCTGGTGCGGGAGCGCACCGCGCAGCTCGAGGCCGCGCGCGCGCAGATCATCCGCCGCCTGTGCCGCGCGATGGAGCTGCACGAGAGCGCGGCGGTCGGCAACCGCGTGCTGCGCCTCGCGCAGTACGCGAGGCTGCTCGCGCAGGCCGCGGCCGCCAGGCCGGCGGCATGCGAGATGCTGCAGGCCGCGGCGCCGCTGCACGACGTCGGCAAGCTCGGCGTTCCCGCCGAGATCCTGAGGAAGCCGGGCAGGCTCTCGGCCCCGGACTGGGAGCGCGTCAAGCGCCACCCGCAGCTCGGCGCCGAGATCATCGGCGAGCATGCCGACCCGCTGCTCAAGCTCGCGCGCCAGATCGCGCTCACGCACCACGAGTCCTGGGACGGCAGCGGCTATCCCGGAGGGCTGAAGGGCGAAGCCATCCCCTGGGCCGGCCGGGTGATGGCGATCGTCGATGCCTTCGAGTCGATGACCACCACCCAGTTCTACCGCGAGGCGATGTCGATCGAGCGCGCCGCCGCCGACATCGCGGCGCAGGCCGGCCGCAAGTACGACCCGGCGCTCGTCGAAGCCTTCCAGAAGGCGCTGCCGGTCATGAAGAAGGTGCGCGAGGCCTACTCGGACGCGCTCGGCGATATGATCAACCTCGATTTCGCACCGGCGCCCAAGAGTGGCCCGGCGCC
>DATKAX010000238.1:0-12000 GCA_035514595.1 Burkholderiales bacterium
CCGCGAGCAGCGCGCGCACTAGGCCTTCACCTCGCGGGCGGTGATGGTGTAGCGCACCGTTTCGGGATCGAGCTGGTCGCGCATCTCCCCGCCGCTCTCGGCGTTGATGTACATGAGGTAGGGGAGCCGCGGCCCGCTCGAGTGCGGCAGCGCGATGTCGTGCCCGGTGTTGTAGGCGAGCCAGTTCATTTCCCAGGCGCCGAACAGGCGCTTGCGCGCGGCGCGCACTTTCGGGTCGTCGGCGGCGAGATTTCCCGGCGGCTCCTCGAGCACCACCTTGCGCACGTCGGCCGGATCGACCGGCACCCAGCCGTAGCCCTGCGCGAAGAATTCCGCGCGGCAATGCTGCGCCTTGCTGACGTTCGGCGAGCCGGCGCCGAGGCTCTTGTAGCCGTAGGCGGAGGGCGCCACGCGCACGCCGTAGACGTCGCGCGCCGGCACGCCCGCGGCGCGGCACAGCCCGACGAACAGCGCGTTCAGGTCGCCGCATTTGCCGCCGAGGTTGCCGGACTCGAGCATGCTCTGGATATCGCCCCAGCCGCAGCCCCGCGTCTTCGGGTCGCGGAAGGTGTTGTCCACCACCCACTCGTAGATCGCGCGCGCCTTCTCCACGTCGCCGGCCGCGCCCTGCGTGATCTCGAGCGCGGTTTTCCTGACGATCCCGTCGGTCGGGATCAGCTCGGTCGGCGCGGTGTAGAACCTCTGCTCGGCCCCGGAGAGCCTCGCGCTGCCGGCCCTCGCGGAAAGATCGACTGCGCGGTCGCGCGTCATGAACCGGCTGACGACTTCGATCGACGGCGAGTCGGCGTCGCGCCACTCCGCGTAGAGCATGCGCACGCCGTACTTGTCCTCGGTCATGGCGAGCGCGCGCGCGGCATTGCCTCCCCAGGTGCTGCCGAGGGTCCTGTGCCACCCGGTGGTCTCGGCGAGCGGCAGCGGCACCCAGGCGCGCGACACGCCCTGCGGCTGGACGATCTCCACGCGCGAAACCACCTCGAACGTGCGCCACGGCGCCGCGGCGGAAGACGCGCTGCGCCAGGGCAGCGCCGCGGCGGCGAGGGTCGAAGACGACGTGAGCAGAAAGGTCCTGCGGTTCATGAGCGGTCTCCTAGTTTGCCGCTATATCTTACTGCCCGGCCGATGACAATGCGCGCGTGGCGCTCCTGCGTCCAATACGCCCACGCCCAGTCGATCATCACCACGATCCGGTTGCGGAAGCCGATCAGGAAATAAATGTGCGCGAGTAGCCACAGCAACCACGCGGGATAGCCCCACAGCTTGAAGCGGCCGAGCACCGCGACCGCCGCCTTGCGGCCGATGGTGGCGAGCTGCCCGTAGTCGCGATAGCGAAACGGAATCCTGGGTTTTCCCATTAAAGACAAAACGATGTTGCGTGCAGCATGCCGTCCCATCTGCTTCGCCGCCGGCGCGATGCCGGGCACGCCCGGCAGCGCCGCGAGGTCGCCCACGACGAATATCTCCGGATGGCCCGGGACGCCGAGGTCCGGATCCACCGGCACGCGCCCGGCGCGGTCGGTGGCTACGCCCAGCGTCGCGCCCAGCGGCGAAGCCGCAACTCCCGCGGCCCAGAGCACGGTTCGCGCAGCAAGCGTTTCCTCTCCAAGCCGCACGCCGTCGGCGCTGATGCCGGTCACCCGGCGCTCGAGCCAGACGGTGACGCCGAGCCGCTCGAGCTGCAGCCGCGCCTTCTCGGAGAGGTCCGGCGGGTAGGGCGGCAGCACGCGCTCGGCGGCCTCGATCAGCACCACGCGCGCCTCGCGCGGGTCGAAATGCCTGAACTCGCCGGGGAGCGTGTTGCGGGCGATCTCCGCCAGCGTGCCGGCGAGCTCGACCCCGGTTGCGCCGCCGCCGATCACGACGAAGGTCAGCCAGACGGCGCGCCGCGCGGCGTCGGTCTCGCGCTCGGCGCGCTCGAACGCCGTCAGGATGCGCCGCCGGATCTCGAGCGCGTCCTCGAGCGTCTTCAGCCCGGGCGCGTAGCGCGCCCACTCGTCGTGGCCGAAGTAGCTGTGGGTCGAGCCGGTCGCCATCACCAGGTAATCGTAGGCGAGCTCGCCGCCGTCGAGGAGCACCACGCGGCGCGCCGCGTCGACGCGCTGCGCGTCGGCCATCAGCATGGTGGCGTTCTTCTGGGCGGCGAGGATGTGGCGGATCGGCGCCGCGATCGCCGGCGCCGACAGCCCGGCGGTGGCGACCTGGTAGAGGAGCGGCTGGAACAAGTGGTGGTTGGCGCGATCGACGATCGTCACGTCCACCGGCGCGCGGGCGAGCCCGCGGGCGGCCCACAGCCCGCCGAAGCCGCAGCCCAGGATCACGACGCGGGCTATCGCCATGCCGCAGTGTAGTTCATGATGCGCCGGTGGAAATCCGTGCCGGCCTTTCAGGCAGCGCCGAGCTGGTGGTGGCCGAGGAGCACACCGCGCCGCGCATCGGCAGCGGCAGGATCCGCGTCCTCGCCACGCCGGTGATGATCAACCTGGTCGAGGCGGCCGCGCTCGCCGCGGTCGAGCACCTGCTGCCCCCGGGCAGCCAGAGCCTGGGCACCCACCTCGACGTGCATCATGTCGCGGCGACGCCGGTGGGCATGCGGGTACGCGCCAGCGCGCAGGTGGTCGACGTCGACGGGAGGAAGATTCGCTTCCGGGTCGAGGCGCGCGACGAGAGAGAGCTGATCGGCCACGGCACGCACGAGCGCGTGGTGGTGAACGTCGCCAAGTTCGACCAGCGCGTGCAGCGCAAGCTTCAGTAGGGCCGGGCGCCGAAGAGCCAGGGATGGAGGAGGAAGAAGGCGGCGAACAGCAGCAGCCCGGCGAGGGGGCGCAGCCAGCCGATCTCGCCCCAGGCGATGCGGTTGCGGCCCTGCGCGACGGCGACGAAGGGGACGTGCGAGGTGGCAGCGGCGAAGCGCTTCCAGTCTGCGCCTGCGGTGCGCGCCTTCCTCCGGTCGAGGGAAATGCTGCCGAAGACGGCGAGCGCCAGGAAGCCGCCGAAGAAGACCAGGGATTTCACGTCGCCGCGCGCGAGGAGGTGGGCCGCGGACCACAGGATGATCGCCCACATGACCGGATGGCGCGTGATGCGGATCATGCCGCGCGCCGGGTCGTCGGCTGCGAGCAGCCGGTCTGCGCCGACCATGGTCGGGTTGCGCCGGTAGCCGCAGGCGAGCAGGACGAAGGCGAAGGGCATGGCGAGGAGCGGCGCGAGGCGCAGCGGCGTCCAGAGCAGGCCCTCGCGCGGCGCGCTGGTGTAGGCCCAGATCATCCAGGCGAGCGTGACGAAGGCGAGCGTTGAATACAGGCCGCGGTAGGGCCATTCGCCGAGCCGCGCGATGAGCGCCGCGCGCAGCGGCGTGCTGCTCACGAAATGCGTCGCGAGGAACGTGGTGGTGGCGAGCGCCAGCAGGGCGAGCGGATCCATGTCAGAGGTCGATGACGAACAGCCGGATCAGCTTTTCCAGGTCGCTGCGCGCGCTCACGATGCGGCAGCCGATCCGGGTGGCGAGCTTGCCGTTGGCCAGCGAGACGCGGGTCACGTGCCGCACCTCCAGGCCGACCAGCACCACCGCGTGCTGCGGGTGCAGGATGCGCACGCGCTCGAGCCGCATTCCGGCAGCGAACCGCACGCTGCCCTCGCACAGAAGCGTGCCCATGCCGTCCAGGCTGATGTCCGCCACCTTCGCCTCGACCGCAACGTCGCCGATGCGGAACTCGCAGTGCAGCGGTGCCTGGTCGGGAAGCTGCACGCGGGTCCGGGCGCGCCTTTGCTGCATCGCGATCACTTCGCTCGGGAATGCGAAGCGGATCGCAGGCTGGCCTGCGTGCGTGGCGTTGCGCGGCTGGCGGGCCGTGAAGCCGTATTGCGCGCCGCGGTGAAAGCAGCGGAACGTCACGTTGGACGCCGCGAGCGCCGCGGCGTTCGCCGGCTTGTGCTCGGCGTAGGCGAGCAGCATGTTCTGCGCCCCGGCATCGACCTCCAGCAGCCGCGACAGGAAAAGCCCTCCGTCCTGCAGGTTCGCCGTGAGGGCGTCGCCGTCCTCGAGGATGGCGTCGAGCAGCCGGCCGATCTCGATTCCGGAGCGGACCAGGAGCTGGCCGGTGACGTACAGGCGACCGGTGAGATCGGGCGAGTTCATGCGGGAGGCGGCGCCCCTATTGTTGCCGCGGGCGCCTCCGGCGCAAGTGAATTTTTCCCTCAAAGCCTGAGGGCGAACCACGCGGCGGTGATCCCGAGTGTGGCGAGCGTCACGGGGATCCCGGTGCGCGCATGGCGCCGCCAGTCGATCACGATGCCGTGACGGCGCGCCGCGTCCACGACGATGATGTTGGCGATCGAGCCGACGACCAGCAGGTTGCCGGCGAGCGTGCTGACGAGCGCGAGCATCGGGCCGGAGAACGGCTCGCTCGCCGCCGGCAGCAGCAGCATCACGGCGGGAACGTTGGACACCACGTTCGAGAGCACGAACGCCGCGGCGAACAACGCCGCGGGCTCGGAAAGCGGCAGGCCGGCTGCGCCGAGCGCGCGCATCGCCTCGGCCGTGATGCCGGTGCGCTCGAGGGCGTGGTTCACCACGAAAAGGCCGATGAACAGCACCAGCAGCTGCCAGTCGACCAGCCCCAGCATCTTGTGGGAATGCAGGCGCTGGCTCATGAGCAGCAGCCCGGCGCCGGCGAGCGCGGCGACCTCGCGCGGCCACGAGGTGAACAGGAAGATCGCCACCAGCGCGGCCGAGACCGCCAGCCCTTTTGCCGTCTGCCAGGGGTCGAACGCCGCGTAGGCGCCTTCGTGGCGCCCGGGCAGCGGCGCGGCGAGCCGGATCCTGCCGTCGCGCGACTGCCAGACGATGATGCCCCAGGCCGCGCCGAGGCCGAGCAGCACCGGCACCACGGCCTGCAGCAGATAGCCGCCGAAGGGCAGCTCGAGCACCTGGCCGATCAGCATGTTCTGCGGATTGCCGATCAGCGTCGCCGCGGAGCCGATGTTGGCGGCGCAGGCGAGCGCGATCAGGTAGGGCACCGGGTCGAGCCGCCGCTTCAGGCAGGCATCCGCGAGCACCGGGGCGATGGCGAGGCAGATCACGTCGTTGCTGAACACCGCGGAAAGCGCGGCTACCGACGCCATCGTCGCCGCCAGCAGCGCCGCGGGCGCGAGCGGCAGCGCGGCGAGGCGCAGCGTCACCCAGGTATAGAACCCGCCGAGACGCATCTGCGCCGAGATCACCATGAAGGAGAACAGCAGCAGCAGCGTAGGCAGGTGGATGGAGAGCGCCGCCTCCTCGGGGGTGAGGGCGCCGAGCGCGACGATCGCGATCGCGCCGAGGAGCGCGACGCCGGTGCGGTCGAGCTGCAGGAACGGCAGCCCGCCGAGAATCATGCCGAGGTAGACGATGACGAAGACCGCGACGACGGTCGCGGTCATCACGCCGGAGACAGCGCCTTGGACACGATCTCCGCTACGTCCCTGGACAGTCCCGGCGCTGCGCTGATGCGCTCGAGGGCGGCCTTCGCGCTCTGCCTGCGGCCTTCGTCGAACCGCTTCCAGCGGTCGAAGCCGCGCGCCATGCGCGCGGCGACTTGCGGGTTGAGCCGGTCGAGGGTGAGCACCTGGTCGGCGAGGAAGGCGTAGCCCTCGCCCCCGGCAGCGTGGAAGCGCACGTGATTCGCGCTGAAGGTGCGGATCAGCGCGTAGACCTTGTTCGGCACCTTCAGATCGAACGCCGGGTGCGCAAGCAGCGCCTTCACGCGCTCAAGGGTTCCGGGAAGGCGCGAGCCCGCCTGCACCGTCAGCCACTTGTCGGCCACCAGCGGCTCGTGCTGCCATTTCGCGTAGAAGGCGTCGAGCGCGGCCTGGCGCTCGCCGCACTCCAGGTTCGCGAGGCAGCCGAGCGCTGCCATCGCGTCGGTCATGTTGTCCGCCGCCTTGAACTGCTCGTAGGCGAGCGCCGTAAAGCCGATCTCGGCGAGGTAGCCGAGGCACAGGTTGCGCAGCGCGCGCTTTCCGGCGGCGGCGGCGTCGGGCGAGTAGGGGCCGCTCGACGCGAGGACGCGGTACTTCGAGGCGAGCTCGCCCGCAAGGGACTTCGCGAGCGCCTTGCGCAGCGCGTTGCGCGCCGCGTGCAGGGCCTCGGGGTCGACCACCTCCATCTGCTCGGCGAGGAAGGTCTCGGAAGGCAGCGTCAGCACCTCCGCAACGAACGCCGCGTCCCGGTCGGCGAGCACGTTCTTCGCCGCCTGGACGAACGCCGCCGAAGGCGCGCCCTTCCTCTCGAGGATGATGGCGGCGGCGAGACGCTGCGACGCCTCCCAGCGGTTGAACGGGTCGTCGTCGTGCGCCATCAGGTGAAGCAGCTCTCCCTCGCTGTAGGGATACCTGAGGATCACCGGCGCCGAGAAGCGGCGCAGCAGAGAGGGAACCGGTCTTTCCTTCAGGCCTTCGAACACGAACCGCTCTTCGCTCTGCTTCAAGGATAGAACCTGTTCCTGATTGCCGATCTTCACGGCGAAGGGGATGTGGAACGGGGGTTCCATCGATTGCCTGACCGTCAGAGTAAAGGTATTTCCGGAAAATTCTCCCGTACAGTGGAGCACCGGGGTTCCGGCAACGTCGTACCAGCGCCTGAACTGCGAGAGGTCGATCCCCGAGGCGTCCTGCATCGCCTGCACGAAGTCGTCGCAGGTGACCGCCTGGCCGTCGTGGCGCTGGAAGTACAGGCGCATCCCGGCCTGGAACTTCTCCTCGCCGAGCAGCGTGTGCTGCATGCGTACCACTTCGGCGCCCTTCTCGTACACCGTCATGGTGTAGAAGTTGCGGATCTCCATGTAGGACTGCGGGCGCACCGGGTGCCTCATCGGTCCCGCGTCCTCCGGGAACTGCGCGGCGCGCAGGCCGCGCACTTCCTGGATCCGCGTCACCGCGCGCGAGTAGCTGTCGGCGCCGTATTCCTGGTCGCGGAACACGGTGAGGCCTTCCTTGAGCGAGAGCTGGAACCAGTCGCGGCAGGTGACGCGGTTGCCGCTCCAGTTGTGGAAGTACTCGTGCGCCACCACGCGATCGATGTTGAGGTAGTCGGTGTCGGTGGCGGTGTCGGCGCGCGCCAGCACGTACTTCGTGTTGAAGATGTTGAGGCCCTTGTTCTCCATCGCGCCCGAGTTGAAGTCGCCGACCGCGACGATCTTGTACTGGTCGAGGTCGAGCGACAGGCCGAAGCGCTCCTCGTCCCATTTCATGGCGCGCTTCAGGCAGTCCATGGCCCAGCCCGCCTGGTCCAGCTTGCCGGGCTCGACGTACACGAACAGATCCTTGTTTTTGTATTTGTCTTTCAGAACCTCCAGTTTCGCCGCCACCAGCGCGAACAGGTACGAGGGCTTCGGGAAGGGATCCTCGAAGCGCGCCCAATGGCGCCCGCCCGGCTCTTCGCCCGAAGAAATCAGGTTTCCGTTGGAAAGCAGCACCGGGTACTTCGCCTTGTCCGCGTGGACGGTCGTCGTGTAGCGCGCCATCACGTCGGGGCGGTCGATGAACCAGGTGATGCGCCGGAAGCCCTCGGCCTCGCATTGCGTCACGAAGCCGTGCCGCGTTGCGTACAGGCCCTCGAGCCTGGTGTTCTTGTGCGGCACGATGCGCGTCTCGGTATCGAGCGTGAGCGCATCGGGCGGGTTCTGGATGGTCAGCTTTTCCGGGGTGACGGCGTAATCGGGACGGCTTCCATTCAACGTAACGGAAACCAGCTCCAGCTCGTCGCCGTCAAGCACCAGCGGCCCTGCGCCGGCGTTGCGCCGGACCTGGAGCTTCGCCCGCACCCGCGCGTGGTCCTCGCGAATGTCGACGTCGAGATCGACCGTGTCGACGCGGAATGCGGGCGGGGCGTAATCCTTGAGGTGAACGGTGGTGGGTTGGGGTTCTCGCATGCCGGTAGTTTAATGGTGCATCGCGCCCGGATGACGCCCTCCGGCGGTGCAAGCCGATGCGCCGAGGCGCTGCACGCCCCGGGAAGTCGCATGGCATGCGATTTGCGAACCCGCCGGCATGACGCCGAGGCAGGTCGAGCTGGTGCAGGCGAGCTGGAAGAGCATGCTGCCGATCCGCGACACGTTCGCCGAGATCTTCTACGGCAAGCTCTTCAGCCTCGATGCGAGGCTCGCCCCCTTGTTCAAGGGGGACATGACGGACCAGGGGCGCAGCCTCGCCGCGATGATCTCGATCGCCGCAAGGGGTCTTGCCCAGCCTGAAACCATCGCGCAGGCGCTGCGCGGGCTCGGGTCGCGCCACGCCGCCTACGGCGTGAAGGACAAGGACTACGAGACGTTCGCGGTGGCGCTCCTGTGGACGCTCGCCCACGCTATGGACGAGGCGTTCACCGAGGAGCTGGCGCAGGCGTGGACGGCGGCCTGCGGCGCGCTGGCCAAGGCGATGACTATTGGAGATCCAGGCGCTTCGACGCGCCGCGCACGCGACTGAGCACCTGCTTGCGGGTCTTGGCAAAGCTGCCGTTGCGCCGCACCGCCCAGAGCAGCGCCGCGGCGAGGCCGGTGCCCAGCGCGACCGCGCCGGTCGCCTTCGGATGGCTCATCGCCGTCCGGTAGAGTTGCTTCATCATGAGAGAGCCTCCTTTCGAGGCTCTCCCACGGTGCAAGCTTTGTGCCGCTTCTCAGCTCTCGGAAGGCTTGCGGCCGAGAAGCGCGCCGACGAAACCGGCGATGGAGCGTCGCTTCTTGTGCTCGATCACCGGAGCGGGACGCGTCGCCGCTTGCGGTCGCGGCTCGCTCTCGCGCTGCGGCTGCCGCCGCGGCTCGCCATCCTCGCGCATGCGGGCGCGCGCTTCGCGGATCTGCGCGTCGCGCTCCGAGCTGGCGGGGCCGGCGGCTGCGGCTCGCGGGTGCGCCCTGCCGTTGCGCCGCCGGCTGCCGCTGCGCTCCTCCTGGGGACGGCGCGGCTCGGGACGGCGCGGCTCCTGCCGGCGCGGCTGTGCCTGGCGGCGAGCCTGCTCCTGGCCGCGCGGCTGCTGATGGCGGCGCGGCTGCTCGTCGCGCTGCGGCCCGGAGCGGGGAGCGGCGTGGCCGGCCTCGAAGCCGGGCACGGCGCGCATGTCCACCTTGCGGTTCATGAGCCGCTCGATCGCCGCGAGCAGCGGGCGGTCTTCCGGGCTCACCAGCGACACCGCCTCGCCTTCGGCGCCGGCGCGGCCGGTGCGGCCGATGCGGTGCACGTAATCCTCGGCGACGTGCGGCATGTCGTAGTTGACGACGTGCGGCAGCGCCTCGATGTCGAGGCCGCGCGCGGCGATGTCGGTCGCGACCAGTACGCGCATCTCGCCGGCCTTGAACTGCTCCAGGGCGCGCGTGCGCGCGTTCTGGCTCTTGTTGCCGTGGATCGCGTCGGCCTGCACGCCGTCGCGCAAGAGCTGCTGCGCAAGGCGGTTGGCGCCATGCTTGGTCTTGACGAACACCAGCACCTGCTTCCAGTCGTTCGACTTCACCAGGTGCGCGAGCAACTCGCGCTTGCGCGCCGCCTCCACCGGGTGCGCCACCTGCGCCACCAGCTCGGCGGGCGTGTTGCGCCGCGCGACCTCGACGGTCACCGGATCCTGCATGAACGAGCCCGCGAGCTTGCGGATCTCCTCGGGAAAGGTAGCCGAGAACAGCAGGTTCTGCCGCTTCGCCGGCAGCAGCGCGAGAATGCGCCGGATGTCGTGGATGAACCCCATGTCGAGCATGCGGTCGCCCTCGTCGAGCACCAGGATCTCGACCTGGCGCAGGTCCACCGTCTTCTGCTGGACGTGGTCGAGCAGCCGGCCGGGGGTGGCGACCAGGACGTCGACGCCGCGGCGCAGCGCATCGACCTGAGGCTGCATGCCGACGCCGCCGTAGACGAGGCTGGTCTTCAGCTGGACGTATTTGCCGTAGGTGCGGATATCCGCCTCCACCTGCGCCGCGAGCTCGCGCGTAGGCGTGACGATCAGCGCGCGCACCGGATGCCGGGCGGGCGAATGGCTGGCATTCGCCTTGGTGGACAGTCTTTGCAGGATCGGAAGCGCAAAACCGGCGGTCTTGCCGGTGCCGGTCTGGGCGGCGCCGAGCAGGTCGCGGCCTGCCAGCACCACGGGGATGGCTTGCGCCTGGATAGGGGTGGGATCGGTATAGCCCTGCTCGCGCACAGCGCGCTGCAGCTCGGCCGACAGGCCGAGTGTTGCGAACGACGTAGTAATGACTTTCTCCTGAGCTCGGCCTGAGAAGGAGGACCCTTCGACCGGTTCAGGCAGACGCTGTTTAGGCTTGTTATTTCAAGTCCAGGATGGACTGACTAACGACTGCAACGCTAACCGGATGTGCGCGCAACAGAAACCTGGATACGGATTATACGGTCTTTTGCCGCGGCGCGCTGACCTCGTTCAGCACGAGCGCCGCGAGCACCACGCCGCCGCCCGCGAGCGTCGCCGCCGCGGGGACCTCGCCGGCGCCCAGCCAGGCCCACAGCGGGCCGAGCACCACCTCCAGCAGCCCGAGCAGCGCGATCTCGGGCGCGAGCAGCCGTCGGCTCGCGATCACGAGCAGCATGCACGGCAGCCCGAGCTGGAAGAAGCCGAGGAACGCGAGCAGCGCCAGGTCGCGGGCGGAGGCGGAAAACGGCGCCGCGAAGGGCAGGGCGACGAGGCAGGACAGCGCGCCGCCGAGCATTACCGCGGGGATGAGGTCGAGCCGGGCGGCGACGGCGCGCAGCGTGACCACGTTGATGGCGGCGGCGAACGGAATGAGAAGGGCGATCAGCATCCCCGCCACGTCACTGCGGCCCTCGAAAGAAAAGCCGAACATGAACGCAATGCCGGCCGCCGCCGCGCCGGCGGCTATCCAGGTGCGCAGCGCCACCGGCTCGCTCAGCACCATGCGCGCGAGCAGCGCGGTGGCGAGCGGGCTCACGCTCATCACCACCAGCGTGTTGGCGGTCGACGTGAGCCGCAGCGCCAGCACGAAGGCGGTGAACATCACCGCCCACATCGCACCGGAGACGAGGCCCGGCCAGCCGACGGAACCAAGAGCAGTGAATGGATTTTTTCTGGCAATGAAGAGAAGGGTTACGGCAACAAAAGCGAGCGCGAAGAGGCTGCGCCAGAACACCATCTCGAACGGCGCGGCGCGCTCGATGTGGCGCGTGACCACGCCCGCGGTGCTCCACAGCACCGGCGCGATCACCATGAGGGTCAGCGCCGTTGCGCGAGAAATTCCGACAGTGCGGCGCAGGTGTGGCTCCTCCCGCCGGCGGTGTCCTCGGGCGCGCCCTGGAAGACGATGCGGCCGCCCTCGTCGCCGCCCTCGGGGCCGAGGTCGACGATCCAGTCGGCTTCGGCGATGACGTCCAGGTTGTGCTCGACCACCAGCACCGTATTCCCGGCATCGACCAGGCGGTGCAGCACGCGGAGCAGCTTCTCGACGTCGGCCATGTGCAGGCCGACGGTCGGCTCGTCGAGCACGTACAAGGTCGAGACATCGGTTTTCTTGGCAAGCTCGTAAACCAGCTTGATGCGCTGTGCCTCGCCGCCCGACAGGGTCGGGCTCTGCTGCCCGAGCGTCAGGTAGCCCAGGCCCACGTCCTGGAGCAGGCGCAGGCAGCGGTGGATCGAGGCATGCGCGCCGAAGAACTCCACCGCCTCGTCGACGCTCAGCGCGAGCACTTCGCCGATGCTCCTGCCGCGCAGCGTGACGGCGAGGGTGTCGGCGTTGAAGCGGGCGCCGCCGCAGGCCTCGCAGGTCACTCTCACGTCGGGCAGGAAGGACATCTCGATCTTCTTGATGCCCTGGCCCTCGCACTGCTCGCAGCGCCCGCCGGCGGTATTGAAAGAGAAGCGGCCGGCGCTCCAGCCGCGTATGCGCGCCTCGGCGGTGTCGGCGAACAGCCTCCGGATCTGGTCCCAGAAGCCGACGTAGGTGGCGGGACAGGAGCGCGGCGTCTTGCCGATCGGCGTCTGGTCGACTTCCAGCACGCGCTCGG
>DATKAX010000239.1:0-8450 GCA_035514595.1 Burkholderiales bacterium
TCCAGCATCAGCTCGCAGTCCTCTACGGTGCGCGCCATCAGGCCGAGGTGGATGAAGTTGTTGAAGCCGTCGGGCACCTGGTTGTGCGGCACGCGCCCGAGCGTAGGCTTGAGCCCGAGGATGCCGCAGCAGGCCGCCGGAAGTCGCGTCGAGGCGCCGGCGTCGGTCGCGAGCGAAAGCGGTCCCATGCCGGCGGCTACCGCCGCTGCCGAGCCGCCCGAGGAGCCGCCGGGCGTGAGCTCGGCATTCCACGGATTGCGGGTGACGCCCGAGAGCGGCGAGTCGGTGAGCAGCTTGTAGGCGAATTCCGGCGTGGCGGTCTTGCCGACGATCACCGCCCCGGCCTCTCTCAGCCGCTTCACCGCGACCGCGTCCTCCGCGGGCACGTTGTCCTGCATCAGGCGCGAGCCCCAAGCGGTGCGCACGCCCTTCGTGCTCAGGATGTCCTTCACCGACACCGGGACGCCGGCGAGCGGCCCGAGCTTCTCGCCCGCGGCGCGGGCGCGGTCGATCTGCGCCGCCTGCGCGCGCGCCTCGTCGGCGCACACCGTGACGTAGGCGTTCAGCCTCGGCTGCAGTCTTTGAATTTTATTCAAGCAGTCTTCTACGACTTTGACGGCGGAAACCCGCCCTGCCCGCACCTTGCGCGCGATGGACGCGGCGGTGGGAAACGCCGATGCGTTAGACTCGCGCGCCATGAAATCCTCTGTGCGGGAGCCCCGCCTGCCGCTCTGGTCGCGTCCCGGCTACCTGATCCGGCGCCTGCATCAGATCCATTGCGCGCTGTTTCTCGAGGAGTGCAAGGCGTTCCGGCTCACGCCGGTGCAATACGGCCTGCTCACCGCGCTCGCGTTCCGCGGCGAGCTCGACCAGGGCTCGCTCGCCGAGGAGCTGGGCCTGGACCGCACCACCGCGGCCGAGGTGCTGTCGCGGCTCGAGTCGCGCGGCCTGGTATCGCGCAAGCCCAACCCGCGCGACCGGCGCGCAAGGCTCGCGCGCATCACGCGGCGCGGCCGCGCGCTCACCGCCGCCATGTTCTCCAACATGCAGCGCGCCCAGGACCGGATGTGCGCGCCGCTCTCCCAGAAGGAGCGCGACGTGTTCATGGCGACGCTGGTGCGCTTGATCGAGGCGAACAACGCGTACGGCCGCGGGGCGCTGCGCATCGACTAGACCGGCAGCACCAGGTCGTTGGCGATGAGCACCGTGTCGTACACGCACTGGCGCTCCTTGAGAAGCAGCCTGCCGCCGGCGCGCACGAAGCTGTCGTAGTAGCGCCCCGCCTGGTGGATGGTGGTGGGACCTTCCACCAGGGTCTGCAGCAGGAGATAGTTGGACTGCGCCTTGATGGCGGCGCCCTTCGCCTCGAGCACGCGCACGTTGCTGACGAAGTGCTGCATGCTGCGCGGCGCGTACATCTGGGTGTGCTTGATGGCGAAGGCGCGGTCGCGGATCATCGCCTTGGAGTCGGCGTACACCAGCCCCACCGGCAGGCCGGCGTCGGCGTTCTCGCGCGCCGTGATGCGGTACACCGCGTCGTCGGCAAAGTAGTCGGGCCAGCGCTCGACGTCGCCGCAGTCGAGCGTCCAGCAGTAGTCGGCGTGGAACTCCTCGATCTCCAAGCGCAGCTCGCGCGTCTCCCGCGGATCCGGGGGCGTCATGTCGTAGCCGGGATACATCAGAGCCCCATGGTCTGGCGGTAGTGCGCGTACATGCCGCGGATCGCCGCCTCGTCGATCACCGCGTTGGTCGAGCCCAGGGTATTGCCGCCGAGCTTGACGATGCCCCTGTCGGAGGGCGAGCGGCGCAGGCCCTCCTGGACGAACTTGATCGCCTCGTTGTCCTCCAGGCCGAGGAAGCCCGACGGGCCCATCAGGTTGCCCTGGCGCAGGCGGTGGCGCGTCATCTCCTCGTCGTCGCTCTCGTAGCCGAACATGGTCCACAGCATGATCTGGCTGTGCGGGCCGTTCGGCACGATGTGGCGGATGCCGAGCGTGTTCAGCTCGCGCTGCACGATCAGGTTCGGCCAGATGGTCTGCATGGTGACCGACCAGGGCGAGTCGAATTCGCGCACGTACTCGAGGAAGCGCCCGTCGGCGAGCTTGAAATCCTCGCGGTAGGAGCGCATCTCGCCCTTCACCTCGCCCACGGCCGCGGCGACGTTCTCGGGCTTGGCGGAGGCGAGCGTGCCGTGGCGGCCGCTCGCATCGGCGATCATGCCGTTCTTGCTGCCCGCGACCATCAGGCCGAAGGTGACCAGGAACGAGTGCAGCAGCGTGGCGTGGTAGGGGTCCTTCAGGTTCTCGTGGTAGAGCTTCCAGTTGCCCGGCAGCTCGTTGCGGTAGTAGCCGAGGAGCTTCAGCTTGCGCCCCTTGAACACCACCTCGAAGTCCTTGAGGATCTCGGGGCCGAGGTACTGCTCGATGGGCTCGACTTCCCGCGAGAACGAGGCGAACACCACGCCGTGGAGCCGGGTCACGTTGAGCTTCATCAGCCCGTGGTCCTCGTTCCTGAAGTCCTTCGGCATGCCGCCGCCCTCGCCCTTCACGCCGCGCTTGAACGGCACGCCCTGGAGGTTGCCCTTCAGGTCGTAGGACCACTGGTGGTAGGGGCACACGAACTCCTTTGCGTTGCCGCGCTGCGAGCGGCAGAACTCCGCGCCGCGGTGGGCGCAGCGGTTCTCGAACACGTGCACGCTGCCGTCGGTGTCGCGCGCCACGACCACCGGCGTCGGGCCGACGTAGGAGCGCTTGAAGTCGCCGGGATCGGGGATTTCGGCTTCCAGCGCGACGAAGTTCCAGGTCGGCCCATGGAAGATGCGCTTCACTTCGCGCTGGTAGATCTCGGGGCTGGTGTAGATCCAGTCCGGGATGGCCTGCAGCCCTTCGTCCGGCCACTTGTAGTCGAAGGAGTCGTCGAGCTGCTCCTTCGCGAAGGTCCCGGGCTGGTGGATTACGGTGTTGACGCTGAACATGTCGCCTCCGAAAGAAGGTCCTTGAGCTTGATCGCGGGATCGGCCAGGCGATCGGTGGGGAGCTGCGCGCGCGACTCGATCAGGCGCCGCGCGAAGCGGATCTCGCCGCCGGCGTCGAACGCGACCGCCAGGCGCATGCGTCCCCCGACGAGGCCGAATGCGGCGCGCTCGCCGCGCCGCACGATCTCCATCGCGGGCTCGGCCACGCCGACCATCTGGATGTTGGTGCCCAGCTGGTCCGACCAGAACCAGGGCACCTCGGCGTAGGGCTCGCCCGCGCCCGCGATGTTGCGCGCCGCGGCGATCGCCTGGTTCTGCGCGTTCTGCCACGATTCCAGGCGCACGCGGCGCTCGAGGATCGGGTTGTAGTGGTTGGTGACGTCGCCCGCCGCGTACACGTTCTCCAGCGTAGTGCGGCAGTACTCGTCCACCACCAGGCCGTCGCTCGAGGCGGCGCCCGCGGCCTCGGCGAGCTCGGTGTTGGGGATGATGCCGATGCCGATCACCACCACGTCGGCGGGAAGCTCGGTGCCGTCGGCGAGCTCGACGGATTTCACCGCGCCGTTGCCGCGAATGCGGGCGACCGGCACGCCCAGACGCAACGTGATCCCGTGCGCGGCGTGCAGCGCTGCGACCTGCCCGGCGATCGCGGCCGGCAGCACGCGGTCGAGCAGCGCGTCCTGGCGCTCGACCACCGTCACCGCGAGGCCGCGCTTGAGGGCGCTGGAGGCGACTTCCAGGCCGATGAAGCCGCCGCCGATCACCACCATGCGGCGGCCCGGCACGAGATCCGCGGCAAGGCGCTGGGATTCCTCCAGCGTGCGAAGGTAGTGAACCCCCTGCAGCGCCTCGGGTGCGCCGGGGAGCGGCCGCACGCGGCTGCCGGTGCACAGCAGGAGCTTCGAGTACTCGAGGCGCTGGCCCTCGGCGGTGATCACGGTCCGGCTCTTCGGGGCGATGGCTTCGACCCGCGCGCGGCTGCGCAGCGACACGCCGTGCGCCGCGTACCATTCGCGCGGATGGATCGAAGCGGCCGCCGCCGGCTTCTCGCCGAGCAGCACGCTCTTCGACAGCGGCGGTCGCTCGTAGGGCTCGTGGCACTCCTCGCCAAGGAGCACGACTTCGCCCGTGAATCGGGCGGCGCGCAGCGCCTCGGCGGCGCGGCCGCCCGCCTGCCCCGCTCCTACGATCACCACACGCTCAGTCGCCAAGATCGACGTACACCTTTCCGTTCTCGGTTTTCACCGGGTAGACTTTCACCGGCTCCGTAACCGGGGCCCCACGCGGGGCTCCGGTTTTCAAGTCGAAGCGCCCCTGGTGCAGCGGGCACTCGAGGCAGCCGTCCTCGACATAGCCCTCGGAGAGCAGCGCGAACTGGTGCGTGCACACGTTGTGCAGCGCATAAAAGGCGCCGTCGCTGCGGCACAGCGCGATCGGATGTTCGCCGAGCGTGATGCCCAGCGCCTCGTCTTCGCCGAGCGCGTCGGCGCCCGCCACCTCGTGCCAGCCCATCGTCCTCCTCGATTTAATCAGTGTACCCCGCATTTTTTTCGCGGGTCAAGGACGCCCGGGTTTAGAATTCCCGTTCCTTAGGAGGGGACATGAGACTGCTCAAAGGTTTAATTCTTGTAGGGTTCGCGTTCGCGGCCTCCGGCGCTGCGGCGCAAACCGTCAAGATCGGCTTCATCACCAGCTATTCCGGCCTGAACGGCAACCTGGGGCCGTACATGGAGCGCGCGGTGCGCCTGTACATCAAGCTGCACCAGAACGAGCTGCCGCCGGGCGTGAAGATCGAGCTCATCACGCGCGACGACACCGGCCCCAACCCGGACAAGGCGAAGCAGCTCGCGCAGGAGCTGATCGTGCGCGAGCGCGTCGACCTGCTCGCCGGCGTGATCTTCACCCCGAACGCGCTCGCGATCGCGCCGCTCGCGACCGAGGCCAAGGTGCCGTTCGTCATCATGAACGCCGGCACCTCCGTCATCAGCACGCGCTCGCCCTACATCGTGCGCACCTCCTTCACCCTGTGGCAGTCGAGCTACCCGCTCGGGCAGTGGGCGTCGAAGAAGTTCAAGACCGCCTACACCCTGGTGAGCGACTTCGGGCCCGGGCACGACGCCGAGCAGGCCTTTACGCGCTCGTTCACGGAAGGCGGCGGCAAGGTGGTCGCGAGCGTGCGCGTGCCGCTGCAGAACCCCGACTTCGCGGCCTACATGCAGCGCGTCAAGGATGCCAGGCCCGACGCGCTGATGGTGTTCATCCCGGCGGGCAAGACCGCCACCGCGGTGATGAAGAATTTCTCCGACCTGGGACTGGACAAGGCCGGCATCCGGCTGATCGGGCCGGGCGACATCACCACCGAGGAGGAGCTGCCCAACATGGGCGACGTGGCGCTGGGCGCGACCACCGTGTTCCACTGGTCCGCCGCGGGCGACCGGCCGGCGAACAAGGCCTTCATCGCCGCCTGGAAGAAGGAGTACGGCGCCAACGAGACCCCCAACTTCCTTTCCGTGGGCTCCTGGGACGGCACCGCGCTGATCTTCGAGGCGATCAAGCAGCAGAAAGGCAGGCTCGATCCCGACCGCACGATGGAGATCTTCAAGCGCTGGAAGTTCGCCGACAGCCCGCGCGGCCCGATCTCGATCGATCCCGAGACGCGCGACATCATCCAGCCCGAGTACCTGCGCGAAGTGCGCAGGGTGAACGGGCAGCTCGCCAACGTCGAGCTGGAAACGCTTGGGACCGCGGTAAAGGACCCCTGGAAAGAGCTGCAGAAGAAGAAATAAGACCCTGGCAGACCTGCTCTCGTCGGTCGTAAGCGTCGCCTTCCACGGCGTCGCTTACGGCATGATCCTGTACGTGATCGCCGTGGGCCTGTCGGTGACGATGGGCCTGATGGGCTTCATCAACCTCGCCCACGGCGTGTTCGCCATGGCGGGCGGCTTCATCCTGTCGTACTCGATGGAGCGCTTCGGCGTGCCGTTCCCGCTTGCCCTGGTTCTCGCCTTTGCATCGGTCTCTCTAGGAAGTATCGTCCTTGAGAGGCTCTTGTACTCGCGGCTCTATTCGGCCGGCGAGCTCGCGCAGGTGCTGTTCACCATCGGCCTGATCTTCGTTTCCATCGCGCTCGCGCGCCTGGTGTACGGCACGCTCACCGCACCGGTGTTCCTGCCCGATTACCTCACCGGCCAGGTGCACATCCTCGGGCGCGATTTTCCGGCCTACCGGGTGTTCCTGATCGCGTTCAGCGCGGTGCTCATTTTCGTGCTGTGGTTCGGCGTGGAGCGCACGCGCTGGGGGGCGATGGTGCGCGCCGCGGTGGACCACCGCGGCATGGCGCAGTCGGTCGGCATCAATACGAAGCGGCTGTTCATGCTGACCTTCGCCCTGGGCAGCGGGCTCGCCGGCCTGGGCGGGGCGCTCGGCGCCGACATCCTGCCGGTGCACTGGGGCTACCCGCTCGAGCACCTGGTGTACTTCCTGATCGTGGTGGCGGTCGGCGGCCTGGGCAGCCTGCGCGGCCCGTTCGTCGCGGCGCTGCTGATCGGCATCGCCGACACCGCCTGCAAGTACTGGGTCCCGGAGCTCGGCGCCTTCCTCGTCTACGCGGCGACCATCGGCATCCTGCTGTGGCGGCCGCTGGGCCTGTTCGGCGTACGCGCGTGAGCGGCTACGTCGCCGACCCGCGCATCCGCTGGCCGGAGTGGCTGCCGTGGATCGTCGCGCTCGCCGCTTTTTTCCTGCTGCCCGAGTACCTGGCGCTCGGCGCGCGGATCCTGATCTTCATCCTGTTCGCGCTGTCGCTCGACCTCATCCTGGGCTACGGCGGCATCATCACGCTGGGGCACAGCGCCTTCTTCGGGCTGGGCGCATATACCGCTGGCATCCTCAGCGCGAAGCTCGGCGTGAACGACCCGCATTTGCAGCTCGTCGCGGCGGCCGCCGCGGGAGCGGCGCTCGGCCTCGCCACCGGCGCGGTGATCCTGCGCACCAAGGCGCTGACGCTGCTCATGCTGACGCTCGCCATCACCGCCATCCTGCTCGAGGTGGCGAACAAGATGAGCTCGGTCACCGGCGGGGCCGACGGGCTTTCCGGGGTGCAGGTGAACCCGCTTCTCGGCCTGTTCAAGTTCGACCTGTGGGGCCGCACCGCCTTCCTCTACTGCCTCACGGTGCTGTTCCTCGGCTGGCTCGTCGTGCGGCGCATCATCTACTCGCCCTACGGCGCCATGCTGACCGGCATCCGCGAGAACACCGCGCGCATGCACGCCATCGGCGCCCCGGTGTACTGGCGCCTGGTGCTCGTCTACACCATCTCCGGGACGATAGCCGGCGTCGCCGGCGCGCTGCTCACGCAAGTGAACCAGTTCGTCGGCCTGAACGTGCTCGGCTTCGAGATTTCCGGCGAGCTGCTCGTGATGCTGATCCTGGGCGGCGTGGGGCGCATCTACGGCGCCTTCGTCGGCCCGGCGGTCTATCTGGTGGCGCAGGACTACCTGGCCAAGCAGTTTCCCGAGTACTGGTACTTCGGCATCGGCGCCCTGCTGATCGTCGTGGTGCTGTTCGCGCCGGGCGGAATCCTCGGTATTACCGACAAATGCCTTTCGTTCTTCAGACCGAAAAGCTCTGCAAGAGCTTCGGCGCACTGACGGTCGCCGACGCCATCGACTTTCGCCTGGAGGCGGGGGCGCGCCATGCGCTGATCGGTCCCAACGGCGCGGGCAAGACCACCTTCGTCAACATGCTGATGGGGGCGATCGCGCCCTCCTCCGGCCGCATCCTGCTCGGCGGCGAGGACGTGACGCGCATCTCGCAATCGGCAAGGGTGAAGAAAGGCCTGGGGCGCACCTTCCAGATCACGTCGCTGTTTCGCAGCCTCCCACTGCTCGACAACGTCGCGCTCGCGGTTGCCGAGCGCCGTGGCACCGCCCACAGCATGTGGAAGCCTGCAAGCAGTTACGAGGACATCATCCAGGAATCAACGGAGCTGCTCGCCACCCTCGGGCTCGCCGACGACGCGCGGGTGCGCGTGGCCGATCTGCCCTATGGCAAGCAGCGCCTGGTCGAGATCGCGATCGCGCTCGGGCTCAAGCCGAAGGTGCTGCTGCTCGACGAACCGGCCGCCGGCGTGCCCTCGGAGGAGACCGAGAAGATCCTCGGCACCCTGGAGAAGCTGCCTTCGGAGATCGCGATCCTGATCATCGAGCACGACATGGACGTCGTGTTCCGCTTTGCGCGGCGCATCACCGTGCTGGTGCAGGGGCAGGTGCTCCTCGAGGGCGCGCCCGAGGAGGTCGCGCGCGACCGGCGCGTGCACGAGGTCTATCTCGGCGAGCAGCAGCATGGCTGAGCTCCTCGACATCCGGGAGATCCGCGCCGGGTACGGCGCGACCGTGGTGCTCGAGGACCTCGACCTCGCGCTCCCCGAGGACGGCGCCCTGGCGGTGCTCGGGCGAAACGGCGTGGGCAAGAGCAC
>DATKAX010000240.1:0-8690 GCA_035514595.1 Burkholderiales bacterium
AAAAAACTTCTCAAGTGAAAGGCCTGAATCGGTCAGATCCTTGCCGTTCACGCTCGGGTTGATCTCGACGCCGCGCATCCCGAGGGTCTTCATGCAGTAGGTCAGCTCGGCGACGGCGAGCTCGGCATCCTGCAGCGGCACGCTGCCCAGGCCGACGAAGCGCTCCGGCCATTTTCCGCAGATCCCGGCGATGCGCTCGTTCACCATGCGCGCCAGCTCGGCGCCCAGTCCCGGGTCGGCCCAGTAGTAGGTCTGGTTGGGCGCGGGCGAGATCGCCTGCACGTCGATCCCCATGCGATCCATGTCCTTCAGGCGCACCTCGATCGAGGACAGCCTGGGCGCGCGCTCGGCCATCTGTCTCGCGTTCACCTCGCGCGTGAGCGCGTTGGCGAACCGCACCGAGGGCTCGTACTGCCCCGGCGAGAGGTGCGCCACCCGCGCCGCCGCGTCGGGATTGAGGTAGTGGCAGTGGATGTCGATGCGGAGGGACTTACCTCTTTTCTTCACAATTGAGGGCCGGTGCGGAGAGCCAGCGGCCGGAGCGCAGCTGTACATCATTATTTGGATCCTCCCTCGATGCGGGTTATGTATACCAATAGTGATGCAGGCGTCGACTCACTCCGCCGAAGCTGTTCCATGGTCGGCATCTGCTTACGGTAAGGACACGCAGGTCAAATCCCCCGGACTTAGTCGGGCCCCCGCGAGGATCGAAAGCCACCTCCCGCCGCCGACCTCTACCAACTCCTTTAGATTCAAAAAGTTAACCAATCCTGTCGGTACCTAGTAAACCTTAAACCCAAAACCTTAGTTCATGGCATAATTTAGGTATTAGGTATGGAGATAGGCATGGCGACCGCCGAAAAGAAAGAGCCTCGACGCGCACCACCGGTTTGCGCATGGCGCACCCTGCAGAACTTTTTTCGCAGCCTTTCCCAAGCTATTCCGAGCCGTATCGACCGCAGCGTGCTGCGCAGCCAGTCTGGTGCTGGCCAGACCCAGATTCTTAACGCCTTGCGCTACCTCAGCCTTATTGATGAGGAAGGCATTCCGACCGAACGGCTCGCGCAACTAGTCAAATCTGAAGGAGCAGAGCACCAAAGGACTCTTCGTGAGGTTTTGACCAATGCGTATCCGTTTCTGAGGGAACCGAAGTTCAACTTAAAAGCCGTTACTCACGATCAACTCGCGGAGCGCTTCAAGGAGTTGGCTACCGGAGACACCGTGCGCAAAGCCATGACGTTCTTTATCCCGGCTGCTAAAGACGCCGGTTTAGAAATGTCCCCGTTTATCCGGGACATCGGCAAGCGAGGCATGTCCAATGGCAAGGTCCGCAGGCTCCGGCCAAACCAGAAGGTTCCGGGAGAGTTACCAGCACAAACGCATGATGCTCAACCGCGTCACGCGCCCGCCGCGATGAGCTGGCACGAATTGCTGTTGTCCAAATTTCCTAGTTTCGATCCTAGCTGGCCGGACGATGTAAAGAAGAAATGGTTCGATAGCTTCATTGATCTGATGCAGCGCGGCCAGGAAAGAAAATGACGATAAAGCAGCTTGCGTCGTACGGATTATAAGAATGACGCTGCAATTTCACCCCCGAGCTGGCGCGGTCGTGATGTGCGACTTCCATGGCTACGTTGCGCCAGAAATTATCAAGGTGCGCCCTGTTGTGATCGTTTCACCAAAACACATCGTTAGACACCGACTCTATACGGTGATACCGCTAAGTACCACGGCGCCAGACCCCATTGAAAAGTACCACTATCGGCTGATGAAAGACCCCATTCCAAACAGCAACACTGAGGTGTGGGCCAAGTGCGATATGTTGTGTACTGTTTGTGTAGACCGTCTCGATAGGTTCAAGGTCGGTAGGAACGCCTATAAGACGTCGGCTGTTACGGAACAAGAGCTTGAGGCTATCCAGCAGTGCATGAAGTACGCTCTAGGTATCCATTAGAGGGTTCAAAAACTCCTTGAGGTATAGCGGGAAGCTCCCATAATTCAAGGGATTCCCGCTAGTCGGGCTAGTGAGACTCCGCCCCTAAAAAGGCGGAGCAGGCTCCGGAGAGGCGATGACAAGCTGCCGGAGTCTTAGAATCCAATGTCAGCGAAGGCCGCTCCCGAAAGGGCAGCGGCCTTCGTCTTTCAGGGCAGACAAGCGGTGGTGCTAAATCCCCAGATAGCTTGATTTCACGTTCTGGTCGGCCCACAGCGTTTGCGGATCGGCCGAGTACACCACGCGGCCCTTGCTCATCACGTGCACGTAGTCGACGAGCTGGAGCGCGAGCGCGGCGTTCTGCTCGACGAGCAGGATCGACAGGCCTTCCTTCTTGAGCTTCGCCACCGCCTGCCACAGGCTCTGGATGATGATCGGCGCGAGGCCTTCCGAGGGCTCGTCCATGATCAGGCAGTCGGGGTTGGTCATCAGGCCGCGGCCGATGGCGAGCATCTGCTGCTCGCCGCCGGAAAGGGTCTTCGCGCGCTGGCGGCGCCTTTCCTCCAGGCGCGGGAACAGCGCGTAGACGCGCTCCAGGGTCCAGCCGCGGCGCCCCTTGCCGCCCTCGGCGACCCTGAGGTTCTCCTCCACGCTCAGGGTGGGGAACACGCGCCGCCCCTGCGGCACGAGCCCCATGCCGGCGCGCACCGTCTCGAAGGAGGACACCTGCGTGATGTCGGCGCCCTTGAACACGATCCTTCCCTGCCGCGGCGGGTTGAAGCCGACGATCGAGTTGACGAGCGTGGTCTTGCCTACGCCGTTTCGCCCCAGGAGCCCGAGGATCTGCCCCTCCTCCACGCTGAGCGAGAGCCCCTGCAGCACGTGGGCGTCGCCGTAGTAGGTATGGATGTCATGGACCTCGAGGATCGGCATCAGCCCGTCCCCAGGTAGATTCTCTGCACCTTCTCGCTCGCGCGGATGGCGTCGTTCGTTCCCTCCTCCACCACGCGCCCGAAGTGCAGCACCGTGATGTGCTTCACCACGTCGAACACCACGTCCATGTCGTGCTCGATGAGCAGGATGGCGAGCCCCGGGTCGAGCCGGTTGAGGAACTCGGCCATCTCGCGCGACTCGCCGGAGGCGAGCCCGGCGGCCGGCTCGTCGAGCAGCAGGATCCTGGGGTCGCTCGCCAGGCCGAGCACAATCTCGATCTGGCGCTGCTCGCCGTGCGAGAGGTTGCGCACCTCGACGTCGCGCCGCTCCCAGTAGCCCGCGCCCTCGAGCAGGCGCCTCGCCTTCTCGTGCAGCGCGGCGTAGCTCGAGAGCGTGCGCCACATCACGAACTTGGTGCGCCGCACGCCGCCGATCGCGAGCAGCACGTTGTCGAGCACCGAGAGCTTCGGGAACAGGCTCGTGATCTGGAAGGTGCGCGCCATGCCGAGCGCGGTGCGGCGGTGGCTCGGCCAGCCGGTGACGTCGCGCCCGAACAGCAGGATGCGCCCCGAGCTCGACGGCAGCACGCCGGTGATCAGGTTGAACAGCGTCGTCTTGCCGGCGCCGTTGGGCCCCATGAGCGCCATGCGCTCGCCCGGGTGCACCTGCAGCGAGACGTTCTCCACCGCCGAGAGGCCGCCGAAGCTCTTCGACAGGCCCCTCAGCTCGAGCACCGGCTGTCCCGCCGCCATCCGGCTAATCGCAGTACTTGCAGGGCGGGTAGTCGCGGCTATAGAGCGGCGTCTTCAGGTACGCCTTCTTGTCGTAGGTCCAGAACTGGCCGACGTTCGGGTAGGTCTTGATGACCGTGTTCCAGAGCTCCTCCTGCGGATAGCCGAACATCTTCCGCTTCTCGACCTTCTTGATGTAGATGTTCTGCACCGGGTTCCTCATGTCGTCGAAGCGCACCGGGCCGCGCACCGCCTCGAGCTTGAGGCTGGTGATCATCTTGATGAACTGCTGCGGCCCCGGCCACTTGCCCTTGCTGCGCTTCATCACCTCGTCGATCATCTGCGCGGTGGTGTAGTTGCTCTCCGAGTAGTAGGAGGGCACCTTGCCGTACTTCTCGCGGTACTTCTTGACGAAGGCGATGTTCTTCGGCGTGTCGAGCGCCGCGCTGTACTGCAGCCCGGAGACGTGGCCGAGCACCTCGTCGCCCATCGCCGGCAGGACGAACTCGTCGTAGCTCGTGCCGCCGCCGATCAGCGGCTTGCGGATTCCCGAGGCCTGCAGCTGCCTCGGGAACTGCAGCGCCATCGGCCCGACCATGAGCGAGAAGATGGCGTCGATGTCCTGCTTGATGGTCGGGATGTAGGGCCCGAAGTCCTTGGTGCCCAGGGGCGGCCAGATCTTCTGCACCACCTTCCCGCCGCAGTCCTCGAACACCCTCTGGAAGCCGCCCACCACCTCGTGGCCGAAGGCATAGTCCGCGCCCACCGTGGTGACGCGCTTGTAGCCCTGCTCGCACGCCCACTGGCCGAGCGGATGGTGCGGCTGCGAGCTGCTCCAGCTGGTGCGCACGATGTAGGGATACTTCGGCAGGTCGCGCTGCGTCAGGTCGTCCGCGGCCGAGATCGACAGGATGTACACCGTCTTCAGCCGGTTGCTCACCGGCGCGAGCGCGTAGCCGGTCGAGGCGAGCAGCCCGCCGATGAACATGTGCACCTTGTCCTGGCGCACCAGCTTCTCGGCCTTGCGCACGTTGACCGGCGGCTTGCCCTCGCCGTCCTCGACGATGAACTTGACCTTGGCGCCGCCGAGCTCGCCGTTGTGCTCGTCCAGGTACAGCTCGAAGCCATTGGCCATGTCCTTGCCGATCTGGGCGAAGATGCCGGTCATCGGCGCAACGAAGCCGATGCGCAGCTCCTCCGCCGCCGCCGGCGCGGCGATTCCCAGGGCGATTCCTGCCAGCAAACATTTCCTGAATTTCATGACGCCTCCTCCTTCAGTGAATTTTCGAACTCGACCTGCGACGAACGCGTTCCGGGATGCCCATCAGGCCGCCCGGCAGGTACAGGATCGTCAGCACGTACACCGCGCCGAGCACGTACTGCCACCACTGCACGATGGTGGCGAGGTACTCGCGCAGGAACACCACCACCCCGGCGCCGATGGCGCCGCCGACGAGCGTCCCCGGCCCGCCGAGCACCACCATCAGCAGCACGTCGACCGAGGTGGTGAGGATCACGTCGCCGGGGCTGACGATCCCGGTGAGGTGCGCCCACAGCACGCCGGCGAGGCCGCCGAACGCCCCGGCGATGACGAACGCGATGTACTTGTGGAGCCAGGTGTTGTAGCCGAGGATGCGCATGCGCAGCTCGCGCTCGCGGATCCCGACCAGGCTCCTGCCGAAGGGCGAGCGCACCAGCACGTAGAGCGCGGCGAGCGAGGCGGCGAAGAAGCCGAGCACCAGGTAGAAATAGTTGAGGTCGTCGGCGAGGTCGATGCCGAACGACGGCCGCCCGGGCATGTTCATGCCGTTGTCGCCGCCGGTGAGCGAGTTCCAGCGGTAGGCGAGGCCCCACATGCACATGCCCAGCGCGAGGGTGATCATCAGGAAGTACACCCCGCTCGCGCGGACCGCGAACAGGCCGAACAGCGCCGCGGTCGCGGCGCCGGCGAGGATGCCGAGCACCACCACCAGCCAGAAGCCCCATTCCAGGCCGAAGCCGTGGGTGCTGGCGAGGATCGCCGTGAGGTAGGCGCCCACCCCGAGGTAGGCAGCCTGCCCGAGCGAGGGCAGCCCGGTATAGCCGAGCAGCAGGTCTACGCTCATCGCGATGATGCCGAGCACCAGCGCCTGCGTGAGCAGGATCAGGATGTAGGAATTGACGAAGGGCGCGATCGCCCCGAGCGCGATCAGAGCCGCGACCACCAGGACGATCTTCATTCGCGCCCCAGCAGCCCGGTCGGCTTGATGGCGAGGATCAGCACCATCGGCGCGTACAGGCTGAAATAGGCGAGCTCGGGAAACAGCGCCTTGCCGAAGTTGTCGGCGAGGCCGACGAGCAGGCTGCCCACCGCGGCCCCGGCGAGGCTGCCCATGCCGCCGATGATCACCACCGCGAAGGCGATCGGCAGCACCTCGAAGTCGAGGCCCGGATAGATGCCGAGGAAGGCGCCGCCCACCACGCCGCCGAGCGCGGCGAGGAAAGCGCCGAGGGCGAAGATGAACATCGACACCTTCGAGGTATCGATGCCCACGCCGCGCGCCATCTGGGCGTCGTCGACCGCCGCGCGCACCATGGCCCCGATTCGCGTGCGCTCCATGGCGAGCCACAGGGCAAGGCCGATCGCCACGGCGAGAGCGATCATGAACACCCGGTACACCGGCAGGTAAAGGCCGCCGACCACCCAGCTCGTGGTCAGCGCCGCCGGCGGGTCGATGATCAGGTTGTCGCCGCCCCAGATGTCGAGCGCCGCCTGCTGGAACAGGAAGGCGAAGCCCACCGTGAGCAGCACCTGGCGCAGCGGGTCGAAGCCGAGCGGGCGCAGGAACACCCGCTCCATGGCGAGGCCGAGCGCGGCGATCGTGGCGGCGGCGACCGGCAGCGCGAGCAGCCACGACCCGGTGGTCCAGATCACCGACAGCGCCACGTAGCCGCCGAGCAGGAAGTAGGCGCCGTGCGACAGGTTCACGATGCGCATCACGCCGAAGATCAGCGTGAGCCCGCTCGCGAGCAGGAACAGCAGCGCCCCGTACGACACGCCGTTGAAGATCTGGATCAGCCAGAAACTGGCGTCCATGCTATTCGCCCAGCGCCTTGTTGACCCGCGGCATGACTTCCTCGGCCATCAGCTGCATCGAGCGGCGCGCGAGCTTCGGGTCGACCCAGTCGTGGCAGGGATAGTAGAGCGTGCCGAACGCGCCCACCTTCTCGCGGAAGGCGAGGATCTGGTCGGCCACGCTCGAGACGGTGCCCGCGATCACCAGCTTCTGCGTGATGCTCTCGGGCGTGATCGACGAATCCGGCTCGCTCTGGTCGAGCTTGAAGAGATTGGAGCGCCCGCCGTAGATCAGCTTGCGCGCGAGCTGCTTGAAGTAGAAGTGGTAGGGCCCTTCGGCCGACAGCCCGTAGCGCTTCGCCGTGGCTTCATCGTCCGCCACGAAAATGCTTTTTGCGACCCTCCAGTCTTCCGGCTTCGCCTCCTGGCCGATTGCTTTTCTACCTTCGACATACCTCGGCCAGTGGCTGGCGACCCACTCCGGCAGCAGGAAGTTGGCCGAGATCGGCGTCCAGCCGCGCTTGGCCGCCTCGGTGACGCCCTTGGAGTGCGGTGCCACCGCGGTCACCACGATCGGCGGATGCGGCTTCTGGTAGGGCTTGAGGATCGCGCCCTGCCCGATCTCGAGGATCGAGGTGTTCGCGGTGGTGACATTGAAGAACTGCCCGCTCAGGTTGTACGGCGGCGCCTTGGTCCAGATGTCGAGCACCATGTTGATCGACTCGAGGAACATGGCGTTGCGGTCCTTCTTGTAGTTGCCGAACACCTCGGCGTCCGACATCAGGCCGCCGGGGCTGATCCCCAGGATGAAGCGCCCGCGCAGCATGTGGTCGAGCATCGCCGCCTGCGCCGCGATCGCGGCGGGATGGGAGTTCGGCATGTTGACGGTGCCGCTGCCGAGCACGATGGTCTTCGTCTCGTGCGCGAGGCTCGCGAGGAACATCAGGCACGAGGTCACGTTCTCGGCGAGGTCGGTCACGTGCTCGCCGACCAGCGCCTCGCAGTAGCCCAGCCGGTCGGCGAGCAGGATCGCCTCGCGGTCCTCGGCGTAGGTTTCCGACGGCTTTCGGCCCGGCGGGTGCAGCGGCATCATGAAGGTGCCCAGCCTCAATTCACGACCTCCTCTACCTTTCCGCTTCGCGCGGCGTTGAAAATCGCTTCCAGCGCCGCGACGTTGGCGACCATCTCGCGCTGCGGCACCGGGTATGGCGCCCTGCCGCGCGCCGCATCGGCGAACGCTTCGAGGTTCGCCAGCACTGCCTTTGCAGGCGGGAACTCGATGCTTTCTTTCCTCTTTCCACGAATATGCTTCGTGAAACTCCATCCTTTCGGATCCTCCGGGTGCGCCTTGTCGCGCACTTCCGCCCAGCCCTTGCTGCCGTAGACCGCGAAGCGCCCGTCGAACGGCGTCGCGAGGATCGCGCTCAGCAGCGCGTTTCCACCCGATTCGAAATTCACCAGGACGCCGAGCGTATCGCCGTTGGCGAGCGCGCTCCCGAGCTGCTTCACCGAGGCGAAGACGCGCGCCGCGGGGCCGAACACGCCCACCGACAGGTCTAGCAGGTGGATGCCGGTGGCGGTCATCGGGCCGGCGGGCGCCTCCTTCTCCGAGGCGCGCCAGTTGCCCGGCGCGAGCGACAGGAACTTGTCCTGGCTGAAGTTGGCCTCGACCTGCAGCGGCGTGCCGAGCTCTCCCGCCTTCAGCATGCGAAACAGCTCCACCACCGGCGGCTCGAAGCGCTTCTCGTGGCCGACCGCCAGGGCCACTTTGCCGGCGTTGCATGCCTCGACCGCACGCAATGCCTCCAAACGGGAAAGACCCAAAGGCTTTTCGCAAAAAACGTGCTTCTTCGCCTGCGCGGCGCGCACGATCTGCTCGCAGTGCTGGCTGTGCGGGGTGCACAGGATCACCGCCTCGACCTGCGGGTCGCGCAAGGCCTCGTCGTAGTCGGCAGTGATGCCGGGCTCGTCGACGAACGGGTCGACGCGCCGCACCACCTTCAGCTTCGCGCTTGCTTCCAGAAGCGAGAAGATGGTG
>DATKAX010000241.1:0-5679 GCA_035514595.1 Burkholderiales bacterium
TTGAGGTCGTCGAGGTCGACATCCTCGATCGCCTCGATCCAGGTGGTCTCGAGCGCCGCGGTGCCGCCGATGATGGCGAGATAGGCGCCGCCCAACGCCTTGAAAGCATCTAGGGAGTCGGAACGCAAGCCCCCCTTGCCGATCACGAGTCGAACACCGTACTGCTGCATCAAGGGCCGCGTGAAGCGCTCCATGCGATCGCTGGTCGTGGTGCCGACGCACATCGGCGCGTAGCCCGCCGGGTGCGCGGCGCTTTTTTCGACCTTGCGCACGTTGGGCGCCGTGTGGATGACGGCGGCGCCCGTGAGATCGAAGCGCGTCTTGCGGCCGCGGTCGAACATGTGGATCTGCGTCGCGTCGCGGATGCCGTACAGCGCCCCGTCGAGCGTCACCGTGTCGCTGACGCGCAGCCTTCTCGCATCGGCCTCGGTGATCGGCGTGGCGAGGTCGTGGTGCGCCATCAGCCGCCCAGGAGAGCCTGCTTCAGGTCGCTCTGCACCGGATGCTCGCCCAGCCAGATGCGCAGCAGGCCGCGGTAGAAGTCCTCGCCGGCGATCGGGCTGCCGGCCGGCTTGCCGTCGATCAGCACCTGCGTTCCCGATCCGGTCCAGTCGAGCGCGATCGCCATGCCCTTTTTCGCCTCCTTCACCTCGGCCATGATCGCGGCGAGCTCGCGCACGCGCGCATCGAGCGCCTGCGCCTCGGCTTCGGAGTGGTTGGCACGGATGCCGTCGGCGAGCGCCTCGGTGAACTGCTCGGCCCCGACGTCGCGCAGCATGTGGATCGCGATGCGCTTCGGTCCCGCGGCTTCGATCGCCTCCCGGGCCGCGGCGGTCTTCTTCGGCAGGTACAGGCCCATCGCATACACCTGGAAGAACAGCCGCTTACGCAGCCCGGCGCCGTTCAGCGCCAGACTGGCGTCACCGACCCGGGTCTGATCCTCGAGCTTCACCCCGGCCACTTCCGCGCCCAGGGCGGAAGAAGCGAACAGCACTCCCAGAAGAAAAAGCCTAAAAGCCATATTCCACCCCCGTGGGTCGGAAAGTGGCGCGCGCCCGGCGCGCGGAGTGGCATTGCATGTTCACCGCGACCGGGTTCATGGTGATGTGGGTCGCCGCCGTTTCCACGTGCACCGCGAACGCCGTCGAGTCTCCGCCCAGGCCCTGCGGGCCGACGCCGAGCAGGTTCACCGCCTGCGTCAGCGCCTCCTCCAGCTTCGCCCCCTCCGGATCGTCGCAGCGCGAGCCGAGCGGCCGCGTCGCCGCGACCTTCGCCAGATGCACGCACAGGTCGGCGGTGCCGCCGATCCCCACGCCGACGATGGTCGGCGGGCAGGTCTTGCCTCCCGCCTCGAGCACGCAATCGACCACGAAGGTCTTGATCGCGTCCACGCCTTCGGCGGGGATCGCCATGCGCAGCCAGGAGTTGTTCTCCGAGCCCGAGCCCTTCGGGATCATCTCGATGACCAGCCCTTCCTCGTCGGAGAAGTCGATGTTGATCACCGGGATCCCGCGACCGGTCGAGTCGTGCTGGTTCACCCGTGTGGTCGGGTGCACGATCGAGGAGCGGAAGGAATACTCGCGCGTCGAGCGCGCACAGCCGGTGCGGATGGCGCGCTTGAGCGCGGCGCCGTCGACTTCGACCCCGCGGCCGATCCGCACGTTGTAGACCGGGATGCCGGTGTCCTGGCACAGCAGGTTGTCGGTCTGCTCGGCGACCGCGATGTTGCGGATCATCGTGCCGAGCATGCGCTTCGCGCCCGCGTCGCTCTCGCGGCCGGCGAGCGCATCGAAGCCGCGTTTCACATCGGGAGGAAGCTGCTTGAGAGCCCGGATGTAGAGCTCCTTCGCAACCTCCTCCACCTGTTGCAGGTCGATCTTCACTTCACCTGGATCTTTCTCTCCCTCACGACTTTCGCCCAGAGCGCGCTTTCCTGCTTCATCGCCTTGGCGAACTGCTCGGGTGAGTTGCCGACCGGCGCCAATCCCTGCGCGTAGAAGCGCGCCTTCATCTGCGTGTCTTCCAGCGCGGTCTTCGTGTCGCGGTAGACCTTCTGCACGATGTCCCGCGGCGTACCGGTCGGCGCGACGATGCCGAACCAGCCGGTGTTCTCGAATCCCGGGACGGTCTTGGCGATCGGCGGCACGCCGGGCAGCTGCGGCGCTTCGACCTTGCTCGTCACGCCGAGCGCACGGATTCGGCCGCCGTTGATGTGGCCGATCGAGGCCGCCATATTCCCGAGGAAGAAGTGGGTTTCTCCGCCGATCAGCGCGGCGAGCCCCGGTCCCTCGCCCTTGTAAGGCACGGCCTGGGCCTGGATTTTCGCCTGGTAGACGAAATTCTCGGCCGCGAGGTGGGTCTGCGAGCCGATGCCGGCGTGGCCGAAATTGAGCTTCCCGGGGTTGGCCCTGGCGTGATCGATGAGGTCCTTGACCGTCTTGAACGGCGAGCTCGCCGGCACGGTCAGCACCTGGGGGCCGGAAACGACGTTCGTCACCGCGACGAAGTCCTTTTCCGGGTCATAGTTCAGCTTGGCGTAGACATGCTGGTTCGCCGTCATGACCGACCCCGAGGGAAAGAACAGCGTGTAACCGTCGGGGGTCGCCCGCGCCGCTTCCGCGGCGCCCACGCTCCCGCCCGCGCCGCCGCGGTTCTCGATGATGATCGTCTGCCCCCAGATCTGGCTCAGCTTGTCGCTCAGCAGCCGCGCCGAGATGTCGGTCGCGCCGCCTGGCGAGAACGGCACGATGAACCTCACCGGTTTCTGCGGCCAGGACTGCGCCTGGGCGGCTGCCGAGAGCAGCGCCGCCACGACGAAAGCAAGAACTCTTTTCATCTCATCCTCCTCTTGGAACGGTTTTTCATTCTACAGCGACAGCGACAGCGCGAGCGCGAGACCCACTGCGAGCGTGAGGGCGGCGGCGGCCGCCGCAAGGCCCTTCTGCCAGTCGCGCCAGGGCAGGAACTCGAGGGCGAGGACGCGCAGCCCGCCGCCGAGATGCGCGGCCAGCGCGATGACGATCGCCCATTCGCCGAGCTTCACCAGCGGCTGCTCGGTCCAGGCGAGAAGGCCGTCGAGACTCGCCTGCCCCTCCAGGGCGTTGCCGAGCGCCCAGAAGTGCAGCGGCAGGAAGGCGGCGAGCGCGATGCCCGAGACGCGGTGCACCACGAACACCCAGTAGGCGCTCTCCTTCTTCACAGGAACACGCCCAGCGCCGCGCGCATGCCCATCCACGCCAGGGCGAGCGAAAAGCCGACGAGCACGACGTCGCGGGAGCGAGCGCGCCAGCCGAGCCACTCCATGAGCACGCTGCGCAGCCCGATCGGCGCGTGGACCGCGACCGCGAGAACGAAGATCGAGTAGAAAGCGAGCCAGGCGGTATTGCCGCGGGTGCGGCCGAGGATTTCGGCGGCGGTGAGGCCGCCCTGCACCGCGTAAATGATGGTCGCGAGGTGCACGACGACGCACAGCGCGAGCACCGCGGCGCTCGCGCGCTGCGCGATCCACAGGAGGGTTTCCTCCTTGGGGGTCAAAGCTCGCCCCGCAGCGTCGATTTGAAGACCTCCCTCTTCAGGCCGGCGATGCCGGCAGTGGGAGACAGCTTCTTGGGGCAGCGCTCGGTGCAGCTCATGTGGGTGTGGCAGGAATGGCAGCCGGCGTCGCCCGCCACCGCGCGCAGCCGCTCGATGCGGCCGGCGTCGCGCTCGTCCTTCACCAGGGTCCACGCCCGGTTCAGCGCCGCCGGACCGAGATAGTCGGGATTCCAGGAAACGACGTCGCAGGCCGCATAGCACACGCCGCAGCCGATGCATTCAATGCCGGCATCCACGGCCCTGCGATCTTCCGATTGCGGGCGGACACGAGCAACGTCGTCCTTCTTCGTACGGCTCGGCTTGAACTGCCCCCTGGCGCGCGCCCACTTGTCGAAGAAGCCGCTCATGTCGGTGACGAGATCGCGGATCACCGGGAGATTGCGCAAGGGGCCCACGGAAACAGAATCATTCTTGACCACCCTGTCGACATGCGTTCGACAAGTCCAGCGCGGCTCGCCGTTCACCGTCATGGCGCAGGAACCGCACATGCCGACGCGGCAGGCATAGCGGTAGGCGAGCGTCGGATCGAGCACGCGCTGGATGTAGGTGACGACATCGAGCACCGTCTGGCTCGGGTGCCGCGGCACGTCGAACTCGCGGAAGCGGCCTTCGGCGCCGCCTTTCCACACCGAAACCTTCAAGCCGACTCGTACAGCCTGGTCAGCACGAACTCGCGGTGGCCGAGCGCCTCGGCGGCGGTAAGCCGGCCGTTGGCAGTGCGGAACATGCAATCGAGCAGCTTGTCGCCGGCCTGATCCGGCGTGAGCTCCTTCCGCAGCAGCCCGGAGACGTCCACATCGATGTGCTCCGACATGGTGCGTACCGTGCGCGGGTTGGCCGAGAGCTTGATCACGGGCAGGATCGGGTTGCCGATCACGTTGCCCTGGCCGGTGGGGAAGAGGTGCACCGCAAAGCCGGCCGCGGCGCACAGCGTCACCATTTCCGCCGCGGCGGAGGACGAGTCCATGAACCACAGGCCCGGCCCGCTCGGCGTCTCGGCCTTGTCGAGGACGCCGTCCACCACGCACTTCCTGCCGATCTTCTGGATGTTGCCGAGCGCCTTCTCCTCGATGGTGGTGAGGCCGCCCTCGATGTTGCCCTTGGTCGGCTGCGAGTCCATCAGGTCGCTCGTCTTGTGGCGATCGATGACCTGCTGGTAGCGGTCGAACACGAACTGGAATTTCTTGCGCACCTCGTCGTTCCTGCAGCGCGCGGCGACCAGGTGCTCGCCGCCGGTGAGCTCGGTCGTCTCGCCGAACACCATGGTGACGCCGCGCGGGTACATCTTGTCGAACGCGTTGCCCACGGTGGGATTCGCGCCGCAGCCGGAGGTGGTGTCCGATTCCCCGCACTTGGTGGACACCCACAAGTCCTTCAGCGGCCGCTCCTCCCGGCGCAGCTCGGACGCCCACTGCACGTACTCCTTCGCCGCCTTGGAGGCGCGCATGATGGTGTCGTGGTCGCCGTGCTGCTCGATGCCGAAGTCGGACACCGGCTTGCCGGTCGCGCGGATGCCGTCGGCGACCTTCTTCGCCCAGGTGTCCTCGATGCAGATCACCACCACGGCGGCGACGTTGGGGTTGCAGCCTGCGCCGATGAGCGTCCTGAAATGCAGGTCCAGGTCGGCGCCGAACTGCAGCCGCCCGTAGGGGTGGGGGATGGCGAGCGCGCCCTTGACGTTGTTCTCCACGGCCTGCGCCGCCGCGTTCGACAGATCGTCGACCGGCAGGATGAGGACGTGATTCCTCACGCCCACCCTGCCATTTTCTCTTTTGAAACCGAAGAACGTTGCTTTCGATAGGTCCATGTTCACCAGCGCTTGGTCTTGACGTTATGGACGTGGAGGTGCTCGCCGCGCCCGATGGCCTTCACCACCTTGCCGATGTCGACGCCATACTTGATCACCGTGTCGCCCGGCTTGTAGTCCTTCAGCGCCACCTTGTGCCCGATGGGGATGTCGCTCTTCGCCGTGACCGTGAGGTCCTTGTCGTCTTCCATGATCCAGCCCTTCAGCGGCTGGCCGGCCTTGATGCCTTCCACGACGACGACGCCGACGCCGTCGCCTTCCTCGTGAACCACGAAATG
>DATKAX010000242.1:0-7812 GCA_035514595.1 Burkholderiales bacterium
CACCACCATCCCGGGCGCCTTTGCGCCCTGCGCCGGCTCCGCGAGATAGCCGTTCACGCTCTGCCCGTCCGGCCGCTTGAAGCTCGTCATCGTGCCCATGTACACCTCCTTTGTTGAGGGAGGCAATGTTAGGGCAACCACGTCAGCCGGGAGAAGCCCGGTTCCGCTTCCCAGGGGACGGGCGAATGGGAAACCCAGGCGGTCTCCCAGGGATGGCCGAGCACCGGCGCGATGCGCGGGCGCTCGGCGCGCAGGCCGGCGTCGTGCATCGCCATGTGCCGCGCCTCGGTGGCATCGAGCTGCAGGCTGAAGCCGAAGCCGGCGCGCCCGTTCTCCGCCAGCACGCGGCACACCAGGGCTTCCTGGCCGGATGTCAGGCGCATGGACTGCGTATGGATGAACGCGGGGCGGGTCACTTCGGAGCGCGCAGAAGCTCTGCCACCTCCTCGTAGATGGTGCGGCGTTGGCCGACAGCCAGAAGGTCGACGGTCCTTCTCCCTCGGTCGAGCCTGTATACGAGGCGAAACCTGTGCACCCGATACTTCCTCAGTCCCTCGAGCTCGCCCTGCAGGGGCTCACCGATGGCCGGGTTGGCGCGCAGCATGCGCAGCGCGGACCTGACGCCAAGCTTGATCTGGGGCGGTAGATGCCGGATGGCTTCAGCGGGCTGCGAGCGGATGACCAGCCGGTAACCGGCCATCAGCGCCGCTTCTTGCGGCGCGGCACCAAGGGCTCGCCGAACACATCCTCGAATGAAAGGCCGGGTTTGCCGGAAGCGAATTCGGCGAGGCTGTGTCGAATCTGCCGCATCATCTCCGGGTCGCTCAGTACGTCGAGCGTCTCCTTCAGGCGCTCGTACTCCGAATAGCTCACCAGCATGGCGGCGGGCTTGCCGTTGCGGGTGACGATGATCTCCTCTTCTCGCTCGGCGACGCCGGTCACGAGCTCCGGCAGGCGTGCTTTGACTTCGGAAATCGGCAGGATCTTGGCCATGCCGCTATTGGACCAGAATTCTGGTCAACCGGGAAGGAGGGGGCTGAGGCCGCTGCGAGTGACGCGGCCGTGGAGCTCGCGGCCGAGCGTGCGCTCGCAGAGCTCCGCCGCGCCGAGCAGGCCGTCGAGGTCGATGCCGGTATCGATGCCCATCGACTCGAAGAGATTCACCAGGTCCTCGGTGCACACGTTGCCGGTGTAGCCGCCGCCGTACTTCACTTTCGCGGGGTGGCCGCCGACGCCGCCGAAGGCGCAGTCGAAGTGGCGCACCCCCGCTTCGTACGCGGCGACGTAGTTGACCAGCCCGGTGCCGCGCGTGTCGTGGAAGTGGGCAACGGGAATCATGTCCAGGGAAGAGAGACTGTTGAAAAGAGCTTTTACTGTCCGCGGGGTGGCCATGCCGGTCGTGTCGCCCAGCGCCACGTGCGTCACGCCCAGGCCGACGAACTTCTCGACATCGGCGAGCACCACGCCGGGATCGACGCGGCCCTCGAACGGGCAGCCGAAGGCGACCGAGATGGTGCCGATCAGGCGAAAGCGCCCCTGCGCCACGGCGACCATGTCCTCGATGTTGCGCCACTGCTCGGCGCGCGTGCGGTTGAGGTTCCTCTGCGTGTGCGACTCGGTGGCCGAGACCAGCAGGCTGATCTCGTTCGCGCCGTAGCCCGCCTCCAGGTCCGCCACCGCGCGCTCCACCGCGCGCACATTGGCGCAGGTGGCCTTGTAATGCGTTCCCTCCCGGCGGGAAAGCGACTTGAGGAGCTGGCTCGCATCGGCGAACTGCGGCACCACCTTGGGGTTGGAGTACGAGGTCGCCTCGACCCGCGGGAAGCCGAGCGCGGCGAAGCGCTCGACGAGCGCGCCCTTGGCGGCGGTGGCGACGAACCCCGGCTCGTGCTGCAGCCCGTCGCGCGCGAAGCATTCGCACAGGATCGCCTCCGGCATGGTTGACAGTATCAACTAATCTGGTTTACGGTGTCAACGACATGCCGCTCCGCGTCCCTCCGCGCGATCCGCGCACCCAGTCGCAGGGCGTCGAGCCCGGCTATGCCCAGACCGCGCAGCGCTGGCCCTCGCAGCCGCTGCAGCGCCGCCCGCACACCGTCTCCGAGCTCAGCGGCCCTTCGAGCGTGCTGCGGCGCCTCGCGCCGGTGCGCGGCGACCTCGCCGGCCACGGCGCGAAGCGCGCCATCGGCCAGCTCATCCACCTGCGCACGCGCGTGGTCGACGAGGACGGCGCGCCGCTGCCGGGCGCGGTGGTCGAGATCTGGCACTGCAACGCCGCCGGCAAGTACATCCACCCGAACGATACCCACGATGCCCCGGAGGACCCGAACTTCTACGGCGCGGCGCGCATGGTGGCGGGCGACGGCGGCCTGGTCGAGCTGCGCACCATCAAGCCCGCCGCCTACCCGGTGCCGGCCACCGGCGGCTGGTGGCGCCCGCCGCACGTGCACTTCTCGGTGTGGGGCCGGGTGTGGCTCTCGCGCCTGGTGACGCAGATGTTCTTTCCCGGCGAGCCGCTCAACGAGGCCGACGCGATCCTCAACGCCATACGTGATCCGGAGGCGCGCGAGCGATGCATCGCGCGCTTTGTTCCATCGGAAAATGATCTGATCTACGAGTACCAGCTCGTGGTGCGCGGTCGCAAGAGCACGCCGGGGATGCCGTGAAGCGGCTCGTCCCGAGCGCCGAGATGACCCTCGGCCCGTTCTTCCCGCGCGAGTTCGCGCAGGGCGCGAATGACCTCACGCGCGTCGAGGGCAGGCAGGCGCGCGGCGAGGCGATCGAGATCACCGGGCGCCTGACGCAGGCCGACGGCAAGCCGCTCGACAACGTGGTGCTCGAGATCTGGCAGGCGGATGCCGAAGGGCGCTACGACAACGCGGATTTCTTCGGCTGGGGCCGCGCCGCCACCGACGCCGAAGGCGTCTATCGCTTCAGGAGCGTCCGCCCGGGCGCGCCGGCGGGCCGGGCGCCGCACGTCAACTTCCTGATCCTGTATTCGGGCCTGATGCGCCAGCTCCAGACGGTGATGTTCTTCGACGCTTCGCCCGATCCGGTTCTCGACGCCGTCAAGCCTTCCACTCTCCGAGAAAGGCTCGTGGCCAATCGGCAAAACAACAACACCTACACCTTCGACATCCGCCTGCGGGGCGAGGGCGAAACGCCGTTCTTCGACGATTGAGATGCCGCAGATCCGCGAGCTGCTGTCGTTCCGGCTGCACCGCGTGGCGAACCTGCTCTCGCGTGGCGCCGAGCTGCGCTACCGGCGCGAGTTCAAGGTCAGCCTCTGGGAGTGGCGCACGCTCGCGCTGCTCGGCGCGGCAGCCGGGCCGCTTTCGCTCAACCATCTCGCGCATGCCGCCGGGATACACAAGAGCCAGATGAGCCGCGTCGTGTCGGGGCTCGCGAAGCGCCGCCTCGTGCTGCGCGAAGCCGACCCGGGCGACGCGCGCGGCGTTCGCCTTGCGCTGAGCAGGCCGGGGCACAAGCTCTACGCGGGGCTGATCGGCGCCGCCGCCGAGCGCGACGCGGCGTTCAACGGCTGCCTTTCGAAGAACGAGCGCCAGATCCTGGACCGCGCCCTGGCCAAGCTGGCCGGCCAGGCGCGCGAGCTGATCCGCCAGGAGGCGGAGTGAAGACCCGGATCACCGAGCTGCTCGGCATCGAGCACCCGATCTTCCAGGCGGCGATGAGCTGGGCGTCGTCCAACGCCGCGCTGGTCATCGCGGTGTCGAACGCCGGCGGCATGGGGGTGCTGGCCGCGGGGCCGATGCGGCCGGACGATTTTCGAAAGACTCTTCAGGAAATAAAAGGCAAGAGCGCAAAGCCGTACGGCGTCAACATCCCGCTCAACAACCCGAGGGCCGCGGCGCTGCTCGAGATCGCCTGCGAGGCGCGCATTCCGGTGATGGTCGCCTCGCAGGGCGGCCCGCGCGAGCACCTGGCGCGCTTTCGCGCCGTCGGCACGAAGTGGCTGCACGTCGTTGCCTCGGTGGAGCATGCGAAGAAGGCCGAGGCGGCGGGCGTCGACGCGCTGGTGGTCGACGGCGCCGAGGCGGGCGGCCACCCGCCGCCCTCGGAGGTCGGCACGCTGGTGCTGGTGCGCCGCGTGGTCAAGGCGGTGAAGGTGCCGGTGGTGGCGAGCGGCGGCGTCGCCGACGGCGCCGGCATCGCCGCGCTGCTCGCGCTGGGGGCCGACGCGGTGCAACTCGGCACTCGCTTCATCGCCACGCCGGAGGCGGGCGTGCACGAGAACTACAAGCAGGCGGTGCTCGCGGCGGACGTGGACCAGACCTGCCTGGTCGCGCGCGGGCGCGCGCCGATCCGCCAGCTGCGGAACGCATTCACGCGGAAATACGACGCCGCCGAGCGCGCCGGCGCCTCCGCGGCGCTGCTCGAGGAGCTGTTCAGATCCTCGAGCCTGAAGCAGGCCGCGCTCGAGGGCGACGTGGAATGGGGCAAGGTCGAGGCTGGCCAGTCGGCCGGCCTGGTGACCGAAATCCTCCCCGCCGCCGAAATCGTGCGCCGGCTGGTGGCCGAACTCGAGCAGGCGCGCCAGCGCCTGGCAAAACTTTAAATGGGGACTGTCCCTATTTACGACGTCGGCGCCGTCCGGGTGCTGACCCTGAATCGCCCCGAAAAGCGCAATGCGTTGAATACGGAATTGACGCAGGCGCTGCTGGACGCGCTGCGCGCGGCCGAGGCAGACGAGGCGGTCGGCTGCGTCGTGCTCACGGGCGCGGGGCAGGGGTTCTGCGCGGGCGCCGATCTTGCCGAGTTCAAGCACCTCACGCCCGACCAGCAGCACCGGGTGGACGCGCGCGCCGAACTCACGATGCAGCTGCATCTCGCGATCCCGAGGCTCGCGAAGCCCGTGGTGACCGCGATCAACGGCGCGGCGATGGGCGGCGGCGCGGGGCTCGCCATCGCGGGCGACATGGCGGTGATGGCCGAAGGCGCCACGCTCGGTTATCCCGAGACCAAGCACGGCATCGTGGCGGCGATCGTAATGGCGAACCTCGTTCGCCAGGCCGGCCGCAAGGCAGCCTTCGAGCTGGTGGCGCTCGGCGAGCCGGTGGACGCGCAGCGCGCGCTCGCGCTTGGCCTGGTCAATCGCGTTGTGCCGACAGCGCGTCTGATGGACGAAGCGTTGGCGCTGGCGCAGAAACTGGCCGGCGCCAGCCGCCCCGCGATGCAGCTCACCAAGCAGCTGTTCCACGCAGCCGCCGACCTGCCGCTCGCCGACGCGCTCGAGCGCGGACGCGAAGCCAACAAGAGGATGCGGTCGTTCCGCAAGCCCTGAGCCATGGGCGTCACCTACGCGCTGCTGGCGATGCTCGCCTTCGCCATCAACATCATCATCACCCGGTACGCGGTGGCGCGGCTGCCGGTGGAGGCGGGGTTTTTTATCGTGCTCGGCACCAACGTGCTGTTTCCCGGGGCGATCTTTGCGGCGGAGCTGAGCCTGCGCGCCGAGCCCTGGAGCTGGCACTGGAAAGGCGCGGGCCTGTTTGCCATCGGCGGGGTGATCGGCACCTTCCTCGGCCGGCGCTTCCTGTTCGACACGGTGAAGCTCCTCGGGCCGTCGCGCGCGAGCGTATTCCACTCCACCGCGCCGGCGTTCGCGCTGGTGGCGGCGTGGCTGCTGGCGGACGAGATCCTCGGCGCCACCGAGCTCGCGCTGATGGCGGTGGTGTGGTTGGGCCTGTGGCTGACGCAGCCGCGCGCGGGCTCGCTGCACTCGGCGACGCCCGAGGTGCTGAAAAAGGGCCTCGCCGCGGGACTGCTCACGGTCGCGGGCTTCGGCTTCGGCAACGTGCTGCGCGGGCTCGCCATGCGCGAATGGCACGAGGCCGCGCTCGGCACCGTGATCGCGTCGCTCGCCGCCTTCGCCTGCCAGATCGTGGTGACGCGCCACTGGCCCAGGATCGTCGCGCAGCTGCGCGGCGCCGAGCGGCGCGCGATCCTGCTTTACACCGGCTGCGGCGTGTTCACGTCGCTCGGCTCGAACTTCGTTTCCATCGCGATGACCAAGATCGAGATCGCGCTGGCCGTGCTGGTGGTGCACACCACGCCGCTGGTCATCTTTCCGGTCAGCGTGTTCCTGATGAAGAACCGCGAGGAACTCAACGCCCGCACCGTGCTCGGCGCCTCGCTGGTGCTCGCCGGCATCGCCTTCCTGGCCCTCCGGTAAAGGCGCGATTGAGATGACACCGCTCCAGCACCTGACGATCCTCGATCTGTCGCGCGTGCTGGCGTGCCCGTTCGCCAGCATGATCCTCGCGGAGCTCGGCGCCACGGTGATCAAGGTGGAGCAGCCCGGCGCGGGCGACGAGACGCGCGGCTTCGAGCCGCAACTCGCCACCGACAGCGCCTACTACTTCGCCTGCAACCGCTCGAAGCAATCCATCACCGTCAACCTGCGCAGCGACGGCGGGCGGCGCATCATCCGCGAGCTGGCGCAGCAGGCCGACGTGTTCGTCGAGAACTTCCCCGTGGGCACGCTCGGCCGCCAGGGCCTGGACTTCGCCGCGCTCTCGGCGCTCAACCCGAAGCTGGTCTACGTGTCCTGCACCGGCTTCGGCCAGAGCGGGCCGTACGCAGGCAAGAAAGGCTACGACACCGTGTTCCAGGCGATGGGCGGCCTGATGAGCCTCACCGGCGAGAAGGGCGGCGGGCCGGTGAAGCCGGGCCTGCCGATCGCCGATCTCACTTCGGGCCTGTGGGTGGCGATCGCGATCCTCGCCGCGCTGTCCGGGCGCGAGAAGACCGGCCGCGGCGCGCACGTGGACTTCTCCATGCTTGACGGGCAGGTGAGCCTGCTTACCTTGGCCGCCGCCCGATATTTCGCGCTGGGCGAAGTACCCCCGCGCCTCGGCACCGAACATCCGGGCCGCGTCCCTTCGGCGACTTTCCGCTGCAAGGACGGCAAATACGCCCACATCACCGCCAGCGACCAGCACTGGGAGCCGCTGTGCAAGGCACTGCTAATAGGGACAGTCCCCATTTACGCCACCAACGCCGGGCGTGTCGCGCGCCGCGACGAGGTAATGGAAATGCTCACCGCAGCGGTCGCGAATCTCACGCGCGCCGAGTTGATCGCGAAGCTGGATGCCGCGGACGTGCCGGTGGGGCCGGTGAACGACGTCGCCGAGGTGCTCGCCGATGCGCAGGTGCGGGCGCGAAAGCTCGTCGGCAGCTTCGACTATCCGGGCGTGGGCGAATTCAAGGCGCTCGCCTTGCCCTACAAGTTCGTCGGCTGGGACGACCCGCAGATCGGCCGCCCGCCCGCGCTCGGCGAGCACACCGAGCAGATCCTCAAGGAACGCCTGGGCTACAGCGCCGAGACCATCGCGGCGCTGCGCGAGGCCAAGGCCCTATGAGCGTCCTCGTCGATGTGCAGGGGGGCGTGGCGACGATCACGCTGAACCGTCCCGAGGCGCGCAACGCGCTCAACCTCGCGATGTGCGAAGCGCTGGTCGCGGCGGCGCAGGGCATGGACGACACCGTCAGGCTGGTGTTCGTTCGTGCGACCGGCCCCGTGTACTGCGCCGGCGCCGATCTCAAGGAGCGCCAGGGCATGGACCCGGCGCAGGTGCGCGACCGGCGCATGAAAGCGTTCGCCGCTTACGGCGCGCTCGAGGCGCTGCCCATGCCGACGATCGCCGTGGTCGAAGGCGCGGCCGTGGGCTCGGGCTGCGAGATCGCGGCGGCCTGCGACTTCGTCGTCGCGACGCCCGAGGCAACGTTTCGCATTCCCGAAGCGATCCGCGGCACGGTCGGCGCGACGCAGCGACTGCCGCGCATCCTGGG
>DATKAX010000243.1:0-6418 GCA_035514595.1 Burkholderiales bacterium
GTGCGATACGTCCTCGCCCTCGACGCGGGCACCACCAGCTCGCGCGCGATCCTGTTCGACGAGCAAGGCCGCGCGGCGGCGCTCGGTCAGCGCGAGTTCCGCCAGATCTACCCGCAGCCCGGCTGGGTCGAGCACGACCCCAAGGAGATCTTCACCGCCCAGCGCGAGGTCGCGCGCGAAGCCCTGCACAAGGCGAGCGTCCCGCCGAAGGACGTCATGGCGATCGGCCTCACCAACCAGCGCGAGACCACCATCGTCTGGGACCGCCAGAGCGGCGAGCCGATCCACAACGCCATCGTGTGGCAGGACCGGCGCACGGCGGAAATCTGCTCGCGCCTGGAGGCCGACGGGGCGCAAGCGTTCATCCGGGAAAAAACAGGGCTCGTGATCGACCCCTATTTCAGCGGCACCAAGATCGCCTGGCTGCTCGACAACATCCCCGGCGCGCGCGCGCGCGCCGAGCGCGGCGAGCTCGCCTTCGGCACCGTCGACACCTGGCTCATCTGGCATCTCACGCAGAACCGCACGCACGTCACCGACGTCTCCAACGCCTCGCGCACGATGCTCTTCGACGTGCACACGTTCGACTGGGACGAGGAGCTGCTGCGCCTGCTCGGCGTGCCGCGCGCGCTGCTTCCCGACGTGCATCCCTCGGCGCACGCCTTCGGCATGGTCCCGGCGGGCCTCGCCGGCGAGCCGCTGGTGATCGGCAGCGTGGCCGGCGACCAGCAGGCGGCGATGTTCGGCCAGGCTTGCCACTCGCCGGGCATGGCGAAGAACACCTACGGCACCGGCTGCTTCATGCTGCTGCACACCGGCGCGAAGCTGGTCGGCTCGCGCCACGGCCTGGTCTCGACGCCCTGCGCGCAGCACGGCCCGGCGAAGGAGTACGCGCTCGAAGGCAGCGTGTTCGTCGCCGGCGCGGTGGTGCAATGGCTTCGGGATGAACTGGGATTCTTTTCCTCTTCCGGAGAAATCGAGAAGCTCGCTGCCGAAGTGCTCGACGCCGACGGCGTGTTCCTGGTCCCCGCCTTCACCGGCCTGGGTGCGCCGCACTGGGACCCACACGCGCGCGGCGCCATGGTCGGCCTCACGCGCGGCACGACGAAGGCGCACATCGCGCGCGCGGCGCTCGAATCGATCGCCTTCCAGAGCGCCGAGGTGCTGGAGGCGATGCAGAAGGACTCGGGCGAGCGCCTCGCCGAGCTGCGGGTCGACGGCGGCGCCGCGCAGAACGATCTCCTGATGCAATTCCAGGCCGATCTGCTCGGGGTTCCCGTCGTCAGGCCGAAAGTCCTGGAGACGACCGCGTTGGGCGCCGCCTACCTCGCCGGGCTCACCGTGAGCCTGTGGAAATCGCGCGAGGAGATCGCCGCCCAGTGGCAGGCCGAGCGCCGCTTCGAGCCGCGCATGGATCCCGACCGGCGCGAAGCGCTGATGGCGCGCTGGCGCGACGCCGTCAACCGCTCGCGCAGCTGGGCTTCCTAGTTGGGCGGGCCTTACCCGATCGAGCCCATCGGCCCCGGGTATTTCACCTCCTCGAGCTTCCCGGTGTCGACGTCGTAGACGAAGCCGCGCACGCTGACCGCGTCCGGCCCTTCGGTCGGAATCCAGGGGTGGTTCAGGATCGCCGACATGCCGCGGCGCACGTCCCACTGCAGACGCTCCGTGTTCTTCGCGTCGCGCGGCGCATCCAGCGGCTCGATCGGGCCGCGGAAAGCGTGGAACGCCGAGGGCATCGCCGAGGCTCGCTTGCAGCCCGTGAACTTGCGCGCGGTGGCCTGGCCGAGCAGCTTCTCGGCCGCCGGGTCGCCCTCGAGGCCCGCCTTGAGCAGATCGTCGGTGAACGCCAGCATGCCGCAGCGCGTGTGGTGGATCAGCATGATCTCGTTAGTGTCGAGCAGGTGGTGCGAGATGATCAGGCAGCGGATCGCGTCCTCGTCGACCACCCCGCCCGCGTTGCGGATGATGTGCGCCTCCCCGGTCTGCAGGCCGAGCATGTCCTCGACGGCGAGTCGCGCGTCCATGCAGGCCACGACCGCCAGGCGGCGGGCCGGCTGGATCTTCTGCTTGCCGGGGTAGGCCGCCTTGTGCAGCGCCTGCCCGGAGGCATACTGGTGGTTGTTCTTCAGGTACTGGTCGATGTTCGCCATGGGGCCCTCCTCGTTGGACTGCCGGAAAGCCTACTCCGGAATGTTCCGCCCCGGAGAGTGTTAGCCGGTCCACAGAGGAGGAGCGTCATGAGAAAACTGCTCGGGTTGTCGATCGTTCTGGCGTTCGCGCCGCTCGCCCAGGCCGCGGACATGGAGGCCGGAAAGGCGAGGGCGGCCGCGGTCTGCGCCGCCTGCCACGGCGCGACCGGGGTGAGCGTGGACGACGGCATCCCGAATCTTGCGGCGCAGCGCGCGGGCTACCTCGAGGCCCAGCTCAAGGCCTTCAAGGAGGGCACGCGCAAGAACCCGCTGATGAACGCGATGGCGGCGCAGCTCGGCGCCGAGGACATCGCCAACCTCGCCGCCTTCTTCGCCGCCCAGCCGGGCGCCATGGCGGGCGCGAAATCCCCCCAGCTGCCGAACGTCGCGAAGACCCATGTCGGCTTCCCGGAGGGCTACCGGGAGAGCTTCGTCAAGTACCACACCATCAACTTCCCGGCGACGCGGCAGGTGCGCTACTACTTTGCCAACAAGGCCGCGGTGCAGGCGGCGAAGGCCGGCCGCGACCTGCCGGACGGCGCCGAGCTGTTCGTCGAGGTGTACTCGGCGAAGCTCGACGCGGACAAGAAGCCGGTGACCGGCGCCGACGGCTTCTTCGTGCCGGAGAAGCTGCTGTTCTACACCGCGATGGCGCGCGGCGCCGGCTGGGGCCGCGACATCCCCGACATGCTGCGCAACAGCGACTGGAATTACGCGGTCTTCTCCACCGAGAAGAAGCTGCGCCCGGCGAACCAGGCCGCCTGCCTCGCCTGCCACAAGCCGCTCGACCAGGTGAGCTACACCTTCACCCTGAAGCAGCTCGCCGCCGCGGGCAACTAGATCGTTCCGTGGTATAAAGATAGAGCAGGGTTTTCAAGCAGCGGGCAGCCCGATCAGGCAGTAGCGGTTCGTACCGTCCTCATCCGTTCGTTCCTCCCTTGATATCCCGCGGGGGCGATGCGCCCTTTCCGCATCGACATCAAGGAAACAGACATGAGTACGGGTACCGTAAAGTGGTTCAACGACGCCAAGGGCTTCGGCTTCATCACCCCCGACGACGGCAGCAAGGATCTCTTCGTTCACTTCTCGGCGATCCAGGCCGCCGGGTTCAAGACCCTGAAGGAAAACGACAAGGTGCAATACGACGTCGAGCAGAGCCCCAAGGGCCCGCGCGCCGGCAACATCAAGCTGCTGTAAGGCGGGGATCGCTCATGATCAACGGGAGACGCGACATGCGCATCCTGCCCCGGGGCAGGATCGCGAAGTGGAGCAAGGAGCAGATCGCCAAGCTGACCACCCTCGAGCTGCGGGCGCTGCTTGCGAATGCGGAGCGCCTGAAAGAGCCGGAAGTCGCGGCGCTTTGCAACGAGCTGCTCGACGCGCGCCCGCGCGGCCACGCCCCGGTGCGAGGCGCCAGGCGCTCGGTCCCGACGCGCCAGCTCGTCAGCCGGCGCAAGGCCTTCGAGATACGCGGCGTCAATCCGGTCAACCGCATCTGGAGCCGCGGCGGCCTGCGCAGCGACGGCGCCGTGGTGCTGACCGTGCGGGCCGATGAGGTGCAGAAAGTCGAGGGCGCGGACAGCTACCTGCTGTGGGCGCCCAACATCGAAGACTCGCGCCCCTGGTCGGACACCCCGGGCGGCAAGGAGCGCCTGGAGCACTGCCGCATCGCGCTCGAGCGCGGCGCCGCGGAAGGCCTGCTGATTCACGGCAAGCGCACGCCGGGCGCGCCGGGCGGGGACGGCGGCGCCGACGGGGTGGACGCCGAGACCGTCCTCGAGCTCCGCGTCGACAAGCGCGGCGAAGAGTACTGGGCCGTCTGCGTCACGGAGGGGAGCGCCAAGCCAGGTTCTTGAAGATCGCCACCTGGAACGTCAACGGCATCCGCGCGCGCCAGGCGCAATTCTGCGAGTGGGTGGCGCGCGACCGCCCGGATGTGGTGTGCCTGCAGGAGCTGAAAGCCGAGGCCGCGCAGGTCCCGGAGCAGTGCAGGCTCCCCGACTACCACGTCTACTGGCACGGCATGCGCGCCTACTCCGGCGTGTCGCTGCACATCCGTAAAGGGCTGTTCGCGGCCGAGCCCGCCTTCAGCCACCCCGAGTTCGACATGGAAGCGCGCATCGTGCAGGCAGTTGTCGGCAGGCTGGTCCTCGCCTCGGTGTACGTGCCCAACGGCAACAAGAACTATGCGGCGAAGCTCGACTTCATGCACCGGCTCGCCGCCTGGGCGAAGCGCCTGCACCAGGAAGGCCGCGAGCTCGTGCTCTGCGGCGACATCAACATCACCCGCACCGAGACGGACGTGCACCCGAAGGAGCGCAAGCCCGGCATCGTCGGCCAGCGCCCCGAGGAGCGCGAGCTGTTCGCGGCGCTGCTGGGCGAGCACCTGGTCGACGTCGGCCGCGCCAAGGACCCCGACAACCCGAACCTCTTCACCTGGTGGGCGCCCTGGCGCAACATGCGGGGCCGCAACATCGGCTGGCGCCTGGACTACATCCTCGCCTCGCCCCCGATCGCCGCGCGCGCGACGACCTGCACCGTGCTCGCGGATGTCGGCACCAGCGACCACGCGCCGGTAGTAATGGACTGTGCACCCTGATGCCTGTATAACGGCGCGGCAGCATCGATCGGGGGCGGGCATGGACAAGCGCAGCAGGTGGCGGATGCAGGAGCAGGAGCTGGTGGCGCGCTGGAACGCGGCAGTGGCCCGGCATCAAGAAGCGCTCGCCGAAATCGCGCTCGCCGGCGGCAGCGAAACGAGCGAGGCGCTCGTGCAGAAGGCCGACCGCGCCCGCGCCGAGGTCGACGCGGTCAGGCGCCAGGTCGCGCGCCTCAAGGTCGAGTTCAGCTCGGGAAAGAGGTACTAGCCAGTCCGGCTGCCGGCTACGGCGCGGCGATGGTGATGCCGCCGTCGACCTTGAGGGTCACGCCCGCGACGCTGCGGGCCTGGTCCGAAACGAGATAGACCACCGCGTCGGCCACGTCCTCGGCGGTGGCGAGCCGGCGCAGCGGCGTGCGCGCGCGCCGCGCCTCCCATCCCGCGACGTCGATGACCGTGTTCGATCCCGGCGTCGACACCGGTCCCGGAGCGACGGCGTTGACGCGGATGCCCTGCGGCGCGAGCTCCGCGGCCTGCTGGCGGGTGAAGGCGTCGAGCGCGCCCTTGATCGAGGTGTACACCCCGGCGCGGCCGATGCCGAAGGACACCGCCACCGAGGACAGATTGACGATCGCCCCGCCGCCGCGCGCGACGAGGTGCGGCGTCGCCGCCTGCGTAGCCCAGATCGCGCCCTTCAGCCCGACGTCGATCATGCGATGGATCTTGTCCTCCGGCATCTCCACGAGCGGCGCGTAGTGGAAGTACACGGCGTTGTTGACCAGGATGTCGAGCCCGCCCGCCTCGGCGACGAAGCGCCGCATCGTCTCGAACACCGCACCGCGGTCGGACACGTCGCATTGGTAGGGCGTCTTGCCGTCGATGTCGATGCGCGCCACAGTCGCACCTTCGCGCGCCAGCGCGTCGGCGATCGCGCGGCCGATGCCGCCGCCCGCCCCGGTGACGAACGCGCTCTTCCCCGCGAGGCGGCTCACGCGAGGTGCTTCCTGAAGAAGCTGACCGTCCGCTCCCAGGCAAGCTTCGCCGCCGCCCCGTAGGCCATCGCCAGCCCCGCCGCCCCCAGGGCCCCCGCCCTCGTCAGGAACTCCCTGCGGTCGATCCGGCCGTGGCAGTACTCGTCGTAGAGCTCGAATACGCGCTGATCGATCTGCAACTGGGTGACACCTGTCATCGCTCCTCCTTTTGTCAACGTTCGGATGCTAAGTCCTAGCGTGAACGGCAGAAAGCAGCGGCTGATTCCACCGCGGGTCATTCTCCATCGTCGTGACCGAGCGACGCTCATAAGTGCTTGCGCACAATCTCCTTGCTCGACGCAAGGGCCGCAGGTATCTTCTGCGCCGCAGCGACGCTAAGCCTCAGAAGTTGAAAGACAACTGAACCTCTTCGACTCCAGCATCAAGGGGACCGCGAGTCCCGGACCGGGTGCGCCTCCGGCGGGGTTGCTCGCCTTTTATTGGCACTTCGCGAAGCAAACGAAGGGCTGGTACGCGGCGATGTTCGCGGCGAGCCTGGGCGTCGCGCTGCTCGATACGGTGATACCGCTGTTCATCGGGCGGCTGGTGTCGCTGATGGAGGCGGCGGATCGCAAGGCGGCGCTGGCGGCGCAGTG
>DATKAX010000244.1:0-6576 GCA_035514595.1 Burkholderiales bacterium
GTGCCGAGCGACATGTCGAACGCCTCGAGAATCACCTTGCGCACCCGGTCGGCGTCGTAGCCGGCGGGAAGCAGCACCGCCGTGAGCGAGCCCGAGTACTCGCGCGGGTCGAGCGCCAGCACTTCGAGCCCCCAGGCGCGCACCGCGCGGCGCGTCGCCTCGGCGTGGCGCTGGTGGCGCGCGAACACCGCTTCCAGGCCTTCTTCGTCCAGCAGCATCGAGAGCGCCTCGCGCAGGCCATAGAGAAGGTTGGTCGCCGGCGTGTACGGGAAGTAGCCGCTCTTGCCGTTGGCGATCATCTCCTCCCAGGCCCAATAGCTGCGCGGCAGGCGTGCCGTCTTGGCGGCTTCGAGCGCCTTGGCCGAAACGCAGTTGAACGACAGGCCCGGAGGAAGCATCAGCCCCTTCTGCGAGCCGGCCACGGTAACATCGACCCCCCACTCGTCGTGGCGGTAATCGATCGAAGCGAGAGACGAGATGGTGTCGACCATGAAAAGCGCCGGATGCCCGGCGGCGTCGATCGCCTTTCTGATCTCCGCGATGCGCGACACCACGCCGGTGGAAGTCTCGTTGTGCACCACGCACACCGCGCGGATGCGCTTCTCGGCGTCGCTGCGCAAGCGCTTCTCGATCGCGTCCGGATCGGCGCCATGGCGCCAGTCGCCCGGCAGGAATTCGGTCTCGAGCCCGAGGCGCGCCGCCATCTTCTGCCACAGCGTGGCGAAATGGCCGGTCTCGGCCATCAGCACCCGGTCGCCGGGAGAGAGCGTATTGACGAGCGCCGCCTCCCAGGCGCCGGTGCCCGAGGCGGGAAAAATCACCACCTCGCCTTGCGTGCTCTTGAAGACGCGCTTGATTCCGGCCAGCACGCCTTTGCCGAGGTCCGCAAAGTCTGGACCGCGGTGGTCCATCGTGGGGAAATCGATCGCCCGCAGCACGCGATCGGGCACGTTGGTCGGGCCGGGGATCTGTAGGAAATGGCGGCCGGCGCGTCGGGGCATTCGGGTATTCTACATACGCCCCCATGAATGCCCCCGTGTTCCCGCTTCGCGTCGTCAAGTCGGCCCACGACGCGCTGGGCGCGCGCTTGCGCAAGGAAGCCGATGCGGAGGTTTTGTTCGATGCAGCAAGCCGCGGCCGCTACTCGACCGACGCCTCGATCTACCAGGTCGAGCCCATCGGCGTAGTCCTGCCGCGCACCGAGGAGGCGGCGCGCACCGCCATGGCGATCGCAGCGGACGAAGGGATACCCCTCCTGCCGCGCGGCGCGGGCAGCTCGCAGTGCGGCCAGACCGTGGGCGAGGCGCTCATCATTGATCACAGCAAGTACCTGAACAAGCTGCTGGAAGTGAACGCCGAAGCCGCGACCGCGGTGGTGCAGCCGGGACTGGTGCTCGATGCGCTCAACGCCGCGCTGCGCCGCCACGGGCTGTGGTTCCCGGTGGACGTTTCCACCAGCGCGCAGGCCACGCTGGGCGGCATGGCTGGCAACAACTCCTGCGGCTCGCGCTCGATCGCCTACGGCAACATGGTGCACAACGTGCTCGCCATCGACGCCGTCACGGTCGAAGGCCACCGCTGGCGCTTCGGGCCGCTGGACGATGCCTCGGGTCCGCAGGGTTACCGCGATCTCGTTCTGAAGCTCAAGAGCCTTTATCAAAGGGAAAGGCAGGAAATCGAGGCGCGCTTTCCGAAGCTGCTGCGCAAGGTCGCGGGCTATAACCTCGACCACCTCGGGCCGCCACACGCCAACGCCGCGCACCTGCTGGTCGGCTCCGAAGGCACGCTCGCCTGGTCCGAGCGGCTGCACCTGAAGCTCTCGCGCATCCCGCCGGCACGCGTGCTCGGCGTTTGCCATTTCCCGAAGTTCTACACCGCGATGGACTGGACGCAGCACATCGTGAAGCTCGGGCCGAGCGCGGTGGAGCTCGTCGATCGAACCATGATCGGCCTCGCCCGGGAGATCGGCGCCTTCCGCGCCACCGTCGACGCCTTCATTCGGGGCGAGCCCGATGCGATCCTGCTGGTCGAATTCTCCGGGGAGGAGTTTTCCGAGCAGCAGAAAAAGCTCAAGGACCTGGTGCAACTGATGGGCGACCTCGGCCTGCCCGGGAGCGTGGTCGAGATCACCGGCGCCAGGCAGCAGAAGGACCTTTGGGAGGTACGCAAGGCCGGCTTGAACATCATGATGTCCATGAAAGGCGACGGCAAGCCGGTCTCCTTCATCGAGGACTGCGCGGTGCCGCTCGAGTATCTCGCCGAGTACACCGAGCGCCTGACGCAGGTATTCGAGAAGCACGGCACGCGCGGCACGTGGTATGCGCATGCCTCGGTCGGCACCTTGCACGTGCGGCCGGTGCTCGACATGCGACGCGACGGCGCCGAGAAGATGCGCGCCATCGCCGAGGAGGCGAGCGCGCTCGTCAGGCAGTACAAGGGCGCCTACTCCGGTGAGCACGGCGACGGCCTGGTGCGCTCTGAGTGGATCGCGCCGTTCTTCGGGCCGCGGCTCACCGCGGCGCTCGCCGAGGTGAAGTCCTGGCTCGACCCGCGCGGGCTGATGAACCCCGGCAAGATCGTCGATCCGCCGCGCATGGACGAGCGCGGGCTGTTCCGCTTCAAGCCCGGCTACGCGACGCAGGTACCGCCCACGGTTCTCGACTGGAGCGAGTGGGGCGGTTACGACAAGGCGGCCGAGATGTGCAACAACAACGGCCATTGCCGCAAGTTCGACGCCGGCACCATGTGCCCGTCGTATCGAGCGACGCTCGACGAGGCGCATCTCACCCGCGGGCGAGCGAATACCCTGCGCCTGGCGCTATCCGGGCAGCTCGAGCTCGACGCGGTGAAAGAGGCGCTCGATCTCTGCGTGTCGTGCAAGGGCTGCAAGCGGGAATGCCCCACGGGCGTGGACATGGCGCGCATGAAGATCGAGTTCCTGGCGCAGCACCGGCGCACGCACGGCTTGTCGCTGCGCGAGCGTGCCATCGCGTATCTGCCGCGCTATGCGCCTTGGGCAGCGCGCTTTGCTTTTGCTTCGAATGCGGCTTCCCGCTGGCTCAGGCCTTTGCTCGGATTCGCGCCACAGCGCCAGTTGCCGAGATGGCGCAGCGACCACTTCATCGAGCGGGCCTGGGCGAAAAGCGGCGCGCGCGAAGTGGTGCTGTTCGTCGACAGCTTCAATCGCTGGTTCGAGCCGGAGAACGCGCGCGCCGCAATACGCGTACTGGAGGCAGCCGGCTGCCGGGTGCATGTGGCCGAGCCGCTTCTCGCCGGCCGACCGCTGTGCTGCGGGCGCACTTTTCTCTCGGCCGGGCTGGTGGACGAGGCGAAGGCGGAGGCGCGCCGTGTGCTCGAGGCGCTCGGCACCTGGGCGGCGCGCGGCGTTCCGATCGTCGGGCTCGAGCCCTCGTGCCTGCTCACCCTGCGCGACGAATACCAGGTGATGCTGCCGGGGTCCGAGATCCTGGCCCAGAACGCCTTTCTCTTCGAGGAGTTCCTCGCGCGCGAGCCGGGCGAGCTGGCGTTCAAGCCGATGGAAAAGGAAGTGCTGCTGCACGGCCATTGCCACCAGAAGGCGTTCGACGTCATGCCGTCGGTGCAGCAGGTGCTCGGGATGGTTCCGGGCCTCACGGTGCATACGGTGGCGTCGAGCTGCTGCGGCATGGCCGGAAGCTTCGGCTACGAGGCCGAGCACTACGATGTCTCGATGAGGATGGCGGAGCTGAGCCTTCTGCCGGAAGTGAGAAAGACTCCCGGCGCACTGATCGTCGCCGACGGCACGAGCTGCCGGCAGCAGATCGCCCATGGCACGAAGCGCGAGCCCTGGCATGTCGCGCGGCTGCTCGCCGCCGCCCTTTAGCGCTGGCGCCGGCTCCAGGCGAACAACCAGATTCCTCCGGCGATCATCGGCAGGCACAGCCACTGCCCCATCGTCAGCCCGAGTGCCAGCAGGCCGAGGAAGGCGTCAGGCTCGCGGGCGAACTCGGCGATGAAGCGAAGCGCGCCGTAGCCGATGAGAAACAGCGCCGAGACCTGGCCGCGCGGCCGCGGCCTCGATGAGAACCACCACAGCAGGGCGAAGAGAAGCAGCCCTTCGAGCGCGAACTGGTAGAGCTGCGACGGATGGCGCGGCGCATCGCCCGCGCCGCGAAACACCATGCCCCAGGGAAGATCGGTGGCGCGCCCCCAGAGCTCGCCGTTGATGAAGTTGCCCAGGCGCCCGGCGGCGATGCCCAGCGGCACCAGCGGTGCCACGAAATCCATCAGCCGCAGGTAATCGACGCGCTGGCGCCACGCCGCGAACGCCATCGCGAGCATCACGCCGAGCAGGCCGCCGTGAAAGGACATCCCGCCCTGCCAGATGGCGAAGATCTCGAGGGGGTGCGAAGCGTAGTAGCCGGGCTTGTAGAACAGCACGTAGCCCAGGCGCCCGCCCAGGATCACGCCCAGCACCGCCAGGAACAGCAGGTCGTCGAACTGCCGGCGCGTAATGGGCGCGAGGTCCCGCGAGATCCGGCGCACGCCGAGCCACCACGCGGCGGCGAAGCCGGCAAGGTACATGAGTCCGTACCAGCGCACGGCGAGCGGGCCGATCGAGAACGCGACCGGATCGATTTCGGGATGGACCAGCATCGGCTTCGGCTAGCGCGGCAGGCTGCTGCGCGCGAGCGCCAGGAAATCGCGCGCGGCGGCGCTCAGGGTGCCGCGCGGCCAGGCGAGCCACAGGTCGAGCCGCGGGTGGCTGTCGGCGAGCTCGCGGTACACCACGCCGCGCCTGCCGAGGTTGGCGACCGACGCGGGCACGATCGCCGCGCCCAGGCCGCTCGAGACCAGGCTTACTACCGTCTGCATCTGGATCGCCTCCTGCGCCACGTTGAGCGTCATGGCGGCGCGCGCCGCCAGCCCCGTGGCGATATCGTACAGGCCGGGCGCGATTTCGCGCGGCACCATGACGAAGGGCTCGCCGGCGAGCGCCGCCATGGCGAGCTTGCCGCGGCCGCCGGCCAGACGATGCTTCGAGGGCAGCGCGGCCACGAAGTGCTCGCGCTGCACCACGTAATGCTCGACGTCGGCGCTCACCGGCGGCAGCAGCAACCCGAAATCGAGCTCGCCGGCGGCGAGCGCGGCGGATTGATCGGGGGACAGCATCTCGCGCAGCGCGAGCCTCACCCCCGGTCGCGTCGCCTTGTACGCCTTGAGCAGCCTGGGCAGCACGCCGTAGTCGGCGAGCGACACGAAGCCGATGCGCAGCCGGCCCTGCTCCCCCGAAGCCATGCGGCGCAGCTCGCGCACCGTGCGCTCGAGCTGCGCGATGGCGCGGCGCGCCTCCTCGAGCAGCCGCGCGCCCTCGGGCGTGAGCTCGACGCGCCTGCGGCTGCGCTCGAGCAGCCTCACCTCCAGCCGCGCTTCGAGCGCGCGGATGGCGCGCGACAGCGGCGGCTGCGAGATGTGCAGCGCGGCCGCCGCGCGGCCGAAGTGGAGCCGCTCGGCGACCGCCACGAAATACCGCAGCTGCCATAATTCCGGTAGATTCATGCCCAAAGAGTATTACAGCCGCCGCGCGACGGCATTGGATTGCGCGGCGCGCGCGTCGCAGAATGTGCCCACCCAGGAGGACCCATGGCCGATCCGACCCGCCTCAACCGCCGTTCCCGTCTCATCACGCAAGGCGTGGCGCGCTCGCCCAACCGGGCGATGCTGCGCGCCGTCGGATTCGGCGACGGCGACTTCGACAAGCCCATCGTCGGCGTGGCCAACGGCCATTCCACCATGAACCCCTGCAACGCGGGCATCCAGCCCCTGGTCGAGCGCGCCGTCGCGGCGCTCGAGGAGGCGGGCGCCAAGCCGCAGATGTTCGGCTTCCCCACCGTCACCGACGGCATCGGCATGGGTACCGAGGCGATGAAGTATTCGCTGGTGTCGCGCGAGGTGATCGCCGACGCGATCGAAACCAGCGTCAACGGCCAGGCGATGGACGGGGCGCTGGTGGTGGGCGGCTGCGACAAGAACATGCCCGGCGGCATGATGGCGCTCGCGCGCATGAACGTGCCCGGCATCTACGTCTATGCCGGCACCATCAAACCGGGCAAATGGAAGGGCCAGGACTTGACCATCGTCTCGGCGTTCGAGGCGGTGGGCGCCTTCAGCGCCGGCAGGATGAGCCAGGAGGACTTCACCGGCATCGAGAAGAACGCCTGCCCGTCGGTGGGCGCCTGCGGCGGCATGTTCACCGCCAACACGATGTCGTCCTCGTTCGAGGCGCTCGGCATGAGCTTGCTCGGCTCCTCGCAGATGGCCTCGCCCGACGCCGAGAAAGCGGACTCGGCGGCCGAATCCGCAAAGGTCCTGGTCGAAGCGGTGAAGAGGAATCTCCGGCCGCGAGACATCATCACCCGCAAGTCGATCGAGAACGCCGTGGCGCTGGTAATGGCCACCGGCGGCTCGACCAACGCCGTGCTGCATTTCCTCGCCATTGCGTCGGCCGCCGGCGTGAAGTGGACCATCGACGACTTCGAGCGCGTGCGCCGCAAGGTGCCGGTGCTGTGCGACCTGAAGCCTTCGGGCAAGTACGTG
>DATKAX010000245.1:0-57857 GCA_035514595.1 Burkholderiales bacterium
TTCGAGAAGCTCAATGCGCGCCAGCGCGAGGCGGCGCGCTTCGGGCGCGGGCCGCTGCTGATCCTCGCCGGCGCCGGGACCGGCAAGACCAACACCCTCGCGCACCGCGTGGCGCATCTCGTGCTCGAGGGCGCGAGCCCGCAGCGCATCCTGCTGCTTACCTTCACGCGCCGCGCCGCGGCGGAGATGACGCGGCGCGCGCAGCGCATCCTGGGCGCGGTCGCCCCCGAGGTGCGGCTGCCCTGGTCGGGCACCTTCCACGCGATCGCCAATCGCCTGCTGCGCAGGCACTGCGCGCGCGTCGGCCTCGAGCCGGGCTTCAGCGTGCTCGACCGCGGCGACGCCGCCGACCTGATGGACCTGGCGCGCCACGAGCTCGGCTTTTCCGCGACCGAGCGGCGCTTTCCACGCAAGGACACCTGTCTCGCCATCTATTCGCACCGGGTGAACGCTCAAGGCTCGCTCGCCGGCACGCTGCAAGCGCTGTTCCCGTGGTGCGCGCAGTGGGAGGCGGAGCTCGGCGCGCTCTACCGCGCGTATGTCGAGCGCAAGCTCGCGAGCCAGGCCCTCGACTACGACGACCTGCTGCTCTACTGGCACGCGATGCTCGCCGACGAGCGCCTCGCGCGCGACATCGGCGGCGCCTTCGACCACATCCTGGTCGACGAGTACCAGGACACCAACGCCCTGCAGGCCGAGATCGTCGCCCGCTTGAAGCCCGGGGGCGAGGGCGTGACCGTGGTGGGCGACGACGCGCAGGCGATCTACTCCTTTCGCGGCACCACGGTCGAGAACATCCTCGGCTTCGAGGGCGCGGTGGTCGCCCTCGAGGAGAACTACCGCTCGACGCAGCCGATCCTGGACGCCGCGAACGCGCTCGCCGGAAAGCGCCTGCGCGCCACGCGGCAGGGCGGCGCGAAGCCGCGCTACGTCACGCTCGCAGACGACGAGGACCAGGCGGCCTATGTGGTCGCCGGCGTGCTCGCGGCGCGCGAGGGCGGCACCGAGCTCAGGCGCCAGGCGGTGCTGTTTCGCAGCTCGCACCACAGCGATCTCCTGGAGCTCGAGCTGGTGCGCCGGAACATCCCCTACGTGAAGTACGGCGGGCTCAAGTTCCTCGAGGCGGCGCACGTGAAGGACCTGCTCGCGGTGCTGCGCTGGGCGGACAACCCGAGGAACCGGCTGGCCGCCTTCCGGGCGCTGCAGCTCCTGCCCGGGGTCGGGCCCGCCCGCGCCGAGCGCGGCTTCTCGCAGGTCGAAGCCGGAAATTGGGAAGCCCTCCGGGAGCACGACGGCGATTTCGCGGCGCTCCTCGGCTGGCTGATGGACCCGGGCACGCCGTGGCCGGGGCAGGTCGCCCGCGTGCGCGAGTGGTATGCGCCTCAGCTCGAGCGCCGCTACGAGCAGGCCGAGGTGCGCATCGGCGATCTCGAGCAGCTCGAGCGCATCGCGGTGAATTTCGCGACGCGCGAGGCGTTCCTGAGCGAGCTTGCCCTCGACCCGCCGGCGGCGAGCGGCGATCTCGCGGGCGAGCCGCACCTGGACGAGGACTACCTCGTGCTGTCCACGGTGCATTCCGCGAAGGGGCAGGAATGGGACGCGGTGTACGTGCTCAACGTCGTCGACGGCAGCTTTCCTTCCGAGTTCGCCGCGGCCCGCGCCGAGTCGATCGAGGAGGAGCGGCGCCTGCTCTATGTCGCGATGACGCGCGCGAAGAGCGAGCTGCATCTCCTCGCGCCGCTCAAGTTCTACGTCACCCAGCAGCCGCGCCGCGGGGACCGGCACGTCTATGGGGCGAAGAGCCGCTTCATGACGCCGGCGGTGAGGGCATGCCTGGAACCGGTTGCCTTTTCCGCCCGGCCCGCGGTGGACGTCGCCGCCCGTCTGCGGAAAATGTGGTGAGTAATATTTCCATCGCCGTCGCGCTTCCCCGACAATGGGGATTCGCTCTGCGGTCTTGTCAAATTTTCACTCTTCTCGCTTGTAGCGATTGCCGCTACACTGTGTAGCGTACTAACGACGTCGCGGGAGGGCAGGGGTGAAGGGAGGACTGGACGCGCTCGCGCGCGCAATGGCGCTTGCAACGGCGCTCGCAGGGGGGCTCGCCGCCGGCGCCGCTCTTGCTCAGGACGACGCCTACCACGGCTCCAGGCTCGTCGAGGAGAAGGTGCGCATCCCGGCGCGCGACGGGCGCTATGCCGTGGCCGCCACCATCCTGCGCCCGGAGGGCGACGGACCCTACGGCGCCGTAGTGCTGAACCACGGCGTATCCGCCTCGGCGCGCGAGCGCGCGCGCGAATCGGCCGATCTCCTGATGGGCGCGGCGTCGGTGTTCGCGCGCCGCGGCTACGTAGTGGTGATGCCGCTGCGCCGCGGGTTCGGCGCCACCGGCGGCGCCATGGCCGAGGACCCGGGCAGCTGCGCGAATCCCGACTACAGGCGCGCCGAGCAGGCGGCGGCGGACGACGTGATGCTCGCCTACGAGTATGCGCGGCGCCTGCCTTACGTCGAGGGCAACCGCATGATCCTCGCCGGCCAGTCCGCCGGCGGCATGGTGTCGCTTTTCACCGCGGGCACGCGCAACCCGCCCGGCCTCGCCGCGGTGCTCGGCTTCGCCGCGGGGCGCGGCGGCGACCCGGACCGCAGCCCGGGCGTGCCCTGCGCGGTCGAGCCGATCGCGGCGGTGCTCGACGGCCTCGGGCGCGCCGTGAAGGTGCCGGTGCTTTTCCACTACGCCGAGAACGACCTGTTCTTCAACCCGGCCACCACCAAGCTCTGGTTCCAGCGCTTCGCCGCCGGCGGCGCGCGCGCCGAGTACGTGCTGCAGCCGGCCTTCGGCCGCAACGGGCACTACGTCTTCGGCAACGCGCTCGGCGTGCGCTACTGGCTGCCCACGGTCGAGCGCTTCCTCGCCAAGCACGGCCTGCCCTTCGCGCGCCTCGACGCAGGCGATCCCGAGCGCCAGACGCTGCTCGCGCTCGACCGGCTGCCGAACGTCCGCTCCGAGGGCTGCCGCAACCTCTACCGGGCGTTCCTCGAATCGCCCGGCCCGCGCGCCTACGCCGTGAGCGGCGACGGCCGCTGCGGCTTCGCCGGCGGCGTCCCCGACGCGCGCGAGGCGGCGATGCGCCAGTGCGGCGCGCTCGCGAAGGCGAGCTGCGCCCTTTACGCGGTCGACGGCGCGGTGATCTGGAAAGAGACGCTCGCCGGCCAGCAGTAGAGCGGGCCGGAAATGCAAGATACTAGGGGCCGTGGATGCGATCCGCGGCCAGCTTCCCCAGGATATCCCCGAGGATAAAGAGCAGCTGCTGCGCGAGGACCGGCGGCTCCTCGGGCGGCTGCTCGGCGAGGTGATCGGCGAGCAGGTCGGGCCCGGGATGCTGGAGCGCGTCGAGCGCATCCGGCAGACGGCGGTCAGGTTCCGGCGCGAAGCGAACGGCAGGTCCGAGCTCGAGGCCCAGTTGAACGCCCTGGACCTCGAGCAGACGCTGCACGTCGTGCGGGCGTTCAGCTTCTTCTCGCACCTGCTCAACATCGCCGAGGACGAGCAGCAGCATCGCAGGCGCCGCGCGCATGCCGCAGCCGGCGCGCCGCCGCGCCCCGGGAGCCTCTCTTACGCGCTCGACCGCGCGGGGGAAGCGGGCGCCGGCGCCGCTCAGGTGCTCGAATGGTTCGGCCGCGCGCGCGTGAGCCCGGTGCTCACCGCGCACCCGACCGAGGTGCAGCGCCAGAGCATCCTCGACTGCGAGCGCGAGATCGCCCGGCTCATCGGCCAGCCGGCAGGCGCGGAGCGCGACGAAGCGATTCATGCCGAGGTGCTGCGCCTGTGGCTCACCTCGATGCTGCGCGGCGCGAAGCTCGAGGTCGCCGACGAGATCGCGAACGGCATCGCCTACTTCCGGCTCACCTTCCTGCAGGAGCTGCCCCGGCTCTACGCGCAGCTCGAAGCCGCGCTCGCGGAGCGCTTCGCGCTCGAGGCGCCGCCGCCGCTGCCGCCGTTTCTCACCGTGGGCACCTGGATCGGCGGCGACCGCGACGGCAACCCGAACGTCGATGCCGCGGTGCTGCGCGTCGCGCTCGCCCAGCAGGCGCGCGTCGCGCTCGCCCACTATCTCGAGGAAGTCAACGCGCTCGGCAGGGAGCTCGGGATCTCGGCGCGCATCCGCGGCGTGAGCCCCGCGGTCGAGGCGCTCGCCGCGCGCTCGGGCGACGATTCGCCCTACCGGCGCGACGAGCCTTACCGGCGCGCGGTGTCCGGAATCTACGCGCGGCTGGCGGCGAGCGCCGAGGCGCTCGCCCTGCACCGGGCGAGCCCGGCGCCGATCGCGCCGGGCCTGCCGTACGAAGATGCAGCCGAGTGCGCGGCGGAGCTCGAGATCCTCGCGCTCGGCCTGCAGGCGCAGGGCGCAGGGCGCCTCGCGCGCGGACGCCTGCGCAGCCTGCGGCGCAAGCTCGATCTTTTCGGCTTCCATCTCGCGCCGATCGACCTGCGGCAAAGCGCCGGAGCGCACGAGGCGGCGGTGGCCGAGCTTTTCGCGCGCGCCGGCGTGGAAAGCGATTACGGGAGGCTGGACGAAGCGGCACGGGTCGCGCTGCTCGCGCGCGAGCTCGCCGGCCCGCGGCCGCTGCGCTCGCCGCACCTCGAATACTCGCCGCGGCTCGTCAGGGAGCTCGCGATCCTCGATGCCGCCGCCGACGGCAGGCGGCGCTACGGCGAGCGCGCCGTTCCGCACTACGTGATCTCGCATTGCGAGGCGGTCTCGGACCTGCTCGAAGTGGGCCTGCTGCTGCGCGAGGCGGGGCTCCTCAGGCCGGGCTCGGCGGCGCCGCTCGTGATCGACATCATTCCGCTGTTCGAATCGATCGTCGACCTGGAACGCTGCGGCGAGGTGCTCGCTGCGGCGCTCGATCTGCCGCTGTATCGCGCCTGGGTCGCCGGCCGCGGCGACGAGCAGGAGGTGATGCTGGGCTACTCCGACAGCAACAAGGACGGCGGCTACCTCGCCTCGAACTGGGCGCTGTACAAGGCGGCGGACGCGCTGCTCGGCGCGTGCCGCGCGCGCGGCGTGCGGCTGCGCCTGTTCCACGGGCGCGGCGGCACCATCGGGCGCGGCGGCGGCCCGAGCTACGACGCGGTGCTGGCGCAGCCCGCCGGGACGGTCGACGGCGCGCTGCGCCTCACCGAGCAGGGCGAGGTGATCGCGAGCAAGTACGCCGATCCCGAAAGCGGGCGGCGCAACCTCGAGACCCTCGCCGCCGCGGCGCTCGAGGCGAGCCTCGGGCGCCGGCCGCCGCACGAGCGGCGCGAGCGGCACGTCGCGATCATGGAGGCGCTCGCGGCGCGCGCGCTTCGCGCCTACCGGGAGCTGGTGCAGCGCCCCGGGTTCGTCGAGTATTTCCGCGCCTCGACGCCGATCGCCGAGATCGCCGAGCTCAACATCGGCAGCCGGCCGGCCTCGCGCCGGCCGGGCGAGCGCATCGAGGATTTGCGCGCCATTCCCTGGGTGTTCAGCTGGAGCCAGTGCCGGCTGATGCTGCCGGGGTGGTACGGGTTCGGCGCGGCGCTCGAGGGATGGCTCGCCGCGCGCGAGGGCAGCCTCGAGGAGCTCCGGGAGATGCACCGTACCTGGCCCTTTTTCAGGTCGGTGCTGTCGAACATGGACATGGTGCTCGCTAAGACCGACCTCGCGATCGCCTCGCGCTACGCCGAGCTGGTGCCCGACGCCGGGCTGCGCGCCGATATCTTCGGCCGGCTCTCGGAGGAATGGCATCGCGCGCGCCGGGCGCTCGCCGACGTCACGCAGGCCACGGAGCTGCTTGCCGACAACCCGACGCTCGCGCGCTCGATCCGCAACCGCTTCCCCTACCTCGACCCGCTCAACCACCTCCAGGTCGAGCTGCTGCGCCGCCGCCGCGCCGGCGGCGCCGACGAGCGGCTGCTGCGCGCCATCCACCTCACGATCAACGGCGTCGCGGCTGGGCTCAGGAACAGCGGATGAATTCGGGGTCAGAGCCCGAATTCCGAGAAAAAATGGGGTCAGAACAAGATTTCCACCGGGCACGAAGTGCGCCACGGAGAAGAACGGGGATCGGGCTCTGACCCCGAATTCGTTGGAAATGAAACCGGAAAAGGCCTATCGCGACCAAGCGCTGAAGATCCTGCCGTGGATCTGCACGCGCTGCGCGCGCGAGTTCTCGGGCAAGCGCGTGCGCGAGCTCACGGTGCACCACAAGGACGGCAACCACGAGAACAACCCGCCGGACGGCAGCAACTGGGAGCTGCTGTGCATCTACTGCCACGAAAACGAGCACGCAAGGGTGGTCGACTCGCAGGCCGGCGGCACGTCGCGCGAGCCCGCGAAGGCGCCGGCGACGCACAAGCCGCTCGCGGCGCTGGGGAAGCTGCTAAAAAAGAAAAATGGGGACTGACCTGACTGACCCCATTTAGCGGAAGTTCTCGGTTCGGTCGGAGCGCGGGTTCCTGGGCCGCGCCTCGCGCACGTCCTGGCGCGCCTCGACCGCTGCCGTTTCCACCCATTCCCCGAGCCAGCCCTTGTGCCAGCTGTAGGCGACGCCGATCACTGCGGCGAGCAGAAGGAATTTGGCTTTCATGGGGACTCCGATATGGTGCGACGCGCCCATTCGAGAACGATCGCGAGGCGCGGTGGCAGCAGGTCTTGCGCCTCGCCGATGCTTATCCAGCGATATTCGTGGTGCTCCGGCCTGCCGAGCTCCGGCGAAACCGGGAGCTCGATCGCTTCCTGCGCGGTCTCGGCGAGGTAGTAACGCGCGACCTTGCCGCCGGAGTAGGGCAGCGTTTCCTTGAACTCGTCGCCAAAGGGAAAGTCCAGGCCAGCGAGCCCGGTCTCCTCCTTTACCTCGCGCCTCGCGCACGCGAGCGGGTCTTCGCCGGGCTCGACGCTGCCCTTGGGAAAATCCCAGTTCTTGTAGGCGCGCAGGGCGAGAAAGCGGATGCCGCGGTCGGTGCGTCGAAACACGACGCAGCCCGCGGCGCGCGAGCCGGTCTTCATCGCGAAAATACTACAGGAGTGCTACGCAAGCGCCTGGGCAGAAATGCTCGCCGCCCGAGCGGGCCCTAGCCAGAGGAGGAGGAGGAGGCTTCGGATGCTCGGACGGCGAGGCAAGCCGTGAATTAGTTGGCGCTTTTTCAGTGCGCCGCGCGCGGTGTATGAAACGTTTTGCTCAATGCTCCCTTGGCGCGCGCCAAGGCTTCGAGGGCCGCATCGAGCGCAAGTTCCCAGCGTTCCGCACGCTCGAATTCGGCCGCATAGCGGCTTCGAACCTGCGGCGGCAGGGAGTTCGCCGCCTGCCGCCAGAAGGAAGCTTTACGCATGGCGGACCACCTTGGCGCCGATCGCCGACATGGCGCGGCCGTAAAGCGATTTCACGCTCGTCGCGCCCGCGCGGAACGCCTGCGACAGCGCTTCGGCGCGCAAGCGGCGCGCTTCGAGCTCCAGCGCGTACAATTCCTCGCGGCTGGGATAGCGGTATTCGTATTTCGTCATGGTTTGATCTCCTGTCACTCCTGCAAGATAGGGCCGCGGAGCGGTCAGGACAAACGATCAATTTTCACCACAGGCTTAAGAAAAACTCATCGGTTCCGTGATTTATCGCCTGCCACCCCTCAACGCGCTGCGGGTATTCGAGGCGGCGGCGCGCCACCTGTCCTTCAAGGATGCGGCGGCCGAGCTCTCCATCACGCAGGCCGCGGTCAGCCACCAGGTCAAGAGCCTCGAGGAGTACCTCGGCGTGGAATTGTTCCGGCGCGCCGGCCGCGGCGTGGCGCTCACCGAAGCCGCCCGCGCCTGCCTGCCGCGGCTGCGCGAAGGCTTCGATTCGCTCGCCGCGGCGGTGGAGATGATCCGCGAGCGCGCCGAGGAGACCGAGCTGATGATCACCGCGCCGCCGGTATTCACCGCGCGCTGGCTGATGCCGCGGCTCGCGGATTTCTCCAGGCGCGAGCCAAAGATCGAGGTGCGCGTGGTCGCGAGCAGCAAGATGGTGGACGCCGGGGCGCTCGATTCGCCGGCGCTCATGAGCGGGCTCGACCTGCGCGAGGGCACTTCGGGAGTCGAGATTCACCTCGGCTCGGGCGATTACCCCGGCTATCGCGCCGACCGCCTGTTCGGGGTGTCCATGGCGGTGGTGGCGAGCCCGGAGCTCGTCAAGGGCGAGCCGCCCCTGAACGAGCCCGCCGACCTGGCAAGCCAGGTGCTGCTGCACGACGATGCGATGGACCTGGTCGCGCAGGGCAACGCCTGGCAGAAGTGGCTCGAGGCGGCCGGCGTCGCCGAGCGCGTCGATGCCGAGCGCGGCCCGCATTTCTCCTCCAACATCCTGTCGCTCGAGGCCGCCTCGCAGAAGCTGGGCGTGGCCCTCGCGCTGCGCCCGCTGGTGGACGCCGACATCGCCTCGGGCCGGCTGGTGGCGCCGTTCGCGGTGGAAGTCAAGCCGCTCGGCTCCTACTACCTCGTCTGCCCGGAAGTCATCGCCGAGCGCCCGGCAGTGGCAGCGTTCCGCAAGTGGCTGCTCGGGCAGGCGGTAACTGCATGAAACGGGCGCGTTTTTTGCAACGCTCTTGATTCAGGCGGCAGGCGCCGCCAGATAAGCCCGGATGACCTCCCGCGACATCTCCAACTGGATGTGGAGCGAGGCGCTTTCCATGCTGGATCGCGCCGAGCGCCTGCAGCGCCAGTTCTTCACCCACGCTGCGCTGGCCTGGGAGCCGCCGGTCGACGTTCTCGAAACGGCGGACGGGCTCGCGCTGCAGGTGGCGCTGCCAGGCGTGCCCGCCGACGCGATCACGATCGGGCTGGACCCCGACGGCGTCTCGATTTCCGCGCTGCGCGCTTTTCCGTGCAGGGAGAACACCACGCAGATCCATCGCATCGAGATTCCGTACGGCCGGTTCGAGCGGCGCATCGCGCTGCCGCTCGCCGACCCCTACAACCCGCTCGAGCTCGCGTCGAAGACGCTCGCCGACGGGATGCTTACGCTGGTCTTCCGCAGGAGGGAGCGCGCATGAACGCCGCCGTGCAGGAAAAATCCGGCAGGACCGAGATCAAGCCGCTGCCGCAGGACGCGATGATCGTCATCCCGATGCGCAACACGGTGCTGTTCCCGGGCGTGATCTCGCCGATCACGGTCGGGCGCGCGAGCTCGGTCGCGGCGGCGCAGGAAGCGGTGCGCACCGAGCGCAAGATCGGCTTCCTCCTGCAGCGCGACGCCCAGAAGAACGAAGTCACGCCGCAAGACGTGTACTGGGTCGGCACCGCCGGGCAGGTGGTGCGCTACATCACCGGCGGCGAAGGCGCGCACCACCTGGTGGTGCAGGGCCAGTCGCGCTTCCGCGTGCTCGAGTTCCTCGAGGGCTGGCCGTTCCTGGTCGCGCGCGTGGCCTACGTCGAGCAGGGCGAGGATTTGACTCCCGAGATCGAGGCGCGCTTCATGCAGCTCAAGGAGCAGGCCGCCGAGGCGATCCAGCTGCTGCCCAACGCGCCCGAGGAGCTCGCGCTGGTGGTGCAGGGCGCGACCTCGCCCGCGCTGCTCGCCGACATGGTGGCGAACCTGCTCGACGTGAAGACCGACGACAAGCAGGACCTGCTCGAGACCTTCGACCTCAAGCGGCGGCTCGACAAGGTGCTCGAGATGCTGGGCGAGCGCGTCGGCGTGCTGCGCATCTCGCGCGAGATCGGCGAGAAGACCAAGAAACAGTTCGACGAGCGCCAGCGCGAGCACGTGCTGCGCGAGCAGATGCGCCAGATCCAGAAGGAGCTGGGCGAGGGCGAAGAGGGCGAGAGCGAGATCGCCGAGCTGAAGAAATCGATCGACGAAGCCGGCATGCCCGAAGAGGTGCACAAGCACGCCGTCAAGGAGCTCAAGCGCCTGCAGCGCATGGGCGAGGGCAGCGCCGAGGGCTCGATGCTGCGCACGTACCTCGAGTGGCTCTCGGAGCTTCCCTGGAAGCTGGAGGACGTCAAGCCGATCGATATCGCGGAGGCGCGCCGGGTGCTCGACGAGGACCACTACGGCCTGGAGAAGGTCAAGCGCCGCATCCTCGAGCATCTCGCGGTGAGGAAGCTCAACCCCGAAGGCAAGAGCCCGATCCTGTGCTTCGTGGGCCCGCCGGGCGTGGGCAAGACCTCGCTCGGACAGTCGATCGCGCGCGCCACCGGGCGCAAGTTCCAGCGCATCTCCCTCGGCGGCGTGCACGACGAGGCCGAGATCCGCGGACACCGGCGCACCTACATCGGCGCGCTGCCCGGCAATATCATCCAGGCGATCCGCCGCGCCGAGTCGCGCACGCCGGTGATCATGTTCGACGAGATCGACAAGCTCGGCATGGGCGGCTTCCACGGCGACCCTTCGAGCGCGCTGCTGGAAGTGCTCGACCCGGAGCAGAATTCGCGCTTCCGCGACAACTACCTGGGCGTGGACTTCGACCTCTCGCGGGTGCTGTTCATCACCACCGCGAACATGCTCGAGACGATCCCCGGGCCGCTGCGCGACCGGATGGAGATCATCCACCTCCCGGGCTACACCGAGGAGGAGAAGCTCGAGATCGCGAAGCGCTACCTCGTCAAGCGGCAGTTCGAGGCGAACGGCCTGAAGCCGGAGCAGGCCGATCTGCCGGAGGACGTGATCCGCAAGATCATTTCCGACTACACGCGCGAGGCGGGCGTGCGCAACCTGGAGCGCGAGATCGGCTCGGTGCTCAGGAACCTCGCCATGCGCATCGCCGAGGGCCAGGCCGAGAGGATCGAGGTCAAGCCCGAGGACCTGCAGCCGATCCTCGGCGCGCGGCGCTTCGAGAACGAGGTCGCGCAGCGCACCTCGGTGCCCGGGGTGGCGACCGGGCTCGCGTGGACGCCGGTGGGCGGCGACATCCTGTTCATCGAGGCCTCCAAGGTCCCGGGGACGGGCAAGCTGATCCTCACCGGCCAGCTCGGCGAGGTCATGAAGGAGTCGGCGCAGGCCGCGCTCACCCTGGCGAAGGGCTTCCTTTCCGAGTCGCTCGAGAAGACCGACCTGCATGTGCACGTTCCGGCAGGTGCCACCCCCAAGGACGGGCCGAGCGCCGGCGTGGCGATGTTCCTCGCGCTGGTGTCGCTGCTTTCCGGGCTCCCGGTGCGCTCGGACGTCGCCATGACGGGCGAGATCTCGCTGCGCGGGCTGGTGCTGCCGATCGGCGGCGTCAAGGAAAAGACCCTTGCCGCGCTGCGCGCCGGGATCAAGTGCGTGATGCTGCCCCGGCGCAACGAAAAAGACCTCGAGGACGTGCCCGCCGAGGCGCGCCAGAAGCTCGACTTCGTGTTCCTCGACCGCGTCGAGGACGCGATCAAGACCGCGATCGGTGAGCTGCCGAAGGGGTCGGAGAAGAAGGCGGCATAGCCGGAGAAACCGGGGTCAGAGCCCGATTTCCGGCGCTGAGCGCCGGCCGCACGGGCAGCCGGTCGAGCAGCCGCAGCAGCGCGCGCCGCTTTGCCTCACGTCTGGGGTTCAATCGAGTTTCCTGTAGAAATTGCCGGGAGCACTTGCGCCTTCAGTGTAAGCGAAGCGGCAGGCGGACGCATTCCGCGCTGCGGCAAACGCCGCGGCAGCGCTACCGCGTTGATTTTTCTTTGCATTGAGAAAAGGAAATCGGGCTCTGACCCCGATTTTCGCCTCGCCGCCGTAAAATCTCGCGGCATGAGACTCGCGGTTTTCACGCACCTGCGTGCGGTAGCGCTGCTCGCCGCGGCGGCGCTCGCAGGCTGCGCGACCAATCCGATCACCGGGCGCAGCCAGTTCCTGCTGGTGTCCGAGGAGATGGCGATCGGAAACTCTGCTTCGGCCTACGCGCAGATGGTCGGGCAGTGGCAGAAGAAGGGCAGGATCGAGACCGGCACGCCGCGCGCCGAGAAGTTGCGCGAGATCACCGACCGGCTGGTCGCGCAGGCGGTGCGCTTTCGTCCCGACTCCGCGCAGTGGAGCTGGGAAGTGCAGCTGATCGACGAGCCCAAGACCATCAACGCCTTCTGCATGGCGGGCGGCAAGATGGGGATCTATACCGGGTTCTGGGAAAAGCTCGGGGCGAGCGACGACGAGATCGCCGCGGTGATGGGCCACGAGATCGGGCATGCGCTCGCCAGCCACACGCGCGAGCGCATGTCGATCGCGATGACCTCGCAGGTGGCGACCCAGGTCGCAGCGATCGCGCTCTCCTCGCGCGATCAGAGCGGGCTCGCGCTCACGGGCATGCAGCTCGCCTCGGTGCTCGCGATCCAGCTTCCCAACAGCCGCGAAGGCGAGACCGAGGCCGACCAGATCGGCATCGAGCTCGCGGCGCGCGCCGGCTTCGACCCGCGCGCCGCGGTGACGCTGTGGGAGAAGATGGGCAAGGAAAGCGCCGGCAGGAACCCGCCCGAATTCCTGTCCACGCATCCCTCGCCGCAGAACCGCGCCGCGCGCCTGACGGAGCTGGTGGCGCGGGTCGATCCGTACTACCAGGCGGCGAAGGCCGGGAAGGGCACGAGCGGCGCGCCGCGCTTTCTCGCCTCCAACGAGGCGGCCAACGAGCGCGTGGTTGCCGCGCCCGGCGAGCTCTCGCGCGAGGAGTACGCCGCGCGCGCGGCAAAGGAAGCCGACACGCTCACCTTTCTCGCCGAGCCTTTCGAGCGTTTCCGGAGCGCAAGCGCGCTGTTCGAGTGCCGACTGCAATGCGCCTTCGGCTATGCGGCGAACACCGGCGCCTGGAAGCGGGCGCACGGCAAGGGCGAGTGGCGCGAGCTCGCGCTTTCGGTGATGCAGGTAGGCTACCTCTCCGACCTCTCCTATTTCATGCTCGCCGAGGCTGCGAACGGCCTCGGGCTCAAGGACGCCGCCGCAACGTACTATCGGCGCGCGATAGAGGCGGGCAGCCAGTACGGTTGCGGCGCCGCGGAGCCCGGTTGCGAGGGCTTCGAGGTGCAGAAACTGGCGCAGGCAGCGCTGCGCCGCTGAAACCGCCGCTGCTCAGCCTGGAGTACGCGGCCTGCTGGCGGCGAAGTCCTGGCGCTCGAGCAGCCAGGACACGGCGAGCCCGGCGGCGAGCGCCCAGAAGGGCGCGCCGATGTTGAGGAAGGAGATGTCGGACACGGTCACGAGGAAAGTGACCAGCGCGCCCAGGGTGAAGCGCTCGCGAAACGACGCTGTGAACGCGCCCTGCAGCACCCGCAGCATCGCGAGCCCGGCCAGCGTGGCGATGAACGCGGCGGGGGTCGCAAGCATCAGGCGCGTGAACACCGGCGCGAGCAGCCCGAAGGCGAGCGCGAGGACGCCGACCGCGACGCCGGCGCTGTAGTGCCGCGCCTTTTCGCCCGAGGCGCAAAGGATCGCGTTGACCGGCCCGGTGAGGCAGGTGGACACGGAGCCGACCAGCGCCGAGGCGATCGATCCCGCGCCGCAGGCGGCGGTCACCGCGTCCATCGGCGGGCGGTGTCCCGCCGCGGTCAGCACCGCGAAGCCCTGGGCGTTCTGCGCCACCAGCACGCTGATGGCGAGCGGCACGACCAGCTCGACCATCGCGCGCCAGGAGAAGACCGGCGCGTACAGGCCGGGCCGCGCCATTTCCAGGGAGAGCGCGCCGGGCGCGAGCCCGCCCAGGATCGCGAGCGCCCCCGCGCCCACGGCGAGCGCCCCGATCAGCGGCGGCACCCAGCGCGCGAGCCGCGGCAGCGCGCTCAAGCCCAGGAACGCCAGCGTCATCGGCAGGGCGATCCTGAAATCGGCCTTCAGGGCGAGGACCAGCTCGACCCCGAAGCGCAGGAACACGCCTGCCACCATCGCCATCACGATGGGCATCGGGACTGCGCTCATCGCGCGGCGCACCCATCCGGTGAGGCCGAGCAGGAGCATGAGCAGGCCGGTCGCGTGGAACGCCCCGATCACCTCGGGAAAGCTGAGGTGCTGCAGGGCCGGAGCGACCAGCACCGTGCCCGGAATCGTCCAGAAGAAGACCAGGGGCTGCCGGTAGAGCAGGCAAAACGCGATGCTGATGAGGCCATTGAGGAAGAAGGCGCCGAAGATCCAGGAGGCGAGGTCGGCCTCCGAGAGTCCGCCCTGGCGTCCCACCGAGAGCAGGATCGCCACCGGCCCCGAGGCCGCGAACAGGAAAGCGATGAGCGCGCTCCCCGCGTAAAGCCCGCCGAAGTCGGCGAGCACTCGCCTGGGCCCGGGAACCGGCGTGACGGGCTTTTCGAGCGGCATGCGAACCGGATTCTGTGGAAAATCCCTCGCGCCCGCAGCGCTGTTTTGCACGGCCTGTCGCGACGCCACGCCACGACGTCGACGCAGGTCGATTGCGGAATCCGGAAACCGCGACACGAGCGAGCGGCCGGCAGCGATTGTGTCGGGTGATGCGCGGCAGGAGAATCACTCCCTGCCAAGCGGCGATCAGACCGCGAGTACGCTTTGCAGGCCCTGCCGGGGACGGTCCGGTCCTCGGGGTCGGGCCGGAAATCGGGCTCTGACCCCGGTTTTCATTCCTTTGTCGGTACTTGCGCGAGGCTTGCCAGCCAGGCCTCGGCGTTGCCGTCGGACGGCGCGCGCCAGTCGCCGCGCGGCGAAAGCGAGCCGCCCGAGCCGACCTTGGGCCCGTTGGGCATGGCGCTGCGCTTGAACTGGCTGGTGCGGAAGAAGCGCTCGAGGAACACGCCCAGCCACTTGCGGATCTGGGGCAGGCGGTACTTCCCCTGCCACGCGCTCCAGGCGAGGAACGCGACCTTCGTCGGCGCGTAGCCGAAGCGCAGCGTGTAATAGAGGTTGAAGTCCTGCAGCTCGTAGGGGCCGATGACGTCCTCGGTGCGCTGCTTCCCGGGAACCAGCTCCGGGCTGATGTCGGTCTCGAGCACGCGGCGCAGCGCGCGCGTGACGTCGGGCCCGAACTCCCCGGAGCCCGCGATCCAGCCGATGAGGTACTGGATCAGCGTCTTGGGCACGCTCGCGTTCACGTTGTAGTGCGCCATCTGGTCGCCGACGCCGTAGGTGCACCAGCCGAGGGCGAGCTCCGACAGGTCGCCCGTGCCCACCACGATCGCGCCGTGCAGGTTGGCGAGGCGGAAAAGGTGGCTGGTGCGCTCGCCCGCCTGGACATTCTCGAAGGTGACGTCGTAGACCTTGCGCCCCTTCGCGAACGGGTGGCGCAGGTCCTTCAGCATCTGCATGCACGAGGGCCGGATGTCGATCTCTTCGGCGCTCGCGCCCACGGCGCGCATCAGCTGCCACGCCTGGTTGCGCGTGCGGGTGCTGGTGGCGAAGCCGGGCATGGTGAAGGCGAGGATGTTCCGGCGCGGGAGCTTCAGCTCGTCCATCGTCCGGGCGCAGACGATGAGCGCCTGCGTGGAATCCAGCCCCCCCGAGACGCCGATCACGAGCTTCTTCGTGCCGGTCGAGCGCATCCGGGTGACGAGCCCCTGCACCTGGATGCGGTAGACCTCCTCGCAGCGATGGTCGCGTGTCGCGGGGTCGCCCGGCACGTAGGGAAAGCGCTCGATCCTGCGCTCGAGCGGAAGCTTGCCTTTCGGCACCGGGAGGGAGAACTCGACGACCCGGAAGCGCGCGAGCTCGCCGGCGTGGCGGCGCGCAGCCTCGCCGAAGGTGTTCTGGCGCATGCGATCGGCGAGCAGGCGCCCGAGATCGACGTCGGCCGCGGCGAGCTGCGGCGCGTTGGCAAAGCGCCGCGACTCCGCCACCAGGGTGCCGTTCTCGTAGATCACCGCGTGGCCGTCCCACGCGAGGTCGGTGGTCGACTCGCCCAGGCCCGCCGCGCTGTAGAGGTAGGCCGCGAGGCAGCGCGCCGACTGGTTGGCGGCGAGCTGGTGCCGGTAGGCGTCCTTGCCCACCACGACGTTCGAGGCCGAGAGGTTGGCGATCACGGTGGCCCCGGCGAGCGCCGCGAACGAGGAGGGCGGCGCCGGCACCCACAGGTCCTCGCAGATCTCGACGTGCAGCTTGAAGCCCTCCAGGTCCGAGCAACCGAAGATGAGATTCGTCCCGAAAGGCGCCCGTTGCCCGGCGAGCGTGATCTCGGTGGCGCGCGCGGCGTCGCCGGGCGTGAACTGGCGGGCTTCGTAGAATTCGCGGTAGTTCGGCAGGTAGGTCTTGGGCACCACGCCCACGAGGCGCCCGCGGTAGACGAGCGCCGCGCAGTTGTAGAGCAGCCCGTCGAGCGCCACCGGCAGCCCGACCAGCGCCGCGAGCGGCAGCGCCCGCGTGCGCTCGAGCAGCCTCGCGAGGGCGTCCTGCGAGGCGTCGAGCAGCGCCTGCTGGTGAAACAGGTCCTCGCAGGTGTAGGCCGAGAGCCCGAGCTCCGGAAACACTGCGAGCAGCACCTTGCGGCGCGCCGCCTCGCGCATCAGCGCCTCGGTGGCCTCGCCGTTGGCGGCGGGATCGCCGACGCTCACCAGCGGCGTCGCCACCGCCATGCGCACGAAGCCGTGCCGGTACAGGTTGAAGAAGTCCTTCACCCGTGCATTCTAGCGCAAGTGTATTATGGTGCCTCACACCATATGGTGCTGCTGCGGGAAACGGTGTTCGGCGCAGGCGCGCTCGTCGAGATCGAGCTGCACGACGACTTGCGCTACCGCTTGCGCTACGGCGATCTCGTGGTCTACGAGAACGGCCGGCGCCGTATGCGCGGCCGCACGCGGCCCTACGAGTTTCGCTCCGTCGAGCAGCTGCGCTATGACTTCGAGCAGGACGTCGCAGCCGCGGGAGGCCGCCTTGGCTAGAACGCTCGAGCTGCGCGTAGGGGCGGCGGCGGATGCGCTCGATCGTTTCGAAGCCGCCTGGAACCGCGTTGCCGAAGGGCGCGGCATGAAGCCGCTCGCGGTGCTTACGCTGCGTGATCTTCCCCTGCTGCTGAGAACGCTCACGCCGGCGCGCTGGGCGCTGCTCGAGCGGCTCAAGGCGCAAGGCCCGATGTCGGTCTACGAGCTCGCTAAGCGTTTGGAGCGTGATTACAAGAACGTCCACACCGACGTCGCGCGGCTCACGGAGCTCGGCTTAGTCGAGCGGGCGGAGAATGCGGGCGTAACCGTCACCTGGGACCTTATTCGCGCCGAGTTCCCGTTAACGCAGTAACGACCCGTAGGGAATTCGGGCTCTGACCCCGAATTCGGGCGTTAGAGCCAGCCGGCCTTGCGCAGGCGGTAGAAGAGGTAGCCGTCGAGCGCGGCCATCACGGCGAGCACCGTGGGGTAGCCGAAGGCCCATTCGAGCTCGGGCATGTGCGCGAAGTTCATGCCGTACACGCCGGCGATCATGGTGGGCACCGCGACCAGTGCCGCGTAGGCGGCGAGGCGCTTGGTCACCTCGCTCTCGCCGATGGTGATCATGGCGAGGTTGACCTGGATCGCGGTCGCCACCGTGTCGCGCAGCGAGTCGATCGACTGGTTGAGCCGTACCAGGTGGTCGTAGACGTCCCGGAAGTACTCGCCCAGGCCCGTGCAGACGCCCGGGACGCGCCCGCCGAACAGCCGCCCGGTGCCCTCGAGGAGCGGTCCGCCCACGTGCTTCAGCGTGGAGAGCTGCCGCTTGACGTAATACAGCGCCTCGATGTTGGCGCGCGGCGAGACGCCGGAAAAAAGCTGCTCCTCGATGCGCTCGAGCTCCGTCTCCACCGCCTCGAGCACCGGAAAATACCGGTCGACGACCGCGTCCATGAGCGCGTACAGGACGTAGCCCGAGCCGTGGCGCAGCAGGTCGGGCTCGCCCTCGGCGCGCGCGCGCACGTCCTGGAAGCCGCGCTCGGTGCTCTGGCGCACCGAGAGCACGTAGTTGCGCCCGACGAAGACGTCGACCTCGCCCACCTTGAGCGCCTCGCCGGCCACCTCGACCGTCTTGAGCACCACGAACAGCGAATCCCCGTATTCCTCGATCTTGGGGCGCTGGTGGCCGTGGCGCGCATCCTCCACCGCGAGCGGGTGCAGGTCGAACTCCTCGCGCATCTCCTCCAGCTCGGCCTCGGAGGCGTCGCGCAGGGCGACCCACACGAAGCAGCCGGGGCGCGCGAGATAGCCGCTGATCTCGCGCTTGTCGATGTCGGCGAGCTTGCGGCCCTCCTGGTAGGCGACGCAGTTGACCAGCATGGGACGGCATAATAAGGATTTTTCAGAGAGCTCCCATGCCGGAGATCAGCCGCAGGGCCGCGAGCCTAGGAACCGAGAACGCCTTCGTCGTGCTGGCGGAAGTGAACGCGCTCGCGCGCGAGGGCAAGGACATCATCAGCTTCTGCATCGGCCAGCCGGACTTCCCCGCGCCGCAGAACGTGCAGGAGGCGGCGATCCGCGCCATCCGCGCCGGCAAGCACGGCTACACGCCTTCCGCGGGGATCGACGAGCTGCGCGAGGCGGCGGCGAAGTACCTCGCCGGCATGCGCGGGGGCCTGCCGATCCGGCCGCAGGACGTCGTGGTCGGCGCCGGCGCGAAGCCGTTCATCGCCTACGCGATCCTCTCCACCACCGAGCACGGCGCGGGCGACGAGGTGATCTACCCGAACCCGGGGTTCCCGATCTACGAGTCGCAGATCGCGGCGAGCGGCGCAAGACCGGTGCCGATCCACCTGCACGAGGACCGCAACTTCGCTTTCAACATTCAGGATCTCGAAAAGCTGCTCAACAAGAGAACCCGGCTGCTGATCCTCAACTATCCGCACAACCCCACCGGCGGCTGTCTCACGCGCAAGGATCTGGAGGAGGTCGCGCGGCTGCTCGAGAAGCATCCGCAGGTCTGGGTCTACGCCGACGAGATCTACTCGCGCCTGGTGTTCGACGGCGCTTTCTTCTCGATCGCGCAGCTTGCGGGGATGCTCGAGCGCACCATCGTCTCGGACGGCGCCTCCAAGACCTGGGCGATGACCGGCTGGCGCATCGGCTTCGCCTCGAACCCGGCGCTCGCGCCGGTGTTCACCCGCTGGATCACCAACACGGAGTCCTGCGCCTCGCAGATCAGCCAGTGGGCGGCGCTCGAGGCGATCACCGGGCCGCAGGACGCGGCCGAGGCGATGAAAGCGAGCTTCCTCGAGCGCCGCGATCTCATCGTGCGCCTGCTGAACGAGGTGCCGGGCGTGAGCTGCCAGGTGCCGGGCGGCGCGTTCTACGCCTGGCCGAACGTGACCGAGGCCTGCCGCCGGGTCGGCGCCGCCGACTCCGAGGAGTTCCGCAAGCGCCTGCTCAACGACGCCGGGGTGGCGGTGCTCGCCGACATCCATTTCGGCATGCGCGTGCCGGGCGAGGGCCAGCACGTGCGTTTTTCCTACGCGGCGTCGAAGCAGGCGATCGAAGCGGGCGTGCAACGCATGGCGGACTTCATCCGCAAGAACACGCGCCGGGCCGCATGAGCGGGCGCAATCCGCCGTCGGTGACGGTCGCCGCCGTCATCGAGCGCGGCGGCAGGTTCCTGCTGGTCGAGGAAATGATCGACGGCCGCCGGGTGCTCAACCAGCCCGCCGGCCACCTCGATCCGGGAGAGAGCCTGGTGCAAGCCTGCGGCCGCGAGGTGATGGAGGAGACCGCGCACCATTTCGAGCCCCAGGGGCTGGTGGGCGTCTACCGCTGGCATTACGCGGCGAAGGACGTGACGTTCCTGCGGTTCTGTTTCCGGGGAGCCGTTGTCGGCGTGGAGCCCGGGAGAGCCCTGGACAAGGAAATCATCGCCCTGCAATGGCTCACGGGCGACGCGTTGAAAAGCCGGCGCGCGGAGCACCGCTCGCCGCTGGTGCAGCAGTGCGTGGACGACTACCTCGCCGGCAGGAATTTTCCGCTCGCGCTGCTCTCCAAGGAATTCCCATGAAAGTGGTCGTCGGCATGTCGGGCGGGGTGGATTCCTCGGTGGCCGCGCTGCTGCTCAAGCGCGCGGGGCACGAGGTGGTGGGCCTGTTCATGAAGAACTGGGAGGACGACGACGCCGACGCGTACTGCCCGGCGCGCGAGGATCTGGTCGACGCGGCCGCCGCCGCGGATGTCATCGGCATCGAGCTCGAGGCGGTCAATTTTTCCGCGGAGTACAAGGACCGCGTGTTCGCCGAGTTCCTGCGCGAGTACGCCGCCGGGCGCACGCCGAACCCCGACGTGCTGTGCAACGCCGAGATCAAGTTCCGCGCCTTTCTCGACCATGCGATGCGCCTGGGCGCCGGGGCGATCGCGACGGGGCACTACGCGCGCGTCGATGTTTCGGGGAACGCGTTTCGTCTTCTGAAAGGAAAGGACCAGGCCAAGGATCAGAGCTACTTCCTGCACCGGCTCACGCAGGAGCAGCTCGCTCGGGTGCTGTTCCCGGTCGGCGGCCTGGCGAAAAGCGAGGTGCGCCGCATCGCGCGCGAGGCCGGGCTGCCGAATCACGCGAAGAAGGACTCGACCGGCATCTGCTTCATCGGGGAGCGCCCGTTCCGCGAGTTTCTGAACCGCTACCTGCCGCGCGCGCCGGGCGCGATCACGACTGCGGAGGGCAAAACCGTGGGCGAGCACATCGGGCTCGCCTTCTACACCATCGGGCAGAGAAAGGGCATCGGGCTCGGCGGGCCGGGAGCGGCCTGGTACGTGGCGCACAAGGATCCGCAGACGAACACGCTCGTCGTGGTGCGCGGCCACGAGCATCCGCTGCTGCTCAAGCACAGCCTGGAGGCCGAAGGCGCGAGCTGGGTCTCGGGAAGACCCCCCGAGAGCCCTTCGCCGCATACGGCGAAGACGCGCTACCGGCAGCCCGACGCGCCGTGCACGCTGAGCGTGGCGGCGAGCGCGATCCGGGTCGACTTTCCGGCGCCGCAATGGGCCGTGACGCCGGGCCAGTCGGTGGTGCTCTACGACGGCGAAGCCTGCCTCGGCGGCGCGGTGATCCGCTAATGAAGCAGGATGAGGGCCCCGCCCTGCGAGGTCGGCTCGAGGTCCAGCGTGCTGCCCTCGAGCAGCTGCGCGACGCGATCGTCGAGCAGCAGCACCGGCCGGCCCTCGTGGTCGTACGTCGCGTCGCCCGGACGAGCCTGATCCAGCTTTGATTTCAGCGTATTACCCTCGATCTCGAGGCGGATCGCGGTCTCCTGCGGGGCTTGGGCGCGCTCGAGCACGTCGCACAAATACCCCCCGGCGGCTGGGGTCATCATGAGCATGAGGTCCTCCTTCGTGGCTGGAAGGCGGGATGACAGCGCCGGCGCGCGCTTGGTTCCCTCAGAGCGCCCGCACTTCCTTCCCGAGGGCCGGGAGGACCCGCTCTGCGAACCAGGGGTTGTCCAGCAGCCAGCGCTTGTTCCGCCAGCTCGGATGCGGCAGCGGGAAGAACGCCGGCAGGTATTCGCGGAACGCGCGCACGGTTTGCGCGACGGAGCGCTTCTTCCGCGCGCCGAGATAATAGGCCTGCGCGTACGCGCCCACCAGCAGCGTGAGCCGGATCGCGGGAAGCGCGGCGCGAAAGCGCGGCTGCCACAGCGCGGCGCAAGGCGCGAGCGGCGGCAGATCGGCGCCTTTCACCGTGCCGGGATAGCACAATCCGACCGGCACGATGGCCACGCGCGAGCCGTCGTAGAACGCCGCGCGGTCCATGCCGAGCCACGCGCGCAGCACTTCGCCCGAGGGATCGTTCCAGGGAATGCCGCTTTCGTGCACCCGGCGCCCGGGCGCCTGGCCGACGATCAGCAGCCGAGCGCCGCGCGCGACGCGGAATACCGGCCGGGGCCCGAGCGGCAGCCGGCTTTCGCAGAGGCGGCAGGCGCGGGCTTCGCGGCTCACCGCGGAAAGCGATTTCTCCACCCCCGTATAATAGGCGCCCATGCCCTCGCCGCTCGCCGCGCTGTCGCCGCTCGACGGCCGGTACGCCAGCACGGCCGATCCGTTGCGCAGCTACTTCAGCGAGCAGGCCCTCATCCGCTACCGCGTGAGAATCGAGCTTGCCTGGCTCCAGGCGCTCGCCGGCGAGCGCGCGATCCGCGAGTTGAAGCCGTTTTCGCGACGCAGCGCAGCCGATTTCGGCCGCATCCTGAAGGCGTTCTCCGAGCGCGACGCCGAGCACATCAAGAACATCGAGGCCGAGACCAACCATGACGTCAAGGCGATCGAGTACTGGCTGAAGTCGAAGCTCGCCAGGAACCGCGAGGCGCAGCGCGCGCTCGAGTTCGTGCATTTCGCGTGCACCTCCGAGGACGTCAACAACCTCGCCTACGCGCTGATGGTCGCGGAGTCGCGCGAGCGCGTGATGCTGCCGCGACTCGACGAGCTGGTGGCCGCGCTGAAGGGGCTCGCGCGCAGGCACGCGGCGCTGCCGATGCTCTCGCGCACCCACGGCCAGGCAGCCACCCCGACCACGCTCGGCAAGGAGATGGCGAACTTCGCGCACCGCCTGGAGCGCGCGCGGGGCCGCATCGCCGCGGTGGGCGTGCTGGGCAAGATCAACGGCGCGGTCGGCAACTACAACGCGCACGCCGTTGCGTACCCGGGCTTTCCCTGGGAGCGCTTCGCGCGCCGCTTCGTCGAAAGCCTGGGGCTCGAGTTTAATCCCTATACGACGCAGATCGAGCCGCACGACTGGCTCGCCGAGATGCTCGACGCCTACGCCAGGGCCAACAGCGTGCTGCTCGACCTGGACCGCGACCTCTGGGGCTACGTCTCGCTCGGCTATTTCGCGCAGAAGACGAAGCCGGGCGAGGTCGGCTCCTCGACCATGCCGCATAAGGTGAACCCGATCGATTTCGAGAACTCGGAGGGCAACGTGGGCATCGCCAACGCGCTGCTGCGCCACCTCGCCGAGAAGCTGCCGGTGTCGCGCTGGCAGCGCGATCTCTCGGACTCGACCGCGCAGCGCAACCTCGGCGCGGCGCTCGGGCACACGCTGCTCGCCTACGCCTCCTGCCTGCGCGGCCTCGCCAGGCTGCAGGCCGATCCGCAGCGGCTCGCCGCCGACCTCGAGGCGAACTGGGAAGTGCTGGCCGAGGCGGTGCAGCAGGTGATGCGCCGCTACGGGGTGCCCGAAGCCTACGAGAAGCTGAAGGCCATGAGCCGCGGCAGGCGGCTCGAGCGCAGCGACCTCGCGCAGTTCGTGCGCCGGCTGCCGATCCCGGCCGAGGCGAAAAGGCGCCTGCTCGCGCTGACGCCCGCGAAGTACACCGGCCTGGCGGCCGACCTGGCGCGCCGCGTCTAGCCGCTTCCCCGCATGATCTACGCAGCGACGATCTTCCTGTCGTCGTTCCTGCTGTTCCTGGTGCAGCCGCTGATCGCGAGGCTGATCCTGCCGTGGTTCGGCGGCAGCGCGGCGGTGTGGACGACGTGCATGCTGTTCTTCCAGGCGCTGCTGCTCGCGGGCTACGCCTATGCGCACCTGCTCATGAAGCTTCCGCGGGCGAAGCTGCGATTCGCCGTCCACGGCGCGCTGCTCGCGGCCGCGGTGGCGGTCCTGCCGATCGCGCCCGCGGAAGCGTGGAAGCCGGGGGGCGAAGAAGAGCCGGTGAGCTACATCCTGTGGCTTCTCGCGGCCGCCGTCGGGCTGCCGTACTTCCTGCTCGCCTCCACGAGCCCGCTGCTGCAGGCCTGGTATGCCCGGGCCCGGCCCGGCGCCAACCCCTACCCGCTGTTCGCCGTCTCGAACCTGGCTTCGCTCGCGGCGCTGCTCGGCTACCCGTTCCTGGTCGAGCCGGTGTTCAGCGCGGGCGCCCAGGTGAGCGCCTGGTCGTGGCTGTTCGCGGCGTTCGCGCTGGCTTGCGCCGCCCTCGCCTGGCGCACGCCCCAGCATGCTCTTGCCCCGAAGTTGGAGTCCCAAAACTCGCGAAACGAAAGGCGGCCGGTCGGGACTTGGCTCGTGCTCTCGGCGACCGGCTCGGTGCTGCTGCTCGCCGTCACCAATCACCTGACGCAGAACGTGGCCTCGGTGCCTCTGCTGTGGATCGCGCCCCTCACGCTGTACCTGGCGAGCTTCATCGTCGCGTTCGAGGGCAGGGGCTGGTACCGGCCGGAAACCCTCTGGGTATTCCTGCTCGCCTGGCTTGCCGGCATGGCCTGGCTGCTCGTCGACTCGGAGTTTCACTACGACCTGCCGCTGCAGCTCGGGATGTTTCTCCCCGGCATGTTCCTGGGATGCCTGTTCTGCCACGGCGAGCTGTACCGGCTGCGGCCGGCGCCGGGCCATCTGACGGCCTTCTATCTCGCGATTTCCGCGGGCGGCGCGCTGGGCGGCCTGCTGGTGGCGGTGGTCGCCCCGCTTGCTTTCGACGGCTACTACGAGCTCGGCATCGGCCTGGTGGTGCTCGCGCTGCTTGCCGCGCTGCGCTTCGCCGGGCTGGGCGCCGCCGCGCGCTACGCGAGCCTGGCGGTGCTTTTTGGCGTGGCCGGCTGCGCGGCGTACGAAGGGATGCGGCAGCAGCAGGACGTGCGCGTCGCCTCGCGCAGCTTCTACGGCGTGCTGCGCGTCAAGGAGTACGGCTCGCCCGGCGAGGAGTCGCACCTGCGCCGTCTCGTGCACGGCACCATCATGCACGGCGAGCAGTACCAGCACGAGTCGGTGCGCACCATGCTCACCACGTACTACCAGCCGAGCTCGGGAATCGGTGCCGCGATCCTGTCGCGCCAGGAGCGGCCGGTCCGCATCGGCGTGATCGGGCTGGGCACGGGCACGCTGGCGGCCTACGGCCGGCGCGGCGACCTCTACCGCTTCTACGACATCGATCCGCGTGTCGTGCGCATCGCCAGGACCGAGTTCAGCTACCTCACCGACAGCGAAGCCGAGATCGAGATCGCATTGGGCGACGCGCGCCTCACGCTCGGGCGCGAGGCGCCGCAGCAATTCGACGTGCTGGCGCTCGACGCCTTCTCGAGCGACGCGATCCCGGTCCATCTCATCACGCGCGAGGCGCTCGGCACCTACCTCCGCCACGTCAGGCCGGACGGGATCGTCGCATTCCACGTCTCGAACCGCTTCCTCGACCTCGTCCCGGTCGTCGCCCGCCTGGCGAAGGAGCACGCCGCGCACGCGGTGCTGGTGCGCGACGACCCCGAGGACGGCGACGGCCTGAGGTCGAAAAGCGACTGGGTGCTGGTGGCGCGCGAGCCCGCGGCGCTTCAGGCGAAGGCGATCGTCGAGGCGGGCGCGGTGCCGGCCGAGGATCGGCCGGGCTGGCGGACCTGGACCGACGACTACTCCAACCTGGTCCAGATCCTCAAGTGACGCGAATCGGGCTCTGACCCCGGTTTTCTAGACCACCGCGCCCTCGTGCTCGTCGCGCCGGTCGCGCTTGAGGGGCTTCACGAACTGGTCGCGCTTGGCGCCGAACCACATCAGCAGCGGGCTCGCGACCAGCACCGAGGAGTAGATGCCGAACAGGATGCCGATGGTGAGCGCGAGGGCGAAGTAGTGCAGCGCCGGGCCGCCGAAGATCAGCATGGTGACCACCATCATCTGGGTGCTGCCGTGGGTGATGATGGTGCGCGAGATGTTGGCGGTGATCGCGCTGTCGATGACCTCGGCGGTCGACGCCTTTCTCAGCTTGCGGAAGTTCTCGCGCACCCGGTCGAACACCACCACCGACTCGTTGACGGAGTAGCCGAGGACCGCCAGCACCGCGGCGAGCACGGCGAGCGAGAACTCCCACTGGAAGAACGCGAAGAAGCCCAGGATGATGACGACGTCGTGCAGGTTGGCGATGATCGCCGACAGGCCGAAGCGCCACTCGAAGCGCATCCACAGGTAGAGCACGATGCCCACGGCGGTCACCAGCAGGGCGAGCGCGCCGTACTCCGCGAGCTCGCGGCCGACCTGCGGGCCGACGAACTCGACGCGCCGCAGCTCCGCGGACCGGTCGCGCTCCTGCAGGATCGCGAGCACCTTCTGCGAGAGATCCGCGCTCGACTGCTCCTTCTCGATCGGCATGCGGATCAGCGCGTCGCGCGAGGTGCCGAAGGTCTGCACCTCGGCCTTGTAGCCGGCGCCCTCGAGCGCCCGGCGGATGCCCTCGACGTCCGCGGCCTGCTGGTAGCCGACCTCGATCAGCGTGCCGCCGGTGAACTCGACCGAGAAGTTGAGGCCGCGGGTGGCGAGGAACAGCACCGCGATGAGGAAAGTGAGCACCGAGATGATGTTGAAGACGAGCGCATACCGCATGAACGGCAGGGTTCGCCGGATCTTGAAGAATTCCACGCTCTATGCTCCCGCGCTCATTTCCAGGACGTGTTGCCGATCGCGAGCCTCGCGACGCGGCGCCGATGGCCGTAGAGAAGGTTCACCATGCCGCGCGAGACCACCACGGCCGAGAAAATCGAGGTGAGGATGCCCAGGCAGTGCACCACCGCGAACCCGCGCACCGGCCCATGGCCGAAGATCAGCAGCGCGAGGCCGGCGATCAGCGTGGTGATGTTCGAGTCGAGGATCGTGCCCCAGGCGCGCTCGTAGCCCGCCGCGATCGCGGCCTGGGGCGTCGCGCCGCCGCGCAGCTCCTCGCGGATGCGCTCGTTGATCAGCACGTTGGCGTCGATCGCCATGCCCAGCGTGAGCGCGATGGCCGCGATGCCCGGCAGCGTGAGGGTCGCCTGCAACAGCGAGAGCAGGGCGATGAGCAGCAGCAGGTTCGCGGCCAGCGCGATCGAGGAGATCACGCCGAAGGCCGAGTAGTAGACCGACATGAACACGATGATCGCGACGAAGCCCCACTGGGTGGCGTTGAACCCCTTCTCGATGTTCTCCCGCCCTAGACTGGGGCCGACGGTGCGTTCCTCTACGATCTCCATCGGCGCGGCGAGGGCGCCGGCGCGGATCAGGAGCGCGAGGTTGTTGGTCTCGGCAGGCGTGAAGGCGCCGGTGATCTGAAAGCGGTTGCCGAACTCGCCCTGGATGGTCGCCACCGAGATCGCCTCGCCCCGGCCTTTCTCGAACAGGATGATCGCCATCAGGCGCTTGAGATTCTCGCGGGTGGTGACCCGCATGGCGCGGCCGCCGGCCTGGTCGAGCTCGACCGCCACCGCCGGACGGTTGTCCTGGTCGAAGGTCGCCTGCGCGCCGATGAACTGGTCGCCGGTCACGATCACCTGCCGTTTTACCGGCACCTGCGCGACGCTGCCGTCGCGCCTGCGCTCCGGGAACACGTCGACCCCGAACGTGGTGCCGCTGCGCATCGCGTCCTCGTCCACCAGCCGCACCTCCAGCGTCGCGGTGCGGCCGAGAATCTCCTTGGCGCGCGTCACGTCCTGCACCCCGGGGAGCTGGACCACGATGCGGTCGGCCCCCTGCTGCTGGATCACCGGCTCGGCCACGCCCAGCTCGTTGACGCGCTTGTGCAGCGTGCCGATGTTCTGCTGCAGCGCCGCCTCCTGCACGCGCGCATGCACCTCCGGGCGCAGCGTTCCCGTGAGCAGCAGCTCCTGCCCGGTGTCCCGCGCCTGCAGGGCGAGGTCGGGAAGGTTGGCGAGGATCGCCTCGCGCGCCTTCTCGCGCGCCTCGGCGTCGCGGAAGCGGATGTGCAGCGCCTGGCCTTCGCGGGTGATGCCGCCGTGGCGGATGTTGCGCTCGCGCAGGAGCAAGCGCGCATCCGCGGCGAGGTTCTCGACGCGCTTCTGGAGCGCCGCTTGCAGGTCGACCTGGAGCAGGAAATGCACGCCGCCGCGCAGATCGAGGCCGAGGTACATCGGCAGCGCGCGGATCGCGGTGAGCCAGTTGGGCGAGGCGGGCAGCAGGTTGAGCGCCACCGAGTAGGCGCCGGCCGCCGGATCGGGGTTGAGGGCGCGCTCGATCAGGTCCTTCGCCCGCAGCTGGGTGTCGGGATCGGCGAATCGCACCCGCACGCTCGTCGCATCGAGCACCGCGCCGGTGTACGGGATGGCCTCCTTTTCGAGGATCCGCTCGACGCGTGAGAGCAGCTGCGCGTCGACCTTTACCGTGACGCTGGCGCTCGAGACCTGTACCGCCGGCGACTCGCCGAAGAAGTTCGGCAGCGTGTAGAGGAAGGCGGCGACGATCGCCACCGCGATCAGCGCGTACTTCCAGACAGGAAAACGGTTCACTGCAGTGTCTTGATGGTTCCCTTGGGCAGGGAAACCTGGACCGCGGTCCTCTGCACCACGATCTCGGTGCTGGGGGCGATCTCGAGCGTGAGGTACTGCTCGCCCAGCTTGGAGATCCGGCCGACCACGCCCCCCGCGGTGACCACCTCGTCGCCCTTCTGCAGCGCCTCGATCATGCGCTTCTGCTCCTTCGCCCGCTTCATCTGCGGCCGGATCATCAGGAAGTACAACAGCACGAACATCAGGATGATCGGCAGGAAGCCGATGAATCCCGGATCGCCGCCCGCCGCCTGGGCGTATGCAGGGGAAATGATCACTGCCGACTCCGAAAGGGAACGGCGGGGATTATAGCAGCCGCCTGCGCTCCTCCAGCAGCCGCCGCGACGCCTCGGCGAGGGTGCCGGAGTCGATTGCAGCGCGCAGCTCGCGCATCAGCTCCTGGTAGTAGTGCAGGTTGTGGAGCGTGTTGAGCCGCGCGCCGAGCATCTCGTTTATCTTCTGCAGGTGATGGAGGTAGGCGCGCGTGAAGCGCCGGCAGGCGTAGCAGCCGCAGCGCTCGTCGAGCGGCCGGGGATCGTCGCGGTGGCGCGCGTTGCGGATCTTGACGTCGCCGAAGCGGGTGAACAGCCAGCCGTTGCGCGCGTTTCGCGTCGGGAGCACGCAATCGAACATGTCGATGCCCGCGTTCACCGCCTCGATCAGATCCTCGGGGCTGCCCATGCCCATCAGGTATCTCGGCTTGTCCGCGGGCAGGCGGGGTGCGCAATGGGCGAGGATCCGGCTGCGGTGCCCGGCGGGCTCGCCGACGGACAGGCCGCCGAGCGCGTAGCCGTCGAAGCCGATCCGGATCAGCGCCTCGAGCGACTCGTCGCGGAGCGTCTCGTACATGCCGCCCTGGACGATGCCGAAGAGCAGGTTGTTCCGCGGAAAGGATGCTTTGGAACGCGCCGCCCAGCGCAGCGACAAGCGCATCGATTCGGCCGCCTCGTCCTGCGCTGCGGGGTAGGGCGTGCACTCGTCGAACACCATCGCGACGTCCGAGCCGAGCACCGCCTGGATGCGCATCGACTCCTCTGGCGTGAGCAGCAACCGGTCGCCGTTGACGGGGGAGGCGAAGCGCACGCCTTCCTCGGAGATCCTGCGCAGGCTCCCGAGGCTGAACACCTGGAAGCCGCCCGAGTCGGTGAGAATCGGCCCCCCCCAGCCCATGAAACGGTGCAGCCCGCCGTGCTTCTCGATCACGTCGAGCCCCGGCCGCAGCCAGAGGTGGAAGGTATTGCCGAGCACGATCTGCGCGCCCGTGGCCGCGACCTCGTCGGGCGACATCGCCTTCACCGCGCCGTAGGTCCCGACCGGCATGAAGGCGGGCGTGTCGACCGTGCCGTGCGCAAGCTGAAGGAGCCCGCGCCGCGCGGCGCCGTCACGGCGCGTTACTCGGAAATGCATCGCTCGATCAGCATCGCGTCGCCGTAGGAGAAGAAGCGGTAGCGCTGCTCGATCGCGTGGCGGTAGGCGTGCAGCACCTTGTCCCTGCCCGCGAACGCGCAGACCAGCATCAGCAGCGTCGAGCGCGGCAGGTGGAAGTTCGTCAGCAGCCGCTCGACGACGCGGAACCGGAATCCCGGGGTGACGAAGAGGTCGGTCTCGCCGGCGAGCGCGCCGCTCAGCGCCGCGCTCTCCAGCGCCCGCAGCGAGGTGGTGCCGACGGCGAGCACGCGGCGGCCGGCGATCGCCTGCATCGTGGCGCGGGGAATCTCGTAGCGCTCGCGATGCATGCGGTGCTCCTCGACGCTTTCCGTTCTGACGGGCTGAAAGGTCCCGAATCCGACGTGCAGGGTGAGGCTCGCGACCCGGGCGCCGCGCGCGGCGATGCGCTCGAGCATGGCATGGTCGAAGTGAAGCCCGGCGGTGGGCGCGGCGACGGCGCCCGGCGCCGCGGCGTAAACCGTCTGGTAGCGCTCGGCGTCCGCGGCGAGCGGCGCATGGCCGATGTAGGGCGGCAGGGGCACTGCGCCGTCGCGCTCCAGCACGCCGGCGATCTCGTCGCGGAAGCGAACCCGGTAAAGGTCGCGCTCGCGCCCCTCGATCCGCACGGGGACGCCCTGGCCGACGAGCAGCTCGGACCCGGTCCTGGGCGGGTGGCTGGCGCGGATCAGCGCGAGCGCTTCCCGCGGCCCGAGGAGCCGCTCGACGAACAGCTCGACCCTGCCGCCGCTCGGCTTGCGGCCGGCGAGGCGCGCCTTGATCACCCGGGTGTCGTTCAGCACCAGCGTGTCGCGCGTATCCACGAGATCGGGCAGGTCGGCGAAAGCGAGGTCCCGGATCGCCCCGCTCGCGGCATCGAGGTGCAGCATGCGGCTCGCGCTGCGCTGCGGCGCAGGGTGCTGGGCGATCAGCCCGCCGGGCAGCGCGTAGTCGAACTCGGAAACGAGCATCCGGCGCGAATTATAATTTCCGCCCTCGGGCCGGAATGGCGGAACCGGTAGACGCAGCGGACTCAAAATCCGCCGGTGGCGACACCATGAGAGTTCGAGTCTCTCTTCCGGCACCAGGCGAGCGTTGCCATGTGCGACGCCGGGATAAGGGAAAACGTCGATCGGCGGCAGTCCTTGCTGGACAGGGCGCAGGGCCGGGCGTAGGCTCTCCCGGCATTGATTCGTCCCGGGGGGGGCATGGGCAAGGCGCTGATCCAAGTGCTTCCTTCGGCGCGCAACACGGTGATGGTGGTCGACGACCAGTCGACCGGACGCGCCATTCTGGAGCAGGTGGTCCGCAGCCTCGACGAACGGGTCGCGGTCGAGGGCTTCGCGCGGCCGGTCGACGCCGTGGTCTGGGCCACGCGCCACATCTCCGACCTGGTGCTGGTCGACTACATGATGCCGGAGATGGACGGCATCGAGTTCGTGAAGCGGCTGCGCGCGCTCCCCGGCTACGAGCACGTGCCGATCGTGATGGTGACCGTGCACGACGATCGCAAGGTGCGCTACGCCGCGCTCGACGCCGGGATTACCGATTTTCTCACCAAGCCGGTCGACGCCCGCGAGTGCCTTGCCCGCTGCCGCAACCTGCTCACGCTGCGCCGGCAGCAGCTCGCGCTGGAGGACCGCCGGCGGCTGCTCGAGCACATGGTCGAGGACGCGACCCGCGAAGTGCGCGAGCGCGAGAAGGAGACGCTGCTGCGCCTCGCCCGGGCGGGGGAGTTCCGCGACGAGGAGACCGGCTATCACCTGATCCGCATGTCGCGCTACTCGCGGCTCATCGCCAACGCCGTGGGCCTGGAGCGCGACGAGGCGGAAACCGTGGAGCTGGCCGCTCCGCTCCACGACATCGGCAAGATCGGCATCCCGGACCAGATCCTGCTCAAGCCCGGCAGGCTCGACGAAGGCGAGTGGGGCGTGATGCGGCGCCATCCGGTCATCGGCCACGAGATCCTCAAGGGCAGCGCCTCCAAGTACGTGCGCATGGGGGCGCTGATCGCGCTCGGCCATCACGAGAAATACGACGGCTCGGGCTATCCCAACGGCCTGGTCGGCGACCACATCCCGCTTTGCGCGCGCATCGTCGCCGTGGCCGATGTCTACGACGCGCTGACCTCGGTTCGCCCCTACAAGGCGGCGTGGAGCACCGAGCAGGCGCTCGAGTACGTGGTCTCGCAGGCCGGCCGGCATTTCGATCCGCGCCTGGTCGAGGCCTTTGCCGGCATGAAGAAGGAAGTGCTGCAGATCCAGAACGAGTGGCGCGACCCGCCGCACGCGCGCTGATGAGGGGCCTGAGAGACGCGATCGCCCGCATGCGCGCCACGCTGGCGGCGCGCCCGGATACGGAGCACGAGCAGGCGCTGGTGCGCATCGTCGTCGTCGCCCTGGTCTGCCTTTACCTCGTTCCCGGCGCGCTGACAAACGAGGAAGAGCCGACGATCCGGCTGCTGCTCGCGTACCTCGGCGTGTCGGTGCTTCTTTTCATGCGCATCCTTGCCGCGCCCGGCGTCTCGGTCGTGCGGCGCGTCGCCGCTTGCCTGGGCGACGTCGCAGTGGTCACGTGGTGCATGATCTTCCTCGACGAGCGCGCGGCGCCGCTTTTCCTGGTCTACGTCTGGGTGACGCTGGCGAACGGCTTCCGATTCGGCCAGCGCTATCTCGTGGTTTCCCTCGCGCTCAGCGTCATCGGCTTCTCGCTGGTGCTCTGGCAAAGCCCGTTCTGGCGCAGCTACTCGGCCATCGGTTACGGGCTTCTGGTCGGCTTCGTCGCGCTGAGCCTGTACGTGCGCTCGCTGGTGACGAAGCTGTTCGACGCGCTGGCGCGCGCCGAGGCGGCGAACCAGGCCAAGCGCCGATTCATTTCCGTGGTCAGCCACGAGATGAGGACGCCGCTCAACGCCATCATCGGCATGGCGGATCTGCTGCGCGACACCACGCTCAGCCGCGAGCAGGCCGACATGCTGCAGACGCTGCGAAGCTCCTCGCGCGTCATGCTCGGTTTGATCGACGATGTGCTCGATTTCTCCAAGATCGAGGCCGGCAAGGTGGTGCTGGAGAAGGCCGACTTCGACCTGCACGCGCTGGTCAACAGCACCTGCCGCATCCTCGCCGCCCAGGCCGCCGCCAAGGGCGTCGAGTTCGTGGTGTCGATCATGCCGGAAGTGACGCCGACGTTGCGCGGCGATCCGCATTACCTGCGCCAGGTGCTCATCAACCTGGCGGGCAACGCGGTCAAGTTCACCGAGCACGGCAGCGTCACCTTGCACGTCACGGCGCAGTCGGAGACCGAGTCCGCCGTACGCCTCAAGTTCTCGATCCGCGATACCGGCATCGGCATTGCGCCCGAGGCGCAGGCGCACATTTTCGAGAGCTTTACCCAGGCCGACCAATCCACCGGCAGGCGCTTCGGCGGCACGGGCCTGGGGACCACGATCGCCAAGCAGCTGGTGGGCCTGATGGGGGGCAAGCTTGGGCTGGAGAGCGCGGTGGGCCTGGGCAGCACGTTCTGGTTCGAGGTCGAGTTCGAGAAACAGCCCGAGCGCGTGTCGGCCGGCACGGGCGAGCTCTCCGGCGCCCGCGTGCTGCTGGTGGGCTTCCCGGCAGCGCAGCGCGAGCCGGTAGAGCATGCCCTGCAGGGCTGGGGCGCGGCCCCCATCACGGTCGCCAGCGTCGACGAGGGCGCGGCGCGCCTGATCGCCGAGATCAGCCTCGCCAAGCCCTACCACAGCGTTCTCATCTATGCGACCGGTCAGGATCTGAAGCTTGCCCAGCGCTTCCGCCGCGCCGTGCCGGACCCGGCCCCGCCGACGGTGCTCGCGGTGCCGCGGAACGCCGATGTGCCGCGGTTCGAGGCGCTTTCCGCGGGCTTCGGCGCGGTCCTCGAGTTGCCGTTCGACAAGCGGCAGCTGTTCAACGTGCTGCACTCGGTCGCCGCGGGCGACGAGGTGCGCGAAGGGGTGGTGCGCCTGCGGGACTACGCGCGGGGCGGTGCCGCGGCGCGCAGGCTGCGCGTGCTGGTGGCGGACGACAACCCGACCAACCGCGAGGTGATCGGCAAGATCCTCGAGCGCGGCGGCCACGGCGTCACCCTCGCCAACGACGGCGAGCAGGCGCTCGACGCGATGGAAGGCGAGCGCTTCGACATCGTGCTGCTCGACCGGAACATGCCCGGAATGGGGGGCATGGAGGCGCTGCAGGCGATCCGGCTGATGACGCGCGCGCGCGAGCGGCTTCCGGTGCTGATGCTCTCGGCCGATGTGACGCCGGAGGCGAAGCGCGAGGCGCTCGAGGCGGGGTTCGACGCGTTCCTTCCCAAGCCGATCGAGGCGCTGCGCCTGCTGGAGGAGGTTCAGGCGTTTTGCGCCGTCAGGCCCGAGGAGCCCCGGCGGGTGGAGATCGCGCAACCGGCGCGCGCGCCGCGCTCCGCGGCGGCGCCCGCCTCGGTGGTCAATCTCGAGACGCTCGGGCACCTCGAGGAGCTGGGCTCCTCGGTCGCATTCGTCGAGAAGCTCATCGGCGTGTTCCTCGCCGACGGCAGCGCGCTGCTTGCGCGCGTCGAGCAAGCGCTCGCCGGACGCAACTACGGCGAGTTCCGGTCGCTGCTGCATGCCATGAAAGGTTCCTCGGCGAGCATGGGCACCGACAAGCTGACCGAGCTGTGTGCAGCGCTCGGACGGCTCAGCGACGCCGAGCTGCGCCTGCAGGCGCCCGCGCTGTTGCGTTCGCTCAGCGACGAGCTCGCCGCGGCACGCGGCGAGCTCGAGCGCTACCTGCGAGACAGGCAGCAATCCACAGGCTGACGCCGGTTCGGCACGCTAGAATTCGCGCACCGCGGCGCTGATGCCGCGCGTTTATCGCGGAGTCCAACAAGATGTCGTTTTTCATCACCCTGATCGAGATGACCGATTCGGCCCGTCGTGGACTGGAAGAAATCCCCAAGATGCACACGATGATCCACCACGGGCTGGAGGTCGGGGAGTACAGGGCGTTTCTGCACGACCTGTATCACATCGTCTGGCATTTCTGCCCGATCATGGCCGCTGCCGCGGCGCGCTGCGACGATCGCTACCGGGAAGTCCGCTACGAGCTCTACGAGCGCATCGAGGAGGAAAAAGGACACGAAACATGGGTGCTTGAGGACATTCAGGCTGTGGGAGGCGATGTCGCCGGCGCCCGTACTCATCCACCGAGCGCCCCCGTGCAAGCCATGATCGCGTTCAATTATCACGGCGCCGAACGGGTTCACCCATGTTCCGTGCTCGGGATGCTCTATACCCTCGAGGTGGTCTCCTCCGTGTACGCCGGCCGGGTTTCCGAGTCGATCGCCCGCGCGATCGGGCGCGACGTCGACGGGCCGGGGTTCAAGTTTCTCTCGTCCCATGCCACCATGGACGTCGACCATCTCGCCAAGCTCAACGTGCTGGTTAAGAAGATCGAGGAGCCGGCGGCGCAGCAATTCATCATCAACTCCACGCGCGTCAACTTCTACCAGTTCGGCCTGATGTTCCGCGAGGGAGGATTCAGTTCCCTCGTCGCCGACTGAAGGCGCAGGACGCTTATCCCGCCGCCGCCAGCCGCTCCTCCGCCAGCGCCTCCGCCGTCACGTCGCTGACGTCCCCCAGCTCCGTGCGGCGCATCTGGGCGCGCACGATGCGGCCCATCATCTTGAGGTCGCGATCCTGCAGCCGGAAGGCGGCATCGACCCACACCTCCGTGATGGCGTCGAGCTCTTCGCGGGTCACCGGGTTCACCAGCTTGCGCGCGCGGTACGCGGCCTGCATGCCGTTCCTGCGCCTCGCGTTTCTGGCGATCCATTCGCGCACCGCCGTCGGTCCCTCGCCGTCCTTTGCGAGCACGTCCACAACGCCCATCTCGTGCAGCTTGGCCGCCGGCAGGATCCTGCCCGAGAGAATCAGCTCCTCGGCCGCGCGCATGCCGATGCGGCGCGACAACAGGCTGTAGGCGCCCATTCCCGGGAACAGGTTGAACAGGATCTCGGGAAATCCAAGCTGCGCGCTTTCTTCGGCAACGATCACATCCGAGGCGAGGGCGCACTCGAAGCCGCCGCCGAGCGCGTCGCCTTGCACCAGCGCGATCTTGGTGAGCGTCGGGCTGAAAAAGTTCTGCGTGCGCGGATACATGTTGTCGATGCAGAGCCGGGCGTAATGCGCCAGCGCGTCGCGGTCGCGCGCCTTGATCAGCAGCACGAACAGCGCCAGGTCGCCACCGAGGTTGAACACGCGCGGCACGCGGGAGCCGGTCACGTAGTAGTTCACCTCGTGCGTGGTGCCTTCGATCTCGACGCGCCCGCGGTTGGCCGCCAGCCGCTGGTCATGCGCAAGGATGTCCTTCAGCAGCCCCAGGCTGTAGCAGGCCGTTCCGCGCGGGTTGAAATAGCCCCAGATCGTGCCGGTGGCCGGCTCGAACTCGGTTTCATACTGAGAATTGGCCTTGCCGTAAGGCAGGCATAGCCCGACTGCATCGCGCATGTTGCTCATTGCGGTTCTCCCGATAAAGGAGCCCTTCGCGGGGCTCCAACGCCTAGGCCCGGCGTGGCAGGGAGCCAGCCGGTACCTCCCGCAATCATTAGACGCCCCCCTCCCTGAGATGTGCAATCAGGAGTTCCCCGATGGGGTATTGCCTTGTTGCCCGACCGCCACATCGGGTAAATTCAGCCGGCGGGGGCCTATGTACGCGATCGTCTACAAGACCGACGGTTTTCCGATCTGCCGGCAGGTTCCAGGGGTGACCCCGGACCCCGTGGTGACCTGGAACAGCGAGGCTGCGGCCAGGGCCTTCATCGCCTCCAAGGGCGGTGACGCGGATTTCCAGGCTGTGCGGCTGACCGACGAGGCGATGGACAGGCTCGCCCAGGCGATGGGCTGCCCGGTTGCGTCCATGACTTTCGACCCCTACCCGGCCTAGAACTCCAGGTTGTCGATCAGCCGGGTGCCACCGAGTCGTCCGGCGCCGAGCACCACCCGCTCGCGGTCGTCTGCTCGCGGTACGGCAAGATCCACCTGCCGGCGCACCTCGACGTAATCGGGCGCCCAGCCCGCCTCGGCAAGCTCGCGCACGGCCTCCTCGGGCTTGGCGCCGTGCGCGACTTCCCGCAGCAGGCGATGCAGGCGCGGCGCCTCCGCGCGCTGCGCCGCGGAAAGGTAGGCATTGCGCGAGCTCAGCGCCAGCCCGTCGGGCTCGCGCACGGTCTCCCCCGCGACGATCTCGACCGGCAGGTCGAACTGGCGCACCATGCCGCGCACGATCATCAGCTGCTGGTAGTCCTTCTTGCCGAACACGGCCGCTGCCGGCTGCACGCAGTTCAGCAGCTTGAGCACCACGGTCGCCACGCCGTCGAAAAAGCCGGGTCGGAAGCGCCCCTCGAGCTCGTCGGCCACCGGTGGCGGCCGCACCCGGTAGGTCTGCGCCTCGGGGTAGAGCACCTGCTCGTCGGGGGCGAACAGCAGATCGACGCCTTCCGAGCGCAGCAGGTCGCAATCGCGCGCGAAGCTGCGCGGGTAGCGCTCGAAGTCTTCCCCCGGCAGGAACTGCAGGCGATTGACGAAGATGCTGACGGCAACGGCGCGTGCGCGCTGCCGGGCGAGGCGCACGAGCGAAAGGTGGCCTTCGTGGAGGTTGCCCATCGTCGGCACGAACGCGACCGGCCCCGTGGCGGCGAGCGCGCGGCGCAGCGACGCGATGTCGGTCAGGACCTGCATCACCCGAGGTTGAAGAACTCGCGCCGCGTCTTCATGGCGCGAACGCGCGATACCAGCAGCTCGAAGTCCGAGTCGCGCTCGACGAAATTCAGGTTCTCGGAGTTGACGATCAGCACCGGCGCCGAGTCGTAGTGATAGAAGAAGCGCGCATAGCCCTCGGCGAGCAGCGCGAGGTACTCCTCGCTGATGCCGCGCTCGTAGCCCGCAGCTCGGCGCCGCACGCGCTCGATCAGCGTCGCGGGCTGCGCCTGCAGGTAGATCACCAGGTCGGGAGCCGGAGAACGCGGTCGCAATGCGTCGTAGATCCGCTGGTAGAGCGCGAGCTCGTCGGCCGACAGGGTGATGCGCGCGAACAGCGGGTCCTTGTCGATCAGAAAGTCGGCGATCACCGGGCGGCCGAACATATCGGGCTGCGCGAGAGGCTCCAGCAGGCGGGCGCGCTGGAACAGGAAGAACAGCTGCACCGGCAGCGCGAAGCGCGGCATGTCCTGGTAAAAGCGCGCGAGAAACGGATTGTCGTCCGGCTGCTCGAGCACCAGGTCGGCCGAGAGGCGCGCGGCGAGGCGCCGCGCGAGGCTGGTCTTGCCCGCCCCGATCGGTCCTTCCACGACCAGATGGCGAAACCTGTCCACGAGCGGCGGCGGCATTCAGGAGGCGATCTTTTGGACGCCCTGGCCGGCGCACGCGGTGCGCCGCGCGCGCGCCGGGCCGATCCCGGGGATGGCAATCCCGGGGTCAAGCTCGAGCAGCGGCTCCAGCACGAACGCGCGCTCGTGCATCCTCGGGTGGGGCAGGACGAGGCCGGGGGAATCCACCACTTCCTCCCCGTACAGGAGCAGGTCAAGGTCGAGCGTGCGCGGCGCATTGGCGAAGCTTCGCGTGCGCCCGTGCCGCACCTCGAGCGCCTGCAGCTCGCCGAGCAGCTCGCTCGCGCCGAGGCCGGTCTCGAGCTGCGCCACCGCGTTCACGTAGGGCGGCTGCGCGGCGTAGCCGACGGGCTCGGAGCGGTACAGCGACGAGCGCCTCGCGAGGCGGGTATGCGGCAGCCGGGCAAGCTCGCGCAGCGCGCGTTCCACCTGCTCCCGCGGCTCGCCCAGGTTCGAGCCCACTCCCACGTAGGCGCGGGTCACGCGGCTTCGGGCGCCGTCGCGTCGGGCCGCTTCTTGCGACGGCGGCGCCGGCGCTTGCGCGGTCCGGTGTCGGGCAGCAGCATCGCCTTGCGCGCCTCCGCGTCGGCGCCCTGGAACGCGCGCCACCAGGTCTCCAGCTCGGCTGGCACCTCGCCGCTCGCCGCGCGCAGCGCGAGAAAGTCGTACGCCATGCGAAAGCGCGGCGACTCGAGCAGGCGGTAGGCGCGGTTCCCCGAGCGTATCTCGAAGCGCGGCTGCATCGTCCAGACCTCGCGCATGGTGGCGATCAGCTTGCGGGTGATCGCGAGCTTGGCGGACTGCGTCTCGAGAATTTCGTCCATCGCGCTCTCGAGCGCGGCGATCGGCTTCTCACCGCGCGCCTGGCGAGCCTTCGAGGCCGCGAGCACCTCGTGCCAGAGCAGCGCCGCGAACAGGAACGCGGGCGAAACCGGGCGCTCGGCGAGCACGCGCTCGTCGGTCTGCGCGAGGGCGAGCGTCACGAAGCGCTCGCCGAGCGGCTGCTCGAGGATCACGTCGAGCAGCGGCAGCAGCCCCTCGTGCAGCCCGACTTCGCGCAACTGCCGGAGGCAGGCGCTCGCGTGGCCCGAGAGCAGCAGCTTCAGCATCTCGTCGAACAGCCGCGCAGGCGGCACGCGCTCGATCAGCGGCGCGAGCTCGCGGATCGGCTTGCGCGTCGCCGGGTCGATGGTGAGCGCGAGCTTCCCCGCGAGCCGCACCGCCCGCAGCATGCGCACCGGGTCCTCGCGGTAGCGCGTGTCCGGATCGCCGATCATTCGCAAGGTGCGCTTTTTCAGGTCGGTGAGGCCGCCGTGAAAATCAACCACCTCCTCGGTGGCGGGATCGAAGTAAAGCGCGTTGATCGTGAAGTCGCGCCGCCGGGCGTCCTCTTCCTGGCTGCCGAAGACATTGTCGCGCAGCACCCGCCCATGCTCGTCTTTCTCGGCGGTTTGCGGATCCGCCGTGCGGAACGTCGAGACTTCGACGGTATCGCCGCCCATCATGACGTGGACCAGGCGAAAGCGCCGTCCGATGATGAGCGCGCGCCGGAACAGCGGCTTGATCTGCTCGGGGCGCGCGTCTGTCGCGACGTCGAAGTCCTTCGGTACGATGCCCAGCAGCAGGTCGCGCACGGCGCCGCCGACCACGTAGGCCGAAAAGCCCGCCTCGCGCAGCACCGCGCAAACCCTGGCCGCGGGCGCGGACAGCGCGTCGCGGGCGAGGCCGTGCTTGCCCTGCGCTACGCGAACCATCCGATCGGAAGGCAGCCCGAGAACCCGCCGGATGAACCTCTTGATCATCAAGGGCCGGAATTCTACCGGCGCAGCGAGATCACCGCCCAGCCGCGGCGGGCCGCCTCGGCGCAGAGCTGCGGATCGGGATCCACGGCGACCGGTCGCGTTACCCTCTCGAGCAGGGGCAGGTCGTTGTGCGAGTCGCTGTAGAAGCTGCTTTCCTGGAACTCGTCGAGGTGGCGTCCGAGCCCCGACAGCCACTGTTCCAGGCGCCGCACCTTGCCGTCGCGGAAGCAGGGCGTCCCGGCAACACGGCCGGTGAAGCGTCCGTTGCGCGACTCGGGCTCGGTCGCGACAAGGTGCGCGACGCCGAATTCGCACGCGATCGGCGAGGTGACGAAGCTGTTGGTCGCGGTAATGATCGCGCACAGGTCGCCGCGGGCGAGGTGCTCCCGGACCAGCGCGCGCGCCGCCGGAGAGATCATCGGCGCGATGCGGCTGCGCATGAAGTCGGCGTGCCACCGGGCGAGGTCCTCCGGCGAGTGCTCGGCGAGCGGCCGCAGCGCGAACCCGAGGTACTCGTGGATGTCGAGCGTGCCGGCGGCGTATTGCTCGTAGTACTCCCGGTTCTGGGCTTCGTAGCGCTCGCGGTCGAGCACGCCCCGGTCGACGAGGAACTGGCCCCATTCGAAGTCGCTGTCGCCGCGCAGCAGGGTGTTGTCGAGATCGAACAGAGCGAGGCGCATCGCGCGCCGCATTCTACCCGCTGCGCCACCGCGATCCCGGGACGGGCTAGAAGCGGCGCTGCACGCCGATGCGGAAATCCTGCAGGCGCAAAAGCCCGCCGGGTTCGCTCGAGAGCGTTTCCGCGCTTACCGCCCAATCGGGCGACAGCCAGTAGCGGCCGAACACGGAAACCTGGCGCTGCTCCCGGTCGTGCTCCCAGCCCTGGGCAAGCGACATGCCGAGGCTACCGCGCTCGCCGAACGTATACGACCACTGCATCCGGGGGTTGAAGCGCTCGTACTCGGAGGCGAGCCAGCCGCGCGCGAACGTCGGATCGAGGCCCGGCTCTGCGCGTTGCGGTACCCGAAGCCCTGATTGCGCGTGCGCCGGCGCGGCCGCGGCAAGCGCGGCGCCCAGGGCAAACGCCAGCAGGAAAAGCCTCGGCAATCGCACGGCGCGCATTCCAGTTTATAGAAAACTTAATTTACTCACGGCAAGCGTGTTTGTCGAGGCAGTTCTGCCCTCTGTTGCGCCGCCGCCAATGCTTCCCGCACTAGCGGCAGGGTCAGTGCTCGCTGCCGGACAAGCGAATACCGATCAAGCACTTCCAATACGGCCAGCAGCGTGCTCATGTCGCGCGGCAGGCGTGTTAAAAGATATTCGAGGACCTCGTCGCCGAGCCGCAGCCCGCGCCGCTCGGCTTGCGAGCGCAAGTGCCGGGCCTTGTCGGCGTCGGAAAGGGGCTGGAGCTGATAGACGAGTCCCCAGGCAAGGCGCGTCCTCAAATCCTCCCGCAGGGCGAGATGTGCGGGAGCGGTGCTGCCCGAAGCGAGCACCGCCGGGCCGCTCCCGTCGCGGGCGGCGTCGATCGCGACGAACAGCGCCTGCAGGTGCCCCGGGCGGAGCGTTTCGACGTCGTCGGCGGCCACAAGCGCGGGGTTCGCGCGCAACGCGGCTGTGAGCAGGTGCGTGCGGCCGCTGCCCGGCCGCCCCCACAGGTACACGATGGCCTCGCGCAGCTCGCCGGCGGCGAGGCTGCGCACGCCGGCAAGCGCCTCGGCGTTGGCGCCGGCGACATAGTTGTCGAAATCCGGCTCCGCCGGCGGCACCATCTCGAGCGGTAGCTGCTGCATGACCCGACGATCGGTAGAATCGTGGAAATCCCGCCCCGACTCTAGCATGCCGAACCCGATCACCTACCGCGACGCCGGCGTCGACATCGACGCCGGGGACGCGCTGATCGAGGCGATCAAGCCCTTCGCCCGCAGGACGCTGCGCCCCGAGGTGCTGGCGGGCATCGGCGGCTTTGGGGCGCTTTGCGAGATTCCCCGGAAGTATCGCCATCCCGTGCTGGTGTCGGGCACCGACGGGGTCGGGACCAAGCTCAAGCTCGCCTTTGCGCTCGGGCGGCACGACACCATCGGCGTCGACCTGGTGGCGATGAGCGTGAACGACGTGCTCGTGCAGGGCGCCGAGCCGCTGTTCTTCCTCGATTATTTCGCCTGCGGCAAGCTCGATACGGGCGTCGCCGCCGAGGTCGTCAAGGGCATTGCGCGCGGTTGCGAGCTCGCCGGATGCGCGCTGATCGGCGGCGAGACCGCGGAGATGCCCGGCATGTACCCGGAAGGCGAATACGACCTTGCCGGGTTCTGCGTCGGCGTGGTCGAGAAATCACGCATCATCGACGGGCGATCGATCGGTCCCGGCGATGCGATCCTCGGGCTCGCCTCGAGCGGCCCGCACGCCAACGGCTATTCGCTGATCCGCAAACTGCTCGAGCACGCCGGGTCCGATCGGGTCGCCGAGTTTCTCGAGCCGACGCGCATCTACGTGAAGCCGGTGCTCGAGCTCCTGGAAGCGGTCCCGGTGAAGGGCCTCGCGCACATCACGGGTGGCGGCCTTACCGGCAATGTGCCGCGCATCCTCCCTCGAGGACTCGCGGCGAGAATAGAGAAAGGCGCCTGGCCCCGCCCGCGGCTTTTCCGCTGGCTCCAGGAGCAGGGCGACATCGCCGAGGACGAGATGCACCGGGTCTTCAATTGCGGCATCGGGATGGTGGTCATCGTCGATGCCGCCGACGCGAGGCGCGCCGCGCAGATCCTGGGCGCCTCCGGGGAGACCGTCTACGCGATCGGCTCGATCGAGCCATCGCCGGGCGAGGCGCAAGTGCGTCTGGTCTAGCTCGACCCGCGCCGGGCAAGGTAGATTCCGGCCAGCACCACCACGCCGCCTGCCACCTGCAGCGGCGCGAGTCCCTCCGAGAGCAGCAGCCAGGCGAACGCTGCCGCCATCACCGGCTGGAAGAGCAGGCTCACCGAAGAGAATGCTGCAGGCAGGTGGGCGAGGGCGTAAGCGATCAATCCCTGCCCGGCGGCGTGCGAGACGAGCGCGAGGCCGGCGAGCGTCGCCCAGCCCTGGGTCGTGACGGGCAGCATCTGCTCGCCGGAGACGAGCGCCACGGGGAAAAGGAAGATCGCGGTAATGGTGCTGGTCACGGCCATGACATGCACCGCGGTGCTGCCGCGATCGCGCAGCCCTTTCACAGCCAGGATGTAGCCGGCGTAGAACATCGCGGTGACGACTCCGAGGGCGTCGCCCACCAGGCCCTGGGGCGAAAAAGCGAGGCTCGAGCGCACGAGCAGCGCGACGCCGGCGAGCGCCGTCACGAGTCCCGCGAGAAACATGCCGCTCGGCTTTTGCCGGAGGAACAGCCACGCCGCGAGGGTGACGAATATCGCGGCAAGGTTGGCGAGCAGCGTCGAGTTTGCGACCGAGGTAAGCTGGATCGAGGCGTGCCAGAAACCGAGATCACCGGCGAAGGCGACCCCGGCGGCGAGCATCAGCGGCCAGTGGATCGCCTGCCGCGTGGCCGCGAGCGGCCGGAAGAATGGGTATACGAGCCAGAGCGCCGGCACGGCGAGCGCGACGCGCCAGAACGCGGTGGCCGTCGGCCCGGCCTCGGAAACCCGCACGAAGATCGGCGACAGCGCGATGCAGGTGGCGCCGGCGAGCAGGGCGGGGAGCGCGGGCGGCATGGCCCGCCGATGTTACTTGAGGTCGTTCCAGCGCTTCGCGGGAGACCTTTCCGGTAGAATTTTTGGGCATGGCAAGGCCGCGCTTCGTTCACCTGAGGATCCATAGCGAGTACTCGGTGACCGACGGTATCGTGCGCCTCGACGACGTCGTGAAGCGTGCGGCGGCCGACGGCATGCCCGCGCTGGCGCTCACGGACGCGGCCAACCTCTTCGGGATGATCAAGTTCTACGGCGCCGCCCGCGCCGCCGGAATCAAGCCGATCATCGGCGCCGACTGCTGGCTGCAAAACGAGGCCGACCGCGAAAAGCCGTTTCGTTTCCTGCTGCTGTGCGCCTCGCGCGCAGGCTACCGCAGGCTCTGCGAGCTGCTGTCGCGGGCCTGGCTCAGGAACGCGCATCGCGGACGGGCCGAAATCGCGCGGGCCTGGCTGGAGGAGGCCCCGACCGACGGCCTGATCGCGCTCTCGGGAGCCGGCTCGGGCGATCTGGGGCAGGCCCTGCTGGCAGGCCATGCCGAGCTCGCCGAGCAGCTCGCGAAGCGCTGGGCGGATCACTTCCCGGGGCGCTACTACATCGAGCTGCAGCGCGCCGGCCATCCCGCCGGCGAAGCCCTGCTGTCGCGCTCGGTCGCCCTCGCCACGCGGCTCGGCCTGCCGGTGGTGGCCACTCACCCGGTGCAGTTTCTCGAGCCGGACGATTTCAAGGCGCACGAGGCCCGCGTCTGCATCGCGCAGGGCTACGTGCTGGGCGATCAGCGGCGCCCGAAGCAGTTCAGCGCCGAGCAGTTCTTCAAGAGCCAGGAGGAAATGGCAGCGGCGTTCGCCGACATTCCGCAGGCGCTCGAGAACAGCCTGGAGATCGCGCGCCGCTGCAACCTCGAGATCGAGCTCGGCAGGAACCGCCTGCCGGCGTTCCCCACGCCGCAGGGCGTGTCGATCGACGATTACCTGAGAATCCAGGCCGAGGCGGGGCTCGCGGGACGGGCAGAAAGCCTTCGGCTGCCGCCCGAAGACCTGCCGCGATACCGCGAGCGCCTGGATTTCGAGATCCGCACCATCGTGCAGATGGGCTTCGCGGGCTATTTCCTGATCGTCGCTGATTTCATCAACTGGGCGCGCGCGAACGGCGTGCCCGTGGGCCCGGGACGTGGCTCGGGCGCAGGCTCGCTGGTCGCCTACGCCCTCGGCATCACCAATCTCGATCCACTGCGCTACGACCTGCTGTTCGAGCGCTTCCTCAATCCCGAGCGCGTGTCGATGCCGGACTTCGACATCGACTTCTGCCAGGATGGCCGGGATCGGGTGATCGGCTACGTGCGCGGCAAGTACGGCGAAGACAGCGTTTCGCAGATCGTCACCTTCGGCACCCTGGCCGCGCGCGCGGTGGTGCGCGATGTCGGCCGCGTGCTCGATCTCGGCTACGGCTTCTGCGACCAGCTCGCGAAGCTCATCCCGGTGCAGCCCGGCAAGACCATCACGCTCGAGATGGCGCGCGAAATGGAGCCGCTGCTTGCCCAGCGCGAGCGCCAGGAGGACGAGGTGCGGGAGCTGCTCGAGCTCGGCGGCAAGCTCGAGGGCCTGGTGCGCAACGTCGGCATGCATGCCGGCGGCGTGCTGATCGCGCCGGGCCGGCTCACCGACTTCTGTCCCCTGTATGCGGCGGAAGGCACCTCGAACGTCGTATCCCAGCTCGACAAGGACGACGTCGAGGCCGTCGGGCTGGTGAAGTTCGACTTCCTCGGGCTGACGACGCTGACCATCCTCGACTGGGCCGAGCGCTACGTGCGCGGCCTGGGCGAGCCAGGGTTTTCCTTGGAAAAGATTCCCCTGGATGATGCGCAGACCTACGGGCTCCTTTCCTCGGCCAACACCACCGCGGTGTTCCAGCTGGAATCGCGCGGCATGCGAGACCTGATCAAGCGCGCCCGCCCCGACCGCTTCGAGGACGTGATCGCGCTGGTGGCGCTCTACCGGCCGGGGCCGATGGATCTGATCCCCGAGTACATCGACCGCAAGCACGGCAAGCGCGTCGAGTACCTCGATCCGCGCCTCGAGCCGATCCTCGGCCCGACCTACGGCATCATGGTCTACCAGGAGCAGGTGATGCAGATCGCGCAGGTCATCGGCGGCTACACGCTCGGCGGCGCCGACCTTCTGCGCCGGGCGATGGGCAAGAAAAAGCCCGAGGAAATGGCGCAGCAGCGCGACATCTTCGTGGCTGGCGCGCAGGCGAACGGCGTGGCGCGCGCCAGGGCGACGCAGCTCTTCGACCTGATGGAGAAGTTCGCGGGCTACGGCTTCAACAAGTCGCACGCCGCCGCTTACGCGCTGCTCGCCTACCAGACCGCCTACATGAAGGCGCACCACGCGGCGGCGTTCGTCGCCGCCAACCTGTCGGCGGTCATCGACGATACGGACAAGGTGCGCCAGTTCCACGAGGACGGCCTCGCCAACCGCCTGACCATCCTGCCGCCGGACATCGACGCATCCGAGTACCGCTTCGTTCCCGTCGACCGCAGCACCATCCGCTACGGGCTGGGCGCGGTGCGCGGCACCGGAGAGGCCGCGATTTCGGCGCTGCTCGAGGCGCGGCGCGCAGGCCGATTCGAAAGCCTGTTCGACTTCTGCCGCCGCATCGACAAGCGGATCGTCAACCGCCGCGTGGTCGAGGCGCTGGTGCGCGCCGGCGCCTTCGATGGCATCGACGCCAACCGCGCACGGCTGCTCGCCTCGGTCGGACGCGCGCTCGAGGCCGCCGAGCAGGTCGAGCGCCAGGCCTCTCAGGACAGCCTGTTCGGCGAGGCCGAGGCGCCGCGCGGCGGCGGGCATGTCGTGATCGAGGCGGCTCCCTGGAGCCTCGGGCAGACGCTGCTGGAAGAGAAGGCGGCGCTGGGCTTCTACCTCTCGGGTCACCTGTTCTCGGTTTACGAGCGCCAGCTCGCCGGTTTCCCGCGCACTGCGCTCGCGGCGCTATCGCCTGCTTCGCACGCCGTGTGGATGGCGGGCGTCGTTTCCTCGGCGCGCACGCAGATGACGCGGCGCGGCCGCATGATGGTGGTGATGCTCGATGACGCCAGCGCCCAGGTCGAGATCACGGTGTTCAACGAGCTGTTCGAGAAGCACCGCGACAAGCTGAAGGAGGACTCGCTTCTCGTGGTGCAGGGCAAGGTGCAGAAGGACGAGTTTTCAGGGGGGCTGCGGGTCGCGGCGGAGGACCTGCTCGACCTCGACACGCTGCGCGGACGGTTCGCGGCGCGCCTTCGCATCGCGATGAACGGGCAGGCGGACGCGAAGCGGCTGCAGCAGATGCTGGCGCCTTACCGGGCCACCGGCGGCGGCGCATGCCAGGTCGTCGTGAGCTACCAGAACGGCGTCGGGGCGTGCGATGTGGTGCTCGGCGAAGCCTGGCGCGTGCGGCCCGATACCCGACTGCTCGCCGACCTGGGCGACTGGCTCGCCCCGGAGAACGTCCAGGTCCTCTACGCGAGCGCCTAGGGCCCCCAGCGCACTTGGCAGGGCTCGCGGCCGAGCACGGTGCACTGACGGAAATACCAGGCGTTCACCAGGCGCCCGGCCGGGTCGAACCTGCGCTTCTCTGCGAGAAACCGGTTGAGCTGCGGGTAGCAGGCGTCGATCTGCTCGCGCGTCGCGTCCGGCGTAAAGGCGATCGGAAAACTTCCGCCTTGCGCGATCGCTGCGTCGATCAGCGCCAGGCGCGCCTGCGTGGTGCGCACCGCGCCGCCGATCGCCCTCCAGTCGCCCAGCCGCAGACTCACCTCGGCGAACTCGCGTCGCGCCCAGCGCAGGAAGGTCTCGTCCTCCGGCCGCGTGCGGCGCACCTCGAGCGCCTCCACGGCGAGGTGCCAGGCGGCGCACACCGCCCGGGCCTCGCCGAGGTAGGCTTCGAGGCGTTCGGGCGGAACCAGGACATGAACCCAGCGCGCGGGGGACCCGGCGTCGGGGAGGACCCGCGGCGTGCCCGCCAGGGACTCGCTCACGGCGCGCTCGAGCGAGGCGACGCGCAGGGTGACGCTGTAGGCGGCGCCGAACAGTCCGTGTCCGCCGACGGCGAGGCCGAACAACTCGGGATGCACCGTGCGGCTCGCGCGCCGCAGCTCGCCGTCCGGCGTGACCAGGGCGAGCGACTCGACATGCGCCACGGCCGGGCGCCCGTCGGGCCCGGCGGCGTTCGCGGCGATGCTCTCGCCGACGCTCGCCAGGGTGGTGGGAATCCCCGCCACCTCGGCGTCTCCGGGACGCAAGCGCTCGGCGAGCGCCTTCCAGGTCGTGCCGGCCTGCACCTCGACCAGACCGCGATCTGCGTCGTGGCGCAGGATGCGGTCCAGCCGCGCGGGGTCGATGCGGCGGGCGTGGCGCACCGCGTCTTGCAGCTCCAAAGCGGACAACGGGATAGTGAGCATGCTTGGCATGAGAGCCTCCCCGGGTCGATGCGATGCCGCCGATTGTTCGGCGGCAGCTTGCTGCAGCGCAATACCTGCAGCGCAGGTATCGGAATCTGCTACCGTGCGTCGCATGCCTTCCCGCAGCCGCTTCGTTGAGGCGCTCAAGAAAAGCGTGCGCGCCCGGGGCCTCACCTATGCCGGCCTGGCGCGCGAGCTGCGGCTCTCGGAGGCGAGCGTGAAGCGCATGTTTTCCCGCGGCAGCTTCAGCCTCGCGCGCATCGAGGAGATCCTGGCGGTGCTCGATCTCGAGCTGCATGACGTCGCGCGCATGAGCCGCGGCGCGGCCTCGGGGCCGCTGGAGCTCGCGCACGAGCAGGAGGCGGCGCTCGCGCGCGACGAGCGCCTGCTCTCGGTGTTCTGGCTGGTGCTGAACGACTGGCGCTTCGAGGAGGTACTCGATACGTTTTCCATCACACGCGCCGAGCTGACGCTCGCCTTCGCCCGGCTCGAGAAGCTCAAGCTGATCGATTGGGGGCCGCGCGAGCGCGTGCGGCTCAGGGTGCCCCGGGACTTCCGCTGGCGCGCCGGCGGCCCGGTGAAGAAGGCCTACGGCCGCCGTGTGATGGGCGAATTCCTCGCCGGACGGTTCGACGCGCCGCTCGAGCTGCTGCGATTCGAGTCGCGCGTGCTCTCGGCCGAGTCGGCCGCGGTGCTCAAGCGCCGGCTGGAGCGCCTGGTCGTGGATTTCAACCAGCTTGCCGAGACCGACTCCTCGGTTCCGAGCGGACGCCGCGTGGGCATTGCGCTCCTGGCGGCGTGCCGGCCGTGGGAATTCTCGGTGGTCAATGCCTTGAAACGGCGCAAGAGCGCCTAGACCGTGGGGTGCAGTTCGAACCCGGCGTAAGACGGCTCCTGCGCATCGCCCTGGGCTGCGATCAGCTGCGCAACCACGGCACCGGGCGGACCGCGGCGCGCCCAGGCGATCAAGGATTCGACGATCTCCTCGGGGCCCTGAAGCATCGCCTCGACGCTGCCGTCCGCGCGGTTCCTGACCCAGCCGTTGACGCCCAGTTTTCGCGCCTCGTGGCGTAGCGCGGCACGGAAGCCGACGCCCTGTACGCGGCCTTTGACACGAATTTGCCGCGTCACCATGCAACGCCCCGACACCCCATGTTAAGCTGGCCTTCGCTCTGAGGAGCGAAGCGAAAGGGGAAAAACAACATGCGCATCGCCTTGCTTATTGTCGCAGCGCTGGCCTTGGTCGCGTTCGTCGCGGTTTCGTATGTGCTGCCGCAGATGCAGGGCGCCCAGGCCATGGGCGCTGCGCAAGCCCTGATCAGCGGCGCCGATGCGGCGAAGCAGCAGGTCGCGGCGGCGGCGCAGAAGTCCGGCAGCCTCGCCGGTTCGGGAAAGGGCGTGAAGATCGCGCCGAGGAACGATCGCGAGCACGGCGAGATGAAATGGATCGTCGCCGACAACGGCGCGATCCGCGGCTGGAACGGCAAGAACGCCCTCGAAGTGGCGATCACGCCCGCGCTCCAGGCCGCCAACGTGAGCTGGACCTGCAAGGGCTATCCGGTCAGCGCGATGCCGGGGAGCTGCGGCGGCCGCTAGCCGAGCTGACCGCGGTCAGGATCCCCTGGATGATGGCCGCGGGCTCCGGCGGGCACCCCGGCACGGCCACGTCGACCGGAATCACGTTCGAGACGCGCCCGCGGCTGGCGTAGCTCTCGCCGAAGATCCCCCCGCTGCAGCCGCAATCGCCGATCGTTACCACGAGCTTGGGCTCCGGCGTCGCGTCGTAGGTGCGGCGCAACGCCTCCTCCATGTGGCGCGACACCGGTCCTGTGACCAGCAGCAGGTCGGCGTGGCGGGGGCTGGCGACGAAGCGCACGCCCAGGCGCTCGAGGTTGTAGTAGGGGCTGTTGCAGGCATGGATCTCGAGCTCGCAGCCGTTGCAGGAGCCGGCATCCACGTGGCGGATCGCGAGCGAGCGCCCGAAATGCTCGAGCACCGTTTCCCGCAGGCGCTGCGCCCCGAGGCGCAGCGCCTCGTCGGGCTGCGGGGCAGGCTCGCTGACAAGGCCGGTCTTGGCGATCTGCTTCAGGATCTGGTACATGGCTAGAGGTCCTGGCCGCTGTAGGACAGGTTGAACGACTTGTTGATAAGCGGGAAGTCCGGGACGATGTTGCCGAGCACGGCGCGCTCGAGCGCCGGCCAGTTCTGCCACGACGGGTCGTGGGGATGCACGCGATGCAACCTGCCTTCAGCCGCGGTCTCGAGCGCGAGGAAGACGTCGCCGCGCCAGCCTTCGATCCAGCCGCAGCCGCGCCGCCCGGGCTGCGGCGCCGGCATTGGAGCCCGCAGCTCGCCGCCCGGCATGCGCTCGAGCAGCGCGCGGATCAGCCGCAGCGACTCTGCCAGCTCCTCGAAGCGCACCGAGACGCGCGCCGCGACGTCGCCGCGAATGTGCCCGGCGACGCGCACGGCGAGATCCTGGTAGGGTGGTACCGGCAAATCGAAACGCAGGTCGTGCGCCTGTCCGCTTGCGCGCCCGGCAAGGCCGGTGAGGCCGAGCCGCTCGGCAAGCTCGGGCGACACCTGTCCGGTCATGATGAACCGGTCCTGGGCGCCCGCGTGCTCGTCGTAGATGGCGCGCAGGACGGCGATCTCGGCCTCCAGCGCGGCGAGCGCTTCGCGCAGGCGCTCGCTGCCCGCAGCTTCGAGGTCGCGTGCGACGCCGCCCGGCACCACGTAGTCCATCAGGTAACGGTGCCCGAGCAGCTCGCGCTGCAGCCGCAGAAGATCCTCCTTCAGGCGCCAGAACTGGAAGAAGCCGAACGACAGGGCGACGTCGTTGCCGAGATAGCCCAGGTCGCCCAGATGGTTTGCGATGCGCTCGAGCTCGAGCGCGACGCCGCGCAGCGCGGCGGCGCGCGCTGGGACTTCGACGCCGCACGCGCCCTCGAGCGCCATGGCGTAAGCCCAGGCGTAGGCGACGGTCGAGTCGCCGCTCACCCGGCCGGCGAGGCGCGCGCCGTCCTCCGCGCTCAGTTCCTCGAAGCGTTTTTCGATGCCCTTGTGCTTATAGCCGAGGCGCTCCTCGAGCCGCAGGATCTTCTCGCCGACGATCGAGAAGCGGAAGTGGCCCGGCTCGATGGTGCCGGCGTGGACCGGCCCGACCGGAATCTCGTGCACGCCTTCCCCCTCGACGCGTACGAAAGGGTAGCGGTCCTCGCCGGTATCGAAGCGCGCCGCGGCATCGAAATCCTTGCGCAGCGGGAACACGCCCCCGGGCCACGCGCCGTGGCGCAGCCACTTGCGCTGGTCTGCGTTCGCCTGCGCGTGCACGCCGAGCAGGTCGTAGGCGGCACGCTGCATGCGGCTCGCGGCGGGGAAGATGTCGGCGATTCCGGGGTAGCGGGGGTGCTCGCGCTCGAGCGCGACGCTGAGCCACGCCAGCCCGGCGCGCAGGGCGAGCGCGACGTGAAGCACGTAGCCTGCGCCGCGCGGCGTTTCGTCGCTTGCCCAAAGCGCCACCAGCCGCGCCTTCTGCGCGCGCGCCTTCTCGGCCACGCCGCGCAGGGCATCGCGCTCGAGCTCGGCGTGCCACGCGGGCAGCGCGCCGGGCAATCGTCGTGCCTCGATGCCGAGATCGGGGAAGGGCAGGCTCATCCGATGAAGGCCGCCGCCTGGCGATACCAGTCGACGAGGTACGGTGGAATATACAGGCCGAGCAGCAGCACGAGCGCGAGATGCACGAATACCGGGACCAGCGCAGGACGGTGCGGCAGCGGCGCCGCGCTCGTCTCGCCGAATATCATCGGCTGCACCTTGCCGAAGATCGCCGCGAAAGCGACGCCGAGCGCGATCAGCAGGAACGGCGTTGCCCAGGAATGCTCGTGCATGGCCGTCGTGAGCACCATGAACTCGCTCGTGAACACGCCGAACGGCGGCATGCCAAGGATCGCGAGGGTGCCGAGCGCGAGCCCCCAGCCGATAGTCGGGCTCTGCTGGATTAGGCCGCGGATCGAGCCCATGTCCTGGGTGCCGCAGGCCTGCGTGGCGTGCCCGACGGTGAAGAAGATCGCCGACTTGGTGAGCGAGTGCACGGTCATGTGAAGCAGGCCGGCGAACGCGGCGACCGGCCCGCCCATGCCGAAGGCGAACGTCATGATCCCCATGTGCTCGATCGACGAATAGGCGAACATGCGCTTGATGTCCTTCTGGCGCGAGAGGAAGAACGCGGCCACCACCACCGAAAGCAGGCCGAAGCCCATCATCAGCCCGCCCGAGAAATTGCGCTCGAGCGCGCCGTCCACCAGCACCTTGCTGCGCACCACGGCGTAGAGCGCCACGTTGAGCAGCAGCCCGGAGAGCACTGCCGAGATCGGCGTCGGGCCCTCGGCGTGCGCGTCGGGCAGCCAGTTGTGCAGCGGCACGAGCCCGACCTTGGTGCCGTAGCCGACCAGCAGGAAAACGAAGGCGAGCGACAGCACGGTGGGCTCGAGCTCGCCGCGCACTTCGTGCAGGTGGGTCCAGAGCAGCGCGTGGCCGCCGGGGCCGAGCACCTTCTCGGCGGCGAAGTAGAGCAGGATGGTGCCGAACAGCGCCTGCGCGATGCCGACCGAGCACAGGATGAAGTACTTCCAGGCAGCTTCCAGGCTCGCCGGGGTGCGGTACAGCGATACCAGCAGCACCGTGGAGAGCGTCGCCCCCTCCATCGCCACCCACAGCATGCCGACGTTGTTCGACAGCAGCGTGAGCAGCATGGTGAAGCTGAACAGCTGGTACATGCTGTGGTAGAGCCGAAGGCGCGCGCTGTTGACGCGCTGGTGGTGCTCTTCGGTGCGCATGTAGGGGCGCGAGAACAAAGCAGTGGTGAACGCCACGAACGCGGTGAGCGCCACCAGGAACACGTTGAAGGGATCGACGAACACCTGCTCGTTGAGCGCGGTCATCGGGCCGTCCGCGATCACGCGCGCGGTGAGCAGCGCCGCGGCGGCCAGCGTGCCGAGGCTGGCCGCCGCGTTCGCCTCGGGCGCCCAGGGTCGGTGGCCGAAGGCGGCGAGCAGCACCGCCCCCGCGAGCGGCACCCCCAGGACGAGCGCGATCTCCATCAATCTTCCTTCAGCTTTTCCATGTGACGGATCTCGAGGCTGTCGAACTGCTCGCGGATGTGGAAGAAGAAGATGCCGAAGATGAAGGTGCCCACCAGCACGTCGAGCGCGATCCCGAGCTCGACGACCAGCGGCATTCCGTAGGTGGCGCTGGTCGCGGCGAAGAACACGCCGTTCTCCATGGACAGGAAGCCGATCACCTGCGGCACCGCCTTGCGGCGCACGATCATCATCAGGAACGACAGCAGCACGCTGGCGAGCGCGATGCCGAGCGTCGAGCGCGTGATGGTGCTCGCCATCTGCGAGATGGGGGTGGCGAGCGCGAAGGCGAAGATCGCGAGGCCGATGCCGACGAGCATCGTGGCCGGGATGTTGATCAGCGTCTCTACGTCCCAGCGCACGGACAGCTTGTCGATCAGCCGGTGCAGCACCCACGGGATCAGGATCACTTTGAGCAGCAGGGTCAGGGCCGCGGAGAAGTACAGATGCCAGTGGCCGGTGATGTAGGCCACGATCAGGGTCGACAGGGCGAGCGCGGCGCCCTGCCAGGCATACAGCTTGATCAGCGTCAGCACGCGGCGCTGCGCCAGCATCGCGAAGGCGAGCAGCAGCAGCAGCGCCGCGAGCAGGTTGACCAGCTGGCTGCTGAGCGGCAGCGCCGCGCTCATGCGTGCACCACGAAATGGATCAGCATGCCGAGCACCGCGAGCAGGAAGGCGGTCGACAGGAATTCGGACGCCAGGAACAGGCGCATCTTCGCGAGCAGCGCCTCGATGAGCGCAAGTCCGGCGCCGGCAACGGCGAGCTTGGCGGTGAGCGCGCCAAGCGCGAGCGGCAGCGCCGCCCAGTCCTGCGCCGGGGCGATGCCCCAGGGCAGGAACAGCGCGAAGCCGATCCCCATGTAGGCGACCAGCTTGATCGCCACGGCCCACTCGATCAGCGCGAGGTGCCGCGCCGAATACTCGAGGATCATGGCCTCGTGGATCATGGTGAGCTCGAGGTGGGTCGCCGGGTTGTCCACCGGGATGCGCGCGTTCTCGGCGAGCAGCACCATGAGGAACGCGACCCCCGCGAATGCGAGGCTCGGGTAGATCGCGAATTCGCGGTGCGCCAGCGTCTCGACGATCGTCGGCAGCTGCGTCGAGCCGGAGATGAACGCCGCGGTGAACAGCGTCATCAGCATCGCCGGCTCGGCGAGGAAGCCGATCATCATCTCGCGCCGCGCGCCCAGGCCGCCGAACGAGGTTCCGGTGTCCATCGCCGCGAGCGCGCCGAACACCCGCGCCACGGCGAATACGCCGACCAGCGCGATGATGTCGGCGGCGGGAGCAAACGGCAGGTCGGTGGCGAGCATCGGAACGATGCCGGCGGCGAGCCACATGCAGCCGAAGAGCACATAGGGCGTGATGCGAAACAGGGGCGAGGTGGTGTCGGCGATGACCGCGTCCTTGTGGAACAGCTTTGCCAGCGTGTAGTAGGGCAGCCAGGGGCTCGGCGCCGAGCGATTCTGCAGCCACGCGCGGCAGATGTTGACCCAGCCCATCACGAGCGGCGCGACCAGCACCACCAGCACCGACTGCAGCACCTGGAAGGCGATGGCGGGAAGCTGGCTCATCGCACGAACACCAGCAGCGCGATCAGGGTCAGGAAGCTGTACAGCAGGTAGATGCTGATGCGGCCGCGCTGCAGCAGCCCGACCTTTGCAGAGACGTACTCCGCAAGCCGCGCCACCGGCAGGTAGAGCCAGTACCAGTGACGATCCTCGATCTTGAGCGTGTACCTGGGCGCCGGGTCATCGGGTCCCGGCAGCTGCCGCTTCATCAGGTACAGGGGTCCGAACACGTGCCGGATCGGCTGGCCGAAGGCGTCCGCCGTGTCCTGCATGCGGGTGGTCTGCTCGGGGAAACCGCAATCCCAGGGGGCGGCGGCGCGCACGCGGCCGTGGTAGAACCACCGCACCAGGCGCAACGTGATCAGCACCACGGCGAGCACCACGAAAAGAAAGATGATCGGGCTGTAGCTCGCCTGCGCCGGGCTGGTCGGTACCAGCCACAGCCAGTTCGATTCGAGTGCCGCCGTGGCGAGCCCGCTGCCGGTGACGGAGGCGCCCACGCGGTTCAGCGTGAGCAGCATCGCGGAAGGAAACAGCCCCAGGACGAAGCAGCCGGCGGTGAGCCATGCGAGGCCGATCTGCTCGCTCGGGCTTGCATCGCCTCGTGGACGCGGCGTCTCCGCGGCGAGGCGCGCGCGGCCGAGGAATGCCACCCCGAACACCTTGACGAAGCACATCGCAGTGAGCGCCCCGGCGAGCGCAAGGGTGGCGGCGAACAGCGGCAGCAGGCTTCTGACCACGCCGTTTTCGAGCAGCGGCGCCTGCAGCGCGGTCTGGAAGGTGAGCCATTCCGAGACGAAGCCGTTGAGCGGCGGGAGCGCCGAAATCGCAAGCGCGCCGACCAGGAAGCAGAACGCCGTGACCGGCATGGTGCGGATCAGCCCGCCCATGGCGTTGAGGTCGCGCAGGCCGGTGGCATGCAGGATCGAGCCGGCGCCGAGGAACAGCAGCCCCTTGAACACGGCGTGGTTCAGCGTGTGATACAGCGCCGCGATCAGCCCGAGCGCGCCGGCTGCGGGATGCCCGAAGCCGAAGAACACCATCGACATGCCCAGGCCGAGCAGGATGATGCCGATGTTCTCGACCGAGTGATAGGCGAGCAGCCGCTTGAGGTCGTGCTGCATCAGCGCGTAGAGCACGCCGAACAGCGTGGTGCCGGCGCCGATCAGCAGCACCAGGATGCCCCATTCCCAGCGCACGTCCCCGATCAGGTCGTAGCTCACGCGCACCATGCCGTAGATCGCGGTCTTGATCATCACGCCGCTCATCAGCGCCGAAACGGGCGAAGGCGCCGCCGGGTGCGCCTCGGGCAGCCAGGCGTGCAGCGGGATCATGCCCGCCTTGGCGCCGAAACCGAAGAACGCGAGCAGGAACGCCACGCTCGCCCAGAACGGGTCCAGTTCGGCGGCGCGCAGCGCGTCGAACGAGTAATCGCCGCCGCCGCCATGCATGACGCCGAAGCACAGCAGGATCGCGAGCGCGCCAAGGTGCGCGATCAGCAGATAGAGGAAGCCGGCGCTGCGGATCGGCGGCCGGTGGTGATCCGTCGTGACGAGGAAATACGAAGCCAGCGCCATCGTCTCCCACGCGACCATGAACAGGTACGCGTCGTCGGCGAGGATGACCACGGCCATGCTCGCCAGGAAAACGTGGTACTGCATGCAGATGAGCCGCAGTCGTGGCGCTCCCTCCTCGCCGAAGTAGCCGACGCAATAGACTGAAACGCCGGCGCCTACGAACCCGAGCAGCAGCAGGAAGAACCCGCTGAGCGGGTCGAGCCTGAGGTGAAACGGCAAGTCCGGCAGTCCGAGGGGCAGAACCATGCCCGAGGCGGGCAACCAGGCGGCCTGCGCGCCGAGCGTCGCGAGCGCGAGGCCCGCAACGGCGCCGGCCGGAAACAGTACCTTGAGCGCAAAACCGGGCCTCGCCGGGAGCAGCCCGAGCGCGCCGATCGCGAGCCAAGACAGGACCGCGGCAAGCGATCCGGCAAGCAGGCTGTCAGAGCTCTCGATCAAGCAGCGCGAATTATATTATCATTCGATTCACATTTGGAGCGCATGGTCCCATACCGATGAAGAAGATGGAGGAACGCACCGCCCGGCTCACCATTCTGGTCGATCCGCGAAAGAAAGCGCTCTTCGAAAGGCTGTGCGCGGAGCAGGATCAGACGCCCTCCCAGGTCGTGCGGCGGCTGATCCGCGAGTACATCGAGGCGCGCCTGGGCAGGCCCTGGGTGCCGGGCAAGGACGACTAGCGCTTGCCGGAGCGTCCGTCCCGCTTGAGGATCGCGCCCGCCACCAGAAGCCCGCAAACCGCGGCGCCGCCCACCAGCAGCCAGTCGCGCCTGCGCCAGCCGCGCGGCGCCGGGCGGGGCAGCGAGCGGATCGCCTGGGTGGCGGTCTGGCTTTCCGCGGCATCGGTCAGCGTGCTCCCGGTGAGCGCCGCGAGGCGCTGCGTCGCTTCCATCGAGTCGAAGGACGCCGCCATGCCGCGCGACGGCGCCGGCGCGGTCTCTTCGGGCGCCCCGTCTGCCTCGCGCGTGCGATTGAAGGTCTGCGCGAGCACCACCGACTGGGCGCGCGTATCGACGAGCTCGGGCTGCGAGCCGCTCGCCAGCGTCGCGATCGGACGCGAGGGCTGGGTCGTGGTGAGCGGCCCGGCAAGCTGGCGCTCGCACTCGCGCAGGTCGCGCGCCACCTCGCGCGCATCGCTGTAGCGCCCGTCGAGCGGCTTGGAGAGCATCTTCGCGACGATGTAGTCCAGCATCTCAGGCACCGCTTTGTTGATCGCGCCGGGCGCCGGCGGGGCGAAGTTGACGATCTGGTACATCAGCGCGGTGACGTTCTCGCCGCTGAAGGGCGCCGAGCCGCACAGCATCTCGTAGAGGATCACCCCCAGCGAGAAAATGTCGGAACGATGGTCGGCACGCTTGCCGATCACCTGCTCGGGCGACATGTACTTCGGCGATCCCAGCATGACGCCGGTCTGGGTGAGGTCGACCGAGGCGCGCATGCGCGCGATGCCGAAATCGGTGATTTTCACCGGGCCGCTCGCCACCACCATGATGTTCGCCGGCTTGATGTCGCGGTGCACGATTCCCTGGCGGAACGCGTAGTCGAGCGCTCCGCAGCACTTGAACGCCACCTCGAGCGCGTCGTCCACATCTAGCAGGCCGTCTGACGCGGTGAACTGGGCGAGGTCGCCGCCCGGCACGTACTCGATCGCGATGTAGCCGCCGCCCTGCTCTTCCACGGCCGCCTCGAGGATCGTGGCGATATGCGGATGCGAGATGCGCCCGGCGAGCGACGCTTCGTTGAGAAACTGCTTCGTGTGGGTCTTGTCGAAGTCTTCCGCCGCGACGACTTCCGGGTCGAGCACC
>DATKAX010000246.1:0-8209 GCA_035514595.1 Burkholderiales bacterium
TGGCGCAGCTCGCCGTTGATGCGCGTGCGCAGGCGCAGCTTCTGCGGATCGCCGATCTCGTCGGCGGTCACGATCCACGGCCCGGTCGGCCCGGAGGTCTCGAAGCACTTGCTGCGGCCGAGCTCGTACCAGGTGAAGCCCTGCTCGTTCCTCCGCACCTGGCGGTCGCGCGCGGTGACGTCGTTCACGATGGTGTAGCCGAACACGTGCTCGAGCGCGCGCTCGACCGGGATGTGCCGCCCGGGCTTGCCGATGACGATGGCAAGCTCGGTCTCGGCGTCGAGCTTCTTCGTGAGCTTCTCGTCGTAGATGATCCTGTCGCCGGGGCCGATGATGCAGTCGGCGGTCTTGACGAAGAACTCCGGCTCCTTGCCCGAGATCGGCGTGTTGGCCTTCTCCTTGTTGTGGTCGCGGTAATTGCTGCCGCTGCACAGCATGGTCGGGGGCCGGATCGGCGGCGCGAGCTTGACCGAGGAAAGCGGCTTGCGCGCCGAGGCGGGCGCCCTGGCGAGGTAGGCCTCGGCGGCGCGCCTGCCCTCGGTCCCCGAGCGGATGAACGCCGGCATGTCCCTGAGCTCGGCCGGCGCCTCGAGCACGTCGTCGTTGCCGACGATGAAGCCGAGGCGCTCCCTGCCGCCGTCCAGGTAGGTGCAAACCTTCACTGCGTCTTGCCCATCCTGCGCACGACCTTGGCGAGCCGCCCGCCGTCGGTCGCCAGGAAAGCGTCGAACTCGGCGCCTTCCAGGTGCTGGATCGGCGTGTTGACACCGGCCATCGCCCGCTTGAAGTCGGCATCGTTCACCGCCGCGCGCACCGCCTTGCGCAGCGTATCGGCCATGTCCGCGGGAATCCCCGCGGGAGCGAATACGCCCGCCCAGATGTAGAACTCGGCGTCGAAGCCGCGCTCCTTCAGCGTCGGGATGTCGGAGAGCTGCGGCAGGCGCTTCGTGCCCCAGGAAACGAGCGCACGCACCCTGCCCGACTTGAGATGCGGATGCGACACGCCGGGCGACTGCGCCGTCACCTGCACCTCGCCCGAGAGCAGCGCCAGCATCGACGGCCCGCCGCCCTTGTAGGGCACGTGCAGCATGTCGATGCCCGCCGCCTGCGTGAACATCGAAAGGCAGGTGTGCGTGGTGCCGTACACGCCGGAGGTGCTGTAGCTGATCTTGCCCGGCCGGCGCTTCGCGTCGGCGACCAGATCCTCGATCGTTTTCCACGGGCTGTCGGCCGCGACCAGGAGCAGCGTCGGATCGGCCGAGACCAGCGCGATCGGCGTGAAGTCCGACATCCGGTAGGTGGGCTGGCGGCCGTTCACCTCGTCCGCCACCGGGATCACCGTGATCGACGAAAGCGCGGTCATGATGGTGTAGCCGTCGGGCGCCTGACGTGCGGTGTGCGCATGACCCACTGCGCCGCCCGCGCCCGACTTGTTCTCGATCACGATCGGCTGGCCGAGCGTCTTCGACATCGCCGCGGCGAGCGGGCGCCCGGTGATGTCGGCGATGCCCCCGGGCGGGAACGGCACGATCATGGTGATGGGGCGGGTCGGGTACTGCTGGGCGTGGGCCGATATGGCGAGCAGGGCGGCGCAAAGCGCTGTGCCGAGGGCGGCGAGTTTCATCATCTCCTCCTCCAGGATGGATGACCCCGATTATGCAGTAATAAGCGCCGCGGGAGATCGGGCTCTGACCCCGAATTCGAATTCGGGGATCAGAGCCCGAATTCCCTAGAGGCGAAGCTCGCGAATCGCGTGCTCGCGCAGCTTCGTCTTCTGCACCTTGCCGCTCGCGGTCATGCCGATCGACTCGAAGTCGGCGACGATCTTCAGGTAGCGCGGCACCCGGAAATTGGCCATTCGCGCCTTGCACCAATCAAGAAGAGCCTTTTCGCCGGTTTCATTGTTTCCGGCCTTCAAAGTCACGTAAGCGCATGCCACCTCCCCGAGGCGCTCATCCGGCACGCCGACCACCTGCGCAGTCTCGACCGCCGGATGCGCGAGCAGCACTTCCTCGACCTCGGCGGGCGCGACGTTCTCGCCGCCGACGCGGAACACGTCCTTCAGCCTGCCCACCATGCGCAGGCGCCCGTCGGCGGCGAGCTCGCCTAGGTCGCCGGTGCGCAGCCAGCCGTCCTCGGTGAACGCCTTGGCGTTCGCCTCGGGGTTGTTGTAGTAGCCGCGCATCACGTTCCAGCCTTTCACCTGGATCTCCCCTTCTGCGGAAATTCTCAGGCGAACCCCATCGTGGGGCAGAGCCAATCCCTGTACCCGCAGCTCCTCGGGGTCGCGCCAGTCGCTCATCACCACGTTGGGCGATGCTTCCGACAGGCCGTACGCGGCGCAGATGGCTTTCGCGCCCATCACGTCGATGATCCGGCGCATGGTCTGCGGCCCGGCCGCCGCCCAGCCGCCGCGAAGCCGCAGCTTGCGCCGCGGGAAGTCCTCGTGTCCCATCAGCATCTGCATGATGGTGTCGTTGCCCGAGAGCAGCGTGCAGCGCTCGCGCTCCATCATCTCGAGCGCCGGGCCGGCCTCGAAGCTCGGCAGCGTCACGAGGCAGGCGCCGGCGGTCAGCGCCATCAGCGCCGAGAGCGTCGAGCCGGCGACGTGGAAGAAAGGCCGGCAGTTGAAGTAGCGGTCCTCGGGCCGGATGCCGACCCGGGTCCCGGCCGCCCAGGCGTCGCGCAGCATGTTGTCGTGCGTGAGCATCACGCCCTTGGGATAGGCGGTGGTCCCCGAGGTGAACTGGATCAGCAGCAGATCGTCCGGGTTCATGCTGATCGGTTCGAATTCTTCTGCGGTCGTGAATTTTTTTGTGACGTCAAAAGCATTCTGGAATCCCGTCGCGCGCACCATCGCGCCTAAGTCGATGTTGCGGAAGCGCCCGACGTAGAACAGCGCCTTGCAGTCGGATTGCCGCAGGCAGAAGCCGATCTCGTCGGCCTTGAAGCGCGTGTTGACCGGCACGGTGACCGCGCCGGCGAGCGCGGCGCCGTAGAACAGCGCCAGCCAGCGCTCGTCGTTTCCCATCAGGATGCCGACGTGGTCGCCGCGCTTGATTCCCCTGGCTTGCAAGTTCGACGCAGCACTACGTGCGAGTTCGAAAATCTCCTCGTAGGAAATTCTGGCGGTAGGCGTGACCAGAGCTTCGGCGCCTCCCCGCTCGCGCGCCTGGCGCTCGAGGAGCGCGCCGAGCGGCTGCGGCGGCCAGCCGCTCACCGCTTGCCCATCCATTGCCCGGCGGCGAGCTGCTCCTCGAGCGCCTCGATCTCGGCCTGCTTCGCGCCGGCGGGATCGAGCTCGATGCCGCGGTCGATGCTGCGCTTGGCGAGGCGCAAAGCGAGCGGGGTCGCCTTGAGGATGCTCGCCGCGATCTCGTCTCTTACCGCGTCCAGGTCGGCGGCAAGGCGCGAGACGAATCCCGCCGCGCGCGCCTCCTCCGCGCCGAGCGCGCGGCCGGTGAACATCAGGTCCTTGGCAAGGCGCTTGCCGAGGATGCGCGGCAGGCGCTGCGTCGCGCCGACGGTGCCGCGCTGCGCCTCGGGAGTGCGGAACGTCGCCTCGGGCGTCGCCACGATGAAGTCGCAGGCGGCGGCGATCTCGACGCCCGAGCCGATCGCGGCGCCGTGCACGAGAGCGATGCACGGCATCGGCAGCGCCTCGAGCGCCTCGTAGGCGGCGAACGCCTTTGCGCGCCGCGCGCGGATCCACTCGTGGGTCATCCCTGTGCGCTCCTTGAGGTCGGCGCCGCCGCAGAACGCCGGCCCGTTGCCGCGCACGAAGACCACGCGCACGCTTTCGTCGGCGGCGGCCCTGCCGGCGGCTTCCAGCAGCGCCTCGCACATCGCGAGGTTCAGCGCGTTGCGCGCTTCCGGACGGTCGAGAGCGATCGTCGCGACTCCACCCTCTACGGAGAAATCCAATATTGTCATTTCAGCTCGTCGAGGATTTTCTCCGTGTGCTCGCCGAGCATCGGAGGGCGGCCGATCTCGGGGTTGTCCCAGCCCAGGAACTTGTAGGGAATCGCGAGCGCCCTGAATTCGCCCACGCCCGGGTAGTCGAAGCTTCCCACCATGCGGCGCGCGCGCACCTGCGGGTCGGCGAGGACTTCCGCGACGTCGTTCACCGGCCCCACCGGCACGTCGGCCGCATCCAGCCTGGCGATCAGCTCGGCGCGGTCCAGCGTCGATATGGCGGCTTCGAGAAGCGGCATGATCTCGTCCCGCTTCTCTACGCGAACTGCATTGTTCGGATACTTTGAAGCCAGCCCTTCAAGCCCCAACGCCGTGCACAACGGCAGCCAGTGCTGGTCGCTCGCGGTGATATGCGCGAAGCGGCCGTCCTTGCAGCGGAAGGTGGCGGAAGGCACGCGCCCCGGGTGCTCGGTGCCGAGCCGCGGCGGCACCTCGCCCAGGGCGAAGTAGCGCGCCGCCGCGAGCGTGAGCAGCGCGACCTGCCCGTCGAGCATCGAGAAATCGACGTGGCAGCCCTTCCCGCTGCGGCTGCGCCCGGCGAGCGCCGCGAGGATCGCGATCGCGACCCAGAGCCCGGAGGTGAGGTCCGCGACCGGCAGCCCGGGCTTCACCGGCCCTCCGCCGCGCTCGCCGGTGAGGCTCATGATGCCGCCCATCGCCTGGAACACCGTGTCGTAGCCCTTCTTGCGAGCGTAGGGACCGGTCTGCCCGAAGCCGGTGCACGACAGATAAATCAATCTCTCATTCAGTGAAGACAGGACCGCATAGTCCAGGCCGTATCTGCCGAGCGTGCCGACCGGGAAGTTCTCCACCAGCACGTCGGCGCGGCTCGCGAGCTCGCGTATCGTCTTCCTGCCCTCGTCCGAGCGCAGGTCGACGGTGATCGACTCCTTCGAGCGGTTGCAGGCGAAGTAGTACGCGCTGTCGCGCGCGAGCTGCGGCTCGAAACCGCGCGTCTCGTCGCCGCTTCCGGGCTGCTCCACCTTGATCACGCGCGCCCCGAGCTCGGCCAGGATCATCGAGGCGAACGGGCAGGCGAGCACGCGGGAAAGGTCGAGGATGGTGAGATGATCGAGCGGCTTCATTTCTTCGCCAGCTTCTGGAAGCTGCGCATGCGCCGGTTGAGGTCGCGGCCGCGCTCGAGCGCCGCGGCAAGCGGCAGGTCGGCCACCTCGTGGAACAGGCGCTTGGTCCCGGCCATGGCAGGTCGCGACACGGCAGCGAGCCTTTCACCGATTTTCAATGCCTCGTCCAGAACCTCGTCATCGGGGAATACGGCGTTCACCATGCCTAAAGCCAGTGCGCGAGAGGCGTCCACCGGCTCGCCCAGCGCCACCAGCTCGAAGGCCGCCTTGCGCCCGACCTGGCGCACGAGATTCGCCATCACGATCGCCGCGACGATGCCGTGCTTCGTTTCGGGATAGCCGAGCCTGGCGCTTTCGGCCATCACCGCGAGGTCGCCGGCGAGCGCAAGCCCGGCGCCGCCGCCCATCGCCGCGCCGTTGATCGCCGCGACTACCGGCTTTTGCATTCTCGAGAACACGAGATGAAGATCCATCGTGAGCTCGGCGCGCTTTTCGGCCGCTGCTGGGTCCTGGAGGTGTTTGAACTCGGCGAGGTCGGCGCCGGCGCAGAAGCCCGGCCCGGCGCCGGTGAGCACCACTGCGCCGATCGCTTCGTCGGCGTCCGCGGCGCGCAGGGCATCGAGCAGCGCCTGCGTGAGCTCGGTGTTCAGGGCGTTTCTCTTTTCCGGGCGGTTCAGCGTGAGAAGGCGCACCGCGCCGCGCTCATCGACGAGGAGAGTCATAGCGAGCACAGCCTTTTTCTGGCTTCTTCGGTCTCGGCGACGAGGCGGCGCAGGAGCTCGGCGGCGGGCAGGATCTCGCTCACCAGGCCGGCGCTCTGGCCGGCCTCGACCTTGCCCCATTCCACGTCGCCTTCGAGGGCGGCCTGTTTCAGTGAAGCGCTCTTGAGTAGTGCATCCAACTCAACAACCGAGGCACCGGCGCGCTCCGCCTTCTCGTACTTCTCGGAAAAGGCGTTCTTCAGTTGCCGGATCGGCAGGCCGCCGCGGCCGACCAGGGTGGTCTGGTGCACGTCGGCGGCGAGCACGGCAAGCTTGTAGTTCTCGTGCACGCTCGCCTCGGGGGTGGCGATGAAGCGCGTGCCGAGCTGCACCGCATCGGCGCCCAGCGCGAGCAGCGCGGCGATGCCCGCGCCGTCGGCGACCCCCCCGCTCGCCACCACCGGAAGCTCCACCGCCTTCACCACCCGGCGCACCAGCACCAGCGTGCCGACTTCCGAAGGCGGCGGATGCCCGCCCGCCTCGTTGCCGTCGACCACCAGGGCGTCCACCCCGGCCGCTTCGGCTTTCTTCGCGTGCTCCACCGAGGCGACCACGTGCAGCCACTTGCTGCCGACGGCGCGAAAGCGCGCCAGGTGCTCGCGCGGCCCGCCTTGCGAGGCGACCATCACCGGGATGCGCGCCTCGTACGCAATGTCGAGGAGCTGCGCGGCGCGCGGGCTGTTGAGCGGAATATTTACGCCGTAGGGTTTTTGCGTCCCGGCCCGGATCGCCGCCAAGGCAGTTTTAAAATCTTCCGGCCGCATCGGCCCGGCGGCGATGACCCCCATGCCGCCCGCATTCGACACGGCGATGACGAGCGGCGCGTTCGACGAGGCCCAGCTCATCGCCGCCTGGAAGATCGGGTGCTCGATGCCCAGCATCTCGGTGATGCGGGTCTTCATTTCTTTTCCTGCTGGATGAAGTCCCGCGCCCGGCCGGCGAGCTTCGCAAGAGCGCTCTCGAACGCCGTCTTCTCCTCCTTCGTGAGGCAGCGGCGAAAGGCCTGGTCACGCTCCTCGGCGGCGCCGATGAGCCCCTCGTACAGCTTGCGGCCGCTCTTGCTCAGCGCGAGGCGTACGCCGCGCGCGTCGTCCGCATCGGCGGCGCGCAGCACCAGCTTGCGCCGCGTGAGGCCCGACACCACGCGGCTCATCTGGCTCTTGTGGATGCCGGCGGCATGCGCGAGGTGGTTGAGCGACAGCGGCTCGGCGACCGCGCCGAGCAGCGCGATGGTGCGCCACTCCCACAGGCTCACGCCGAACTGCCGGCGGTAGCGCAGCTCGGCGCCGCGCGAGAGCAGGTTCGCCACCACGTGCAGGCGGTACGACAGCAGGTCGCGTATCGCGGTCATCAATCCTCGAAGAACGGGGTTTCGCCCTCGCCCCGCAGGCGGATGTCGAAACGGTAGCGGTGCGCGCCTTCCCTTTTCGCCACCAGCCTTTCGGGTGCTGCCACGCTCTTCAGTACCGCATCGTCCGCCTGGTCGAAGTACATGACGGTGTGCAGCTGGCGCATCAGGCCGGAATAGAGAAGCAGGAAGTTGATATGCGGTGCCCTCCCTTGCCTGGCGCCCGGTTTGATAGTTCGAAAAACGTAGACCCCTTGAGCATCGGTCGCAGCGCGCCCCCAGCCGAAGAACGCCGGGTTGTCGTAGCGCCCCTGCGCGTCGGCCTGCCAGATCTCGAGCACCAGGTTATCGAGCGGCCTGCCGTCGAGCTGCGCCACGCGGCCGGTGACCTCGATCGGCTCGCCGGGCACCTGCCTGCCGTCGAGCTGCGTGAGGTCGTTCGCACCCTCGGCGAATTCGCGCGGGAAGAAAGGGCCAAGGGTCATCTCGGCCGTCGGCACCAGGCGCTTCATGGCATGCCGGGCGCGGCGCCGGCGCCGCGCACCACGAGCTGGTATTCGTAAGCGAGCAGGTGCTCTTCGGGAACGAGGCGCGCGATGCAGCGCCTGCGCGCTTCGGGATCGCGCACCGCATTCAGGATGGCGTCGTGCTCGTTGAGCGGCTCGCCGGGGAAGAACATCTGGGTCACGAGGCGCGACAGCCAGACGCGGCCCCACACCGAGAAATGCACATGCGGCGGGCGCCACCAGCCGCCGGTGCCGGGCACCGGATAGGCCGCCGGCTTGATGGTGCGCAGCTCGCTCCGGCCGGCGTCGTCCGCCACCATACGCGCCGCGCCGTAGAAGTTCGGATCGGCAGGCGCGTCGTTGTCGTCGTTCGGGTGGATGTACTTGCCGGCGGCGTTGCAATGCCAGATCTCGAGGAGCGCGCCGGGCACCGGAGCGCCGTCCTCGTCGACTACGCGCGCGCGGATCTGGATCAGCTGGCCGATGGCGCGCCTGGCGCCGTAGCCGGCGAGGTCGCCGCGCACCGGCGCCAGG
>DATKAX010000247.1:0-6768 GCA_035514595.1 Burkholderiales bacterium
GCCTGCGAACCGCTGCGCGAGAACGCGCATGTCGACGTTTGTGTGGTCGGCGCGGGGATCTCGGGGCTGACGACGGCGTATCTGCTCGTCGAGGCGGGGAAGTCGGTGGCGGTGCTCGACGACGGGCCGCTCGCCGGGGGAATGACGAGCATGACGAGCGGGCATCTGGTCAGCATGCTCGATGACCGCTACTACGCGCTCGAGAAGCTGCACGGGCGCGAGGGGGCCCGGCTCGCGGCGCAGAGCCACAGCGCGGCGATCGACCGCATCGAGACGATCGTGAGGAAAGAGGGCATCGCGTGCGACTTCTCGCGGCTGGACGGCTACCTGTTCCTCGCCGAGGGCGACAGGACGCAGACCCTGGACCGGGAGCTCGAGGCGGCGCAGCGCGCGGGGCTGCGCGGCGTGCGGCGCATCGAGCGCGCGCCCTATGCGGACTGGGACACGGGCCCGTCGCTGCTGTTTCCCGCTCAGGGACAGCTGCATCCGCTCAAGTACCTGGCGGGGCTGGTGCGCGCCATCCAGCGCGGCGGCGGCCGCATCTACTGCAACAGCCACGCGGATCACGTGGAAGGCGGCGTTCCGGCGGTGGTGCACGTCGGCCGGCGCATCGTCAGCGCCGACGCCGTGGTGGTCGCGACCAATACGCCGATCAACGACCGCATCGCGATCCACACCAAGCAGGCGCCCTACATGACCTACGTGATCGGCGCGCGCGTGCCGCGCGGCGCGGCGCCGCGGGTGCTCGCCTGGGATACCGGCGATCCCTACCACTACCTGCGCACCCAGCCGCTGGGCGAGGACGAGCTGCTGATCGTGGGCGGCGAGGACCACAAGACCGGCCAGGCGCACGACTCGCCGCAGCGCTACGCGCGCCTGGAAGACTGGGCGCGCCGCCGCTTCCCGCAGATGGGCGAGGTCGAGCTCGCCTGGGGCGGGCAGATCATGGAGACCATGGACTACCTCGCCTTCATCGGCAGGAACCCGTCGGACCACGATAACGTGTACATCGTGACCGGCGATTCGGGGATGGGGCTCACCCACGGCACCATCGCAGGGATGCTGATCCGCGATCTCGTCTTCGAGCGCGCGAACCCCTGGGCCGCGCTCTACGAGCCTTCCCGCGTCACGCTGCGCGCCGCGGCCGAGTTCGCGCGCGAGAACTCCAACGTGGCGCTGCAGTACGCCGACTGGCTCACCGGCGGCGACGTGGAGTCGACCGACGAGATCGCGCCCGACAGCGGCGCGGTGCTGCGCCGCGGCCTGGAGAAGGTCGCGGTGTATCGCGACGCCGGCGGCGCGCTGCACGAGCACTCGGCCGCGTGCACGCATCTGGGCTGCATCGTGAGCTGGAACGGGTCGGAAAGGACCTGGGATTGCCCCTGCCACGGCTCGCGCTACGACGCGCACGGCAAGGTGATCAGCGGCCCGGCCAACCGCGACCTCGCGCCGGCGCAGCGCCTGCCCGACAAGCGCGCCGCCTGAGCGCGTCGCGGCATGACGCATCTCCTTTGCAGGAGCAAGGTCATCGACTTCGCGGCGTGGAAGGCGAAGTTCGAGGCGCACGCCGCAGTGCAGCGCGAAGCCGGGCTGCGGCTCGAGCGCCTGTGGCGCAGCGTCGAGGACCCGAACGAGGTGTTCTTCCTGTTCGAGGTGCGCGACATCGCCAGGGCGCTCGGCTACATCGACGCGCCGGAATCGGAGCAGGCCGAGCGCGCCTCGGGCGTCATCGAAGGCGAGGCGCACTTCATCGAGGACTCAGGTCCAGGCGCGCACGATCAGGGAGCCGCCTGAGGCGAGCAGCACCAGCGCCACGGCGCGCATCAGCGCCTCGCGCGAGATCCTGAAATAGAGCCGCCGCGCCACGGCGATGCCCGTGAGCGCGGCCGGCACGGCGGCGAGCGCCGCGAGCCACACCGCCGGCTCGAGCAGCAGCCCGGTGACGAGGAAGGCGGCCACGCGCAGCGAGATGCTGGTGAGCGTGGCGAAGCCGAGCGTGGCGCGGTACGCCTCCTTGCCGAGCCCGCGCTGCGAGAGGTAGATGGCGTACGGCGGCCCGCCGGCGCCGAACATCGTGCTGGTGATGCCGCCCGCGAATCCGGCGAGCCAGGCCCAGCGAACGCTCACCGGCCTGCGTGCCGAGGGCCGCGCGAAGCTGTAGAGGGCGTAGAGGATGACGAACACGCCGAGCGCGGCCATCGCGGCACCGCGCGGCAGGTTGACGAGCAGCGTCGCCCCGAGCGCGGTGCCGGCGACGATCATCGGAACCAGCCGCGTCCACTCCGCACGCAGCGCGTGCTTCGGGCTCTCCAGCCCGATGCGCAGCGAGCTCGCGAGGTCCGCGAGCGCGAACAGCGCCAGCGCGAACTCGAGCGGAACGACGTGGCTCGCGAGCGGGATCGTCACCAGCGCGGCGCCAAAGCCGGTGATGCCGAAGACCAGCGCGCCCGCGAATGCGATCGCGGCGAGAAGCGCCGCCTCGGAGAGCTCGATCAAATCTTGACGGCGGGGTTGAGCGAGTACAGGCCGGTCAGCTTCGCGGACTCCAGGACGTGCCCCTGGATCGCCTTGAGCACCTCGCGGCCGGTGAAGCGCTTGCGCACCGGGCACACTTCGATGTCGAGCGCGTACAGCGTGAACACGTAGCGGTGCGCGATCGAGTCGTTCCACGGCGGGCAGGGACCGTCGTAGCCGTGGTAGTTCCCCGCCATCGCCTCGTCCTTGGCGAACCAGACGGTATAGTCGTTGAGCCCCTGGCGCGTGTTGCGCGGCCCGGGCGGGCCGCTCTTGCCGCGCTTGGTCACGCCGCTGGAGAACTCGCCGTCGCGGATCGGGCTGCCGCTCGCCGGCATGTCGACCAGCACCCAATGGAAGAAGCTCACCCGCGGCAAATCCGCTGGCACGCTGCGCCCCTGCTGGTTGACGTCGTCCGCCTTCGACGGCACGTCCGGATCGTGGCAGATGAGCACCACCGAGCGCGCCCCTGCCGGCAGCTCGGACCATGCGAAGTGCGGGTTGCGGTTGTCGGAGAGCGTGATGCCGCCCTTCGAGTCGGGCGCGGCGAACGCGTACTGCGCCGGAAGCGGGTCGCCGTCGCCGAAGCTGTCGCTCGTGAACTTCATACGGCGATTATAAGGTCCGCCGCAGTGCAGCGGTTCATCGCCCGCAGCCGGGAGACGTAGCGCCCGAACGGCAGGCCGAAGCGCGACTCGAGCCGCGCGCCGCGGCTGCGCAGATCCGCCCAGGCAAGGCGCCCGGGAAGGCCCTTCAGGGCGAGAACGATGACATTCGGGTCGTAGAGCGCGGGAAGCGCGAGCACCGCTCCGCCGAAGGCGCGCTCCAGGCGCTGCAGCGTCCGGTCGAACTTCGGGTCGTCGTCCATGAAATTCACCACCATCACCCCCCGCTCGGCGAGCGCGAGGAAGGCGCCGTCGTAGAACTCGGGGCTCGCGAGCTGCGGCACGTGGAGCTCGTCCTGGAAAGCGTCGACGAGCAGCACGTCGCAGCATTCGGGCGACAGCGCCTCGGCGCCGTCGCCGACCTCGACGCGCAGGCGCGCGTCGTCCGCCGGAACCGCGAAATGCCGCCGCGCCGCCTCCACGATGCGCGCATCGAGCTCGACCGCGCGCACGCGCGTCGCGCGCAGCCGGCGGTGGAAGAACTTGGCGAGCGAGCCGCCTCCCAGGCCGATCATCAGCGCCTCGCGCGGCTCGGCATGGAACAGCAGGAACGCCATCATGCAGCGCGTGTAGTCGAGCGCGAGCGCATGGGGATCGGCGATGCGCATCGCGCTCTGGATCGCCTCGCCGCCCACGTGCAGGCTGCGCACGCCGCGCGCGTCACTGACCGCGATAACGGGGGACGGCTTCTTCATGTCGCATCATGACGAGCACGCACGCCGCGGCGAGAAAGGCGAGCGCCGCGCCGGCCGCGATCGGCAGGTCGTAGGCGCCGAGCGCGTCGTAGGCGGCGCCGGCGAGCCACGGGCCGACGAGCGTCCCCAGGCCCGCCCCGGTGTAGAGAAAGCCGATGATCCCCGAAACCGAGCGCCGCCCGTAGAGGTCCATCACGATCGTCGGCAGCAGCGCCACGTAGGCGCCGTAGCACATGCCGAACACGACCGCGAAAAGCGCGAGCAGCCACCAGGCGGACGCCGCCCACCACACGAGCAGCATCGCCCCCAGGCCCGCATACATCGCCGCAAGAGAAGGCTCGCGGCCCAGCCGATCGGCGGCCGCGCCGATGGTGAAGCGCCCGAGCAGGCTGCCCAGCCCGATCAGGCTGACCAGCGTCACGCCCTGCGCCTCGGAATAGCCCGCGTCCTGCGCGTACGGCGCGAGATGCACCATGGGAACGAACAGCCCGACGCAGCTCAGCATCAGCGAGGCGTACAGCAGCCAGAACGGCGCCGTCCTCAGCGCGTCGCGCAAGGCGACGCCCTCCCCCTTCCTGCCTTTCTCAACATGCCTGGCCTTCAGGAAAAGCGCGGCTGCGAGCCCCAGCACGAGCACGAACGCGGCGAGCGCCTGGTAGGCCCCGCGCCAGCCGAAGAGCTCGATCCACCACGCGGCGAGCAACGGGCCGGCGATGTTGCCGGCGCCGATGCCGGCGATCGCGATCCCCGAGGCGAGCGCGCGGTTCGCGACGAACCAGGGCTGTACCGCGCCGACCGCGGGCACGTAGGTGAAGCCCACGCCGATGCCAAGGCCGATGCTGTAGGTGACGTAGAGCGCCGTGACCGAGCCGGCGCGGCTCGCGAGCCAGAGCGCAGCCGCGAGGCAGGCGACGCCTACGAGCGCGACGCGGCGCGCCCCGAAGCGGTCCGCCGCCACGCCCCCCGGCGCGCCGCAGAGAAACCAGAGGAACGCCGCCGCCGAGAACACCAGCGCGACGTCGGCGCGCGACGCGCCGAACTCGGCCTCGAAGGCGGTGAAGAACGCCGCAAACGAATACGCCGCCGCGAAGCCGACGAGCATCAGGGTGAAGGCCGCGGCGACCACCACCCAGCCGTACCTGGCTTCGGTCAACGCTTCTTCTTGGCCTTCCGGGCCTTCTTCGCCGGCTTGCCTGCGCCCAGAGCCGCGACCACCTCGACCTCGAGCACCAGGTCGGGGTCGACCAGGCGCTCGAGCCCGACCAGCGTGCTCGCCGGCAGCTCGGCCTGGGGCACGTAGCGATTGCGCACCTCGCGGTAGGCGGCGACGTTCTCGGCGCTCATGCCGACCATGAAGCCGGTCATCTTGACCACGTCCTTCCACCCCGCGCCGGCCGCGCGCAGCGCGCCGGTGAGGTTCTCGAACACCTGCTCGGCCTGGGCGCGCATGTCGCCCCTGCCCACCACCGCGCCGTCGGGCCCCCAGCTCACCTGCCCCGACACGAAGACCAGCTTCCTTGCGCCTTCCGCCGCGACGACGTGGGTGTAGCCGCGCGGCGCGCTCAGCGCCTTCGGATTGAGACGTTGCAGTTTCATCGGTAGTGCTCCCCTCGCAGAAATGCCGGACCCGAACATACCAGTTTGCCGCCGCGCCCGGCACGGCGATTGCATGAGCGAGGGTCCTCAACCCTAACTTTTGGAGGACCACACATGTTGAAACTGAAACTCATCGGTGTAGCGACTACCGCAGCGCTATTCGCGATGGCGGGCGCGGTTCATGCCGCCGGCGCGTCCGGAGCCTCGGGCTCGAGCGCGGACACCCAGACCCCCAGCGCCGCGACCGGCGCTTCGGGCAGCACCTCGGGCGACACCAGCGCCTCGGGCAGCACCTCGAGCGACACCAGCGCCTCGGGCAGTGCCGCGGCGGGCGCGAGCACCCAGATGCCGAGCTTCTCGGAAGTCGACAAGAACAGCGACGGCCAGATTTCGCGCTCCGAGTGGGACGAGCACTTCAAGTCCGAAACCGGGGCGACCGGCAGCAGCACCACCGGCGGCGCGGATACTTCCAGCACGCCGAGCACCGGCGCGGGCGCGAGCGGGAGCACCAGCACCGAAAGCACCACCGGCGCCGGCAGCACCGGTTCGGGCAGCACCGGAACGAGCTCCGGCTCGGGCAGCACCAAGTAGCACGCGGGTTTCCCCGCAGGGTGGCGGGCCGCGCCTAGGCACGGCCCGCCTTTTTCACGTCTCTGCTCCTTGCGCAATTCTTGTAACGCTTACCGTCGAGCACCGCCGTGAATTAAGGATTGATTAACAAGTGGGCTTCTAGGTAAGAGCGCCTCTGGCCGTAATCTGCCAAAGATCCGCCACGATGCCGTCGCGCACGCAGACGTACCAGTCGTACAGACGCCGCCGATCAGTATCCAGACGATGAAATCCATCGGTACATTTGTACTGCCCCGCGGACGCGAGCGCGATAGCGCACAGACCCTGACGCCGAACGCGTGGATGCTATAAGCAGAAAGTAGCTTGAAGGCGGCAGCGTCTTCCGGTCTTTCTCCAGCGCATCAAGGACCTGAGGGTCCGCAACCCTAACTTTGGAGAACCACACATGTTGAAACTGAAACTCGTCGGTGTAGCGATTACCGCAGCGCTGTTCGCGATGGCGGGCGCGGTTCATGCCGGCGGCAAGTCCGGAGCCTCGGGCTCGAGCGCGGACACCCAGAAGACCCCCAGCGCCGCGACCGGCGCTTCGGGCAGTGCCGCGGCGGGCGCGAGCACCAAGACGCCGAACTTCTCGGAAGTCGACAAGAACAGCGACGGCCAGATCTCGCGTGCGGAGTGGGACAAGCACTTCAAGTCCGACGCGGGCGCGGGTGCGACCGGCAGCAGCA
>DATKAX010000248.1:0-7920 GCA_035514595.1 Burkholderiales bacterium
TTCAGCCCGGAGAACCGGCATGAGCGCAAGGAGGGCGGCCCGGAGAGCCGCTGGCGCTCGTTCGCCTACGAAGAGCTGCTGAAGCGCGACAAGCTGAATCTGGACATCTTCTGGCTCAGGGACAAGAGCCTCGAGGATTCGGAGAACCTGCCCGAGCCCGATGTGCTGGCGCAGGAGATCGCCGACGACCTGCAGACTGCGCTGGAGCAATTCGCGGCAATCGCCGCTGAGCTGAAGCGCTAGCCGGAAGCCCACCTGAGCGAGCGCGCGGGCGCTGAAACATCGCTGCACCGGGAAAGCCTAAGCAGTGACCGGCACAGCGGTTCAAGCGAGACGTTCCTCCGGTGGCTTGACCCGCCGGAACATCAGGAGCAGCGCGACGTCGTAGGCGATCTTCAGCGCGCCGCAAAGCAGGAACGGCCAAGCGTATAGCCCGGCGGCGAAGAGGGCGCCGGCCATCGCCGGGCTCGCCGCGGACGCAAGGCTTCTCGGAACGGCCGTGACGCTCGCTGCCGCTGGCCGCTCGGCTTCGGTGACGACCGCCATCACGTAAGACGAGCGCGTCGGCACGTCCATCTGCGACAGCGCCGCGCGCACGAGCAGCAGCCCGAGCGCCAGCTCGAGCGTCGGCGCGAACGCCGCGCCGATCAGGCACAGGCTCGACGGGATGTGCGTGAACACCATCGTGTTGACCAGTCCGATGCGCGCCCCGATCCACGCCGCCACGGGGAACGAGAACGCCGACAGCACGCCGGTCCAGAAGAAGAACAGGCTCGCCGCGCCAAGCGACATGTCGAAGCGCTCGAAGAGCCACAGCGCGAGCAGCGACTGCACGACGAAGCCGCCGGCGAAGGCGTCGACGCCGAAGAGCGCCGCGAGGCGGTACACGATGCCTCGCGAGGGGCCGAGCGCCGCCGCGGGCGCGGCATCGAGCCTGCGGGGCGGGATGCCGGCATAGGCGATGCCGCCGAAGACGCCGAGCAGCGCATAGGCGAGGAACATCGCCTTCAACGACGCGACCGGATCCATCCCGGTCACCTGGAGCCACGCGGGGGCCGCAGCCAGCAGAGACCCGGCCGCGCCGGCGAGGGCGCCCGTCAGGCTGTAGCGCGCGAAGGCCGCAGTGCGCCGCGCCGGCGTTACGGCGCCCGAGATCACCGTGTGCTCGAGCGGCACGAAGACGCTGCTGCTTCCGCTGGAAGGGTTGATCGTGCCGACGAACGCGACGAGCAGCAGCACCGCATAGTCGCTCGTCGCGGCATAGGCGGCGCCGGTTGCCGCCATCAAGGCCGAGGCCGCGAGCAGCAGCCTGCGCACATCGTGGCGGGCGCCCAACAGGCCGACGCCGAGCGTGAGCAGCGCCGAGCCCGCGAGAGCAAGCGTTGCCACGACCCCGACGTGAAACGCGGAGAGGCCGAGTGCCGTGAGGTAGACCGGAAGGACGATTGCGACGAAGCCGTCGCCGAAGTCGCGCAAACCGCGCGCCAGGTAGACGCAAGCTGCCGGGGTTAGAAATCTGCCTTCCATGACGGCTCCTTTGCAGGAGCGCTTGGAGGCGCAGAGCCTCTGGTCGCCGGGTGGCTGCCGAGGACCCGGCTGGGCCGAAGGACCGGCCCACGTGCCTGCATGCTAGATTCCCTCGGGCTCGGATGTCAACGCGACTCCTCAGCGTGTAGGGCAAGGTCCGGTCGCGGGCGGGATGACGACGCGGAGCGCGCGCGCATCGTCGTCGGATTCCGCTGGTAACATGCGTGGGTGAGGCGCTCGGCAATAGCCTATGCGCTGCTCGCGGCGGTGCTCTTCGGCGCGAGCACGCCGCTCGCCAAGCTGCTCCTGGGCGAGATCGCCCCGCTGATGCTCGCCGCGCTCCTGTACCTCGGCAGCGGCTTCGGCCTTCTCGCGTGGCTCGCGCTTCGGCGGATTCTCGGCCGCGCGCCCGGGGCCGCTTCGTTCGCGGGGGCGGATTACCTGTGGCTCGCCGCCGCGATCGGCGCGGGCGGGGTTGTGGCGCCGGTGCTGCTCGTGTTCGGCCTGGTTCGCACCGACGCGACGGCAGCCTCGCTGCTCCTCAACCTCGAGGCGGTGCTCACCGCCGTGATCGCCTGGGTGGCCTTCCGGGAGAACGTCGACCGGCGCGTCTTCCTCGGCATGGCGGCAATCGTCGCGGGCGGCGTGCTTCTTTCCTGGCAGGAGGTGCCGCGTACCGGCAGCGCCACGGGCCCCCTTCTCGTGGCGGCCGCCTGCCTCGGTTGGGCGCTGGACAACAATCTCACGCGCCGCGTGTCGGGCGGCGACGCTGCGACGATCGCCTGCCTGAAGGGATTGATCGCCGGGTCGGTCAACATGGCGCTGGCGGTCGAGTTCGGCACGCCGCTCCCGACCCCGGCCGCCCTCGCGGCGGCCGGGATGGTCGGTTTCCTCGGCTACGGTGTGAGCCTCGTGCTTTTCATCGTCGCGCTGCGTCACCTCGGCACCGCGCGCACCGGCGCGTACTTCTCGGTGGCTCCGTTCTTCGGCGTGGCGCTCGCCATCGTGCTGCTGGGTGAATCGACCACGCTGCTTTTCTGGGTAGCCGCCGCCGTCATGGCGCTCGGCGTCTGGCTGCACGTAAGCGAGCGGCACGAGCACGAGCATGTGCACGAGCCGATGGAGCATAGCCATCCGCACGTCCACGACGGGCACCACCAGCACGAGCACGAGAGTGGCTGGGAGGGGAAGGAGCCGCACACGCACCGCCACCGGCATGAGCGCCTGGTCCACGCTCATCCACACTACCCGGATCTGCACCACCGGCATCGGCACTAGGCCGCTCCTTCTGACAGAATCGGAAGGAACCGCGTAGCTGTCGAGTAGATGGCGGGTGCGCTAAGATGTCACCCGAGCCGGCGCTGCAGCCGAGGGGGCAAGTCAGCGAGCGAGAGCAGGGCAGCTTTGGGGGCAACAATCGCGCAAAAGCCCGAATGTCCCGGCGCCTTCGATTCCGCCCTTGGCCACCATCGCCCCCGCAGGCTAGGAGCTGACGGGGAGAAGGTCCTTCTTTGATTGGTGCCGATCACTCCTGCCGCAGAAGCCCTGCTTCCTGATAGTACCTGAGCGCCCCGGGATGGATCGGCAGCACCGCCTCGCTCGGTACCATGTCTTTCACCGCCAGCATCGGCAGCACGGGATGCAAGCGGCGGAACTCGGCAAAATCCTCCAGCACCGCCTTGGCCACGGCGTAGACGAGAGCGTCGGGCTGCCGCAACGATGTCAAAAGCACGCTCTGCGTACTGAATGTCGGCGTGTCGGCCGGATTGCCCTCGTACATTCCGCCGGGGATGACCGAGGCCACATAGTAAGGATGCGCCGCAAGCAAGCGCTCGATGGGCGGCCCCGCGACGCGCACCAGCCGCGCCCGGCACCCGCTCGTCGCCTCCTGGGTCAAGCCGTCGGGATGCGCCGCCTGGAAGATGATGGCGTCGACCCGGTTTGCGCACAGCGTCTCGTTCTGCTCGGCCGGACCGAGCTCCAGGGTGCGGTCGAAGTCCGAGATGGCCCAGCCGTAGAAGCCGAGCACGACATCGCGCGTGAAAGTGTAGCCGGCGCCGCGCTTTCCGATGCCGACGCGCTTGCCGCGCAGATCCTCGAAACTGCGTATCGCGGAGCCTTCGGCGGCGATGACGGTGAAGAATTCCAGGTGCAACGCGACGACAGTGCGCAGCTCCGGATCGGTCCCGAGGGCGGCGAACGGCCCTTCGCCGAGAAACGCACCATAGGCGAGATCGGTCTGGGTCAGGCCGAACGTCGCTTCACCGCTGCGGACCATGCCGACATTCGCCACCGCCCCGTCGGACTCGATCGCCCGGCAATGCTTGGCCGGATCCTCGACATTGGCGAGGTTGACGATGCGGCAGATGGCGTTGCCCACCGGGTGGTACACGGCGCCGGGGCTCGCAGTGGCGATCGTGACGGGCGCGCGCGTAACGATGGTGAGAGGCGCCAGGCACGAGGCCAGAGCTGTCGCCGCGAAGATGGCGGCGGCAGGAACGAGCGATCGATCGAGTGTCATGGCCAAGCGCTCCATCATCCGCCGGGAAAGCGGAAATTACACCTCAAGCCGATACTGGATCTGCGCGCCGTCGCGCTCGAACTCGCCATGCACCCATCGGCCCGAATCGTCATACCAGATGCTGCCGGCGAGATAGGGCGTCACGAAGCGGTAGCGCGTGGCGCGAATCGGGCCGCCGGCGAGCGCAATCTGCTCATCGGCAAGCTTGCGCACGCTGATGCCGATGACGCCGCCATACTGCGCGTCGATCAACGTGTCCTGGTCGAGCACCGCCGACGTCCACAGGCTGTTCGACGTCAAGCTGCCTGACGCCGCGAGAAACGGGCCGGCCTTGCTGACGACGCGAAAGCCCTGCGGCGTCGCCGCACCTGTGACATGGAGCGTTTCGCCATGCTCCGCCGTCTCGCTCGTCAGCGACATCAGGCGCCCGTCGCGCCAGATCTCTACCGAGCGGTGGTGGAATGCGAATAGGGTGAAGAAAAGCATCTTGACGACGAGATCGATCTCGGTCGTGATTCGGGTTTGCCCGGTCGCGGCGGAAAAGGAGATCGTGTGCGCGCCGATTCTGTCACCTCCGTAGGAGACAGAGAACCTCCGGTTCTCGGCCTCGCCCGGCAACACGAAGGCTGTGGCGGCGCCTGCGAAGCGCGGCAGGTGGCAAACCGTCGCGCCGGCAAGAAGGGAAGCTAGCAGCGTGCGCCGGCGGATCGATACCAGCGCCATGGGGTTCGGCACGCGGGCATTTTGCGCACGGCTTGCCCGACTGGCAACGCCGGCTGCGTCTTCCCATGAGAAGCCGGCCGCTGCCGGACCTTTTGTAGTGCAAACCGCTACTCTGCGAGGCCTCGAGCGCGCGCGGTAAGATTCGAGGCCTTTTGCTCGATGGCATCGGCATGGCCGACTCCCACCAACAACCGCAACGAACCGTCGGCATCGACGAGCCCTTCCGCAAGCTGGTGGAAGGCGTGCGCGACTACGCCATTTTCCTGCTCGATCCCGAGGGGCACATCCTCACCTGGAACACGGGGGCGCAGCTCATCAAGGGCTACCGCGCCGACGAGATCATCGGCAGCCATTTCTCGCGCTTCTATCCCGCCGAGGCGATCGAGCGGCGCTGGCCGCAGCAGGAGCTCGAGGCCGCCGCCGCGCAGGGGCGCTTCGAGGACGAAGGCTGGCGGGTGCGCAAGGACGGGAGCCTGTTCTGGGCCAACGTGGTGATCACCGCGATGCGCCGCGAGCGCGGCGAGCTGCAGGGCTTCTCGAAAGTCACGCGCGACCTGACCGAGCGCAGGCGAGAGGAGAACGTGCTGCGCGAGAGCGAGGAGCGCTTTCGCCTGCTGGTCGAAAGCGTCAAGGACTACGCCATTTTCCTGCTCGACGCCGAGGGCCGGATGGCGAGCTGGAACGCCGGCGCGGAGCGGATCAAGGGGTACAAGGCCGCCGAGATCATCGGCCGGCATTCCTCCGTGTTCTATCCCCGGGAGGCGCGCGAGCGGGGCTGGCCCGAGCAGGAGCTCGCTGCGGCGCGCGAGCAGGGGCGCTTCGAGGAAGAAGGGGTCAGGGTGCGCAAGGACGGCAGCACGTTCTGGGCGAGCGTCGTCGTGACGCCGGTGTTCGACGCCGAGGGCGGGCTGCGCGGCTACGCGAAGGTGACGCGCGACCTTTCGGACCGCAAGCGGATCGAGCAGCTCGAGCGCGCCGAGCGCCAGACCAACGAGTTCCTGGCCATGCTGGCGCACGAGCTGAGGAACCCGCTCGCGCCGATCACGAACGCGCTCAACCTGCTCAGCAGGAAGCCGACCCGGGAGCCGGGCGAGCTGTGGGTGCGCGAAGTGCTGGAGCGGCAGACCGCCCAGCTGTCGCGGCTGGTGGACAACCTGCTCGACGTGAGCCGTCTGACGCGCTCGGCCGTGGTGCTGGACAGGAGGCCGGTCGACCTGCGCAACATCGTGCGCAACGCAGTCGATGCCTCCATGCAGTGGATCCGGGAGCGCGCACACCGCGTCGAGATCTCGCTGCCGGAGGACCGCCTGATGGTCGACGGCGACGAGGTGCGCCTCAACCAGGTCGTGCAGAACCTGGTGCACAACGCCGCCAAGTACACGCCCAACGGGGGCTGCATCCAGGTGAGCGCGGGCGTCGAGAGCGGCCGGATCGTGATCCGCGTGCGCGACAATGGCGTCGGCATGGACGCGGAGCTGCTGCGCTCCGCGTTCGAGCTGTTCAGGCAGGCGAATCAGAGCCTCGACCGTCCGCAGGGCGGACTCGGGGTCGGCCTGACGCTCGTGCAGCGGCTGGTGGCGCTCCACGGCGGCAGCGTGGAGGCGCGCAGCGACGGGCCGGGCCTGGGCAGCGAGTTCGCCGTGCGCCTGCCGATGCGTGAAGAGCCGCCGATCATCGATGCGCAGTCGCAGGCCCGCGCGGCGCCGGCGCAGGCGCCGGGGCGGCCGCGGCGGGTGCTGGTCGTGGACGACAACCAGGACGCGGCGCAGGCGCTGCGCCTGCTGCTGCAGGGCGAGGGCCACGACGTCAAGGTCGCCCTCGACGGCAGCGCCGGGCTCGTCATGGCGCGCGAGTACCGGCCCGAGATCGTCCTGCTCGACATCGGCCTGCCGAAGATGAACGGCTACGAGATCGCCCGGCTGATCCGCGACGACGCCACGCTCAAGGGCACGACCCTGGTGGCGGTCACCGGATACGGCCAGATGCACGACCGCGCGCGCGCGTCGGCTTCCGGCTTCGACCACCACATGGTGAAGCCGGTGGACTTCGAGGTCCTCCAGCGCCTGCTGTACGAGAGCGCCTGAGCACTGCCGTTCGCGAGATATCAGGATTTCCTGACAGACGCCGCAGGTACGCTTGCCTACGCTGGCCGGGCCGGGCGAGGGGGCCCGGCATTCCCCCACCCTACAAAAGGAGCAAGCCATGAACCAGGCAAGCAAGCCCGTAGCGCAGGTCATCGCAGCGATCCAGGCGCTCGATCTCGGCCCTATCAAGCTCAAGCTGATGGACCCGGAAGAAGGACAGGGCTGGTCGCGAGAGTACGTCGAGCGCATGGAGCTCGCCTACAAGCGCTACCTCACCCTGATGGTGAAGTACCCCGAGCAAACCATCGCGCCCACCAAGGACGTCGACAAGTTCTGGCACGGCCACATCCTCGACACCATGAAGTACGCCGAGGACTGCCAGAGCGTGTTCGGCTACTTCCTGCACCACTTCCCGTATTTCGGCATGCGCGGCGAGCAGGACGCCGCCAATCTCCGCGCCGCCTCCGCCAACATGCACGCCCTCTACGTGCGCGAGTTCGGCGAGCCGCTGCCGAATAGCAGCGCGTTTTGCACTGCTGCGGCGCCTTCAGGGAGCGGTGATAGCGCGTTCTGCACCGCAAGCGCAGTCTTCTGTACGGCAAGCAAGCCCGTAGCGAGGCCCGATCAATCCTTCTGCACGGCAAGCGCGGCGTTCTGTACGGCGGCAGCCCCTTCGCCCAAGTCGGCCAGCGCTTTTTGCACCGCAAGTGCAGCCTTCTGTACGGCGAGTGGTCGCGAGGCGAAGTCCGAAGCTGCCTTTTGCACGGCGAGCGTGGCGTTTTGCACGGCCGGGGGACCAGTTGATCTGGCTGTTCGTCCCACCGTACATCCGGCGCTCTGAAGGACGAGGAAAGCTTGTAGGATATAAACGGCCGGGAGGAGGGCCTCCCGGCCTGTTTATCAGGGAGAAGCATGAGCGCTGACAGGAGCGCCTTCTTGCCGCCTCCTAGCAGACTCTTGTGGCCGCTGGTGTTTTCCGCAGCAGCGGCGGTGGTCGCACTGGTCGGCTTTTTCTATGTCAAGGGCGACGTCCAACGAGACGCTCGGCTGCGCTTCGAGCGTCAA
>DATKAX010000249.1:0-2276 GCA_035514595.1 Burkholderiales bacterium
TCCTGTACCTCTTTCTGTACCGGTCTTTGTCTTTTGGCCGGTAACGGCGGCGGCGCCGTGGCCGGCTTGGGAGCCGCCTTCTTCGGTGGTGAAGGCGGCGGTTTCGGAGCGGGAGGCGGCGGCACAGGAGGCGCTGGTGGCGGCGCAGGAGCCGGCGGCTCGACCAGGCGGGCCACGATCGGCGGCGGCGTGCGAGTCGCGTGCTCGACGGTTTCCCATAAGGCCGGCGGCGCAAGCAGCAGCGCCCCGTGAATGAGGAGCGAGACGAGCAGCGCCCAGCGGAGCGCCCGGTTCTCGCGCAGCATTCAACGCTCGCGCAAGGCCTGCCAGATCTTCTGCGGAGTGAGCGGCATCTCCAGGTGCAGCACGCCGAGCGCGTCCAGCACGGCGTGCACCACCGCGGGCACCGCGCCGATGGTGCCGAGCTCGCCGCAGCCTTTGACGCCGAGCAGGTTGGTGCGGCAGGGGACGCTCTCGTCGAACTCGTTGCGCAGCGCAGGGATCTGGTCGGCGCGCGGCACGCAGTAGTCCATCATCGATCCGGTTAGCAGCTGCCCGCTCTCCGGGTCGTACACCGCGTGCTCGTAGAGCGCCTGGCCGATGCCCTGTGCGATGCCGCCCTGGATCTGGCCCTCGACGATCATGCGGTTGATGATGCGACCGATGTCGTCGCAGCTCGTGATCGCGGCGAGCTCGACTTCGCCGGTTTCCGGGTCGATCTCGACCTCGCAGGCCTGCGCGCCGTTCGGCCACGACGGCGTCGAGGGCGTCTCGGTCGCGGAGACGCGAATCATCCTGCTGGGCTGCTTCTCTGCGATTTCCGATAAGGAAACCGAGCGGTCGGTGCCGGCGATGTGAAAGCGCCCATCGCGAAACTCGATGTCGGCGGCCGCCGCCTCGAGCGCTTCGGCGGCCAGCTCGCGCCCGCGCGCGACCATCCGGCGCCCGGCGGCGACGACGGCCGAGCCGCCGACGAACGCCGAGCGCGAGCCGACACTGCCCACGCCGTTGGCGCGGTCGGTGTCGCCCTGCACGATGCGGATCTTCGCGGCGGGCACGCCCAGGGCCTCGGCGACGAGCTGCGTGTAGGTGGTCTCGAGCCCCTGCCCCATCGCCTGCGTACCCGAGAACACCGTGACCTCGCCGCGCTCGTCGACCTGGATGTCGACCGTCTCGGTGGGAATGGCGCCGGTCCACTCCAGGTACATCGACAGCCCGCGCCCGCGCAGGCGGCCTCGCTTCCTCGAAGCCTCGCGCCGCGCGGGAAAGCCCTCCCAGTCCGCGGCCGCGAGCAGGCGCTCGAGCACCGCAGCGAAATCGCCGTCGTCGTAGAGATCGCCGAGATGCGTGCGATAAGGGAACTGCTCGCGCCGGATCAGATTGCGCCGGCGCATCTCGACCGGGTCGAGCCGCATCTCGCGCGCGGCCTTCTCGATCAGCCGCTCCATCAGGTAGTTCGCCTCCGGCCGCCCGGCGCCGCGGTAGGCGCCGGTTGCCATGGTGTGGGTGAGCACCGCCTTGACGCGGTAGTCGATCGCGGGCACGTGGTAGACGGTGGTCTGTACCTTGGGCCCGAGCGAGAGTGGAATGATCGCCGAGGAGCCGACTGGCACCGCGCCGATGTTGCCGAGCATCTCCATGCGCAGCGCGAGAATGCGTCCGTCGCGGTCGAGCGCAAGGCCTGCGCGGAAATGCTGGTCGCGCCCCATGTGCGCGGCGAGGAACTCCTCGCTGCGCTCGCCGCGCCACTTCACCGGGCGGCCGAGCTTTCTCGCCGCGTAGCATACGAGCGCATCCTCGGGCGTGAGCCCGGTCTTCATGCCGAAGCCGCCGCCGATGTCCCCGACCACGACGCGAAAGTCTTCCGGCTTCGCGCGAAACACCGCGCCGAGCAGCTCGCGCGCCCCGGTCGGCGTCTGGTTTTGCGTGACCAGCGTCGTGCGCCCCGCCTCGAACACCCCGATCGAGCAGCGCGGCTCGAGCGCCACCGCCACCAGGCGCTGGTTGTGCAGCTCGAGCTCGGTGATGTGCGCCGCCGTCTCGAAGGCTTTTTGCGTTTTTTCGACATCGCCATACCGGGCTTCGGCCGCTACATTGCCGGTTGCTTCGGGCCAGACCAGCGGCGCGCCGGGCTGCACCGCGCGGCGCGCATCGATCACGCACGGAAGCTCCTCGTACTCCACCAGCGCCAGCTCGGCTGCGTCCTGCGCCGCTTCGCGCGTCGCAGCAACGACCGCCGCCACCGGCTGGCCGACATAGAACACCTTGTCCTGCGC
>DATKAX010000250.1:0-3352 GCA_035514595.1 Burkholderiales bacterium
CGGCGGTCTCGGCGGCAAGCCAGTGCACGCGTTGCGGCGGCGGCTTGATGACGAGCTCGCGGCGCAAGAGCTTGTGCAGGCTGCCTCGCACGTCGTCGCAAAGCCGGAAAACCATGCCGCGGCACCGACCGCCGCGGTCGAGCGACATCATCAGCCCGGGCCGCTCGAGCGTGCCGCGAAAGCGCAGCATCCGGATGCAGTAGGCCCTGTGCCAGCCGCGAACCAGCGCGCTTCGGCTCTCGCCGAGCTCGCACTCCGGCTTCCAAAGCAGCGATCCATAGGCGAAGAGCCAGATGCCCTCGGGCGGGGCTTGCGCCAGGATCTCGCGAACGGCGAGCTCGTAGTCCTCCTCGGCCAGTTGGACCGAGCCGGGAGCCGGACCCTCGTCCTGCACCGTGCGGGCAGCCCGCTCGGCGAGCGCCCGGGTGAGCGTCATCTGTCGAGCGACTCGCGGCATCGAGCTTAGGCGAGCGCTACGTCTTGCGCAGGAAGTCGAAGTCGCAGCCCTGCTCGGCCTGCAGCACATGGTCCATGTAGAGCTTCGCATAGCCCCGGGCAGGCGGCGCAGCGGGCGGCTTCCACGCCGTTCTGCGTTGCTGGAGTTCCTTTTCGGAAACCAGCAAGTCGATCTTCCGTTCGCGAACCGACAGGCGGATGCGATCGCCGTTGCGCACCAGTGCGAGCGGGCCGCCGATGGCGGACTCGGGCGAGACGTGGAGCACGATGGTGCCGTAGGCGGTGCCGCTCATGCGCGCATCCGAGATGCGCACCATGTCCTTCACGCCGGCGCGGGCGAGCTTGCCCGGGATCGGCAGGTAGCCCGCCTCGGGCATGGCGTAGCCCGACTTGGGGCCCGCGTTCTGCAGCACCAGGAAGTCCTCCGGCGTTACGTCGAGCGCCGGGTCGTCGATGCGCGCCGCGAGGTCGTCGAGCGAGGAGAACACCACCGCGCGGCCTTCCTTCTCGAAGAGCTTCGGGTCGGCGGCCGAGCGCTTGAGGATGCAGCCGTTGGGCGCGAGCGAGCCGAACAGGGCGACCAGCCCGCCCTGCTTGGATAAAGGTTCTTCGATACTTCTGATGACGCTGCGGTCCACCCATGGCGGCTGCTGCTCGAGGACTTCTTTCAGGGTGATGCCGGAGACCGTCATGCAGTCCAGGTGCAGCAGGGGCTCGAGCTCGCGCATCACCGCGCCGACGCCGCCCGCGGCGTAGAGGTCCGACATGTAGTGCTGGCCGGTGGGCTTGAGATCGACGAGAACCGGCGTCGAATCCGACAGCTGGTTCAGCTTCTTCAGATCGATCGGTATTCCTGCGCGTCCCGCGATCGCCGTCAGGTGCACGATGGCGTTGGTCGAGCCGCCGATCGCGAGCAGCACGCGCAGCGCGTTTTCCACGGATTTCGCCGTGATAATCTCGCTCGGGCGGATGGGATTGCGCGTGAGCTCGACTGCGCGTTTGCCGCTTGCCTCGGCGGCACGCAGGCGATCGGCGTGCACCGCGGGGATCGCGGCGCTGCCGGGCAGCGCCATGCCGAGCGCCTCCGCGATCGAGGCCATGGTCGAAGCCGTGCCCATCACCGCGCAGGTGCCGGCGGTGGTCGCCAGGTTGCCTTCGATGGTTTCTATTTCGGCGGAATCCACTTTTCCCGCCCGGTGCAGCGCCCAGAAGCGCCGGCAGTCGGTGCAGGCGCCGAGCCGCTCGCCGCGGAAGGAAGTCGGCATCATCGGCCCGGCGAGCAGCTGCACCGCCGGGCAATCGGCCGATGCGGCGCCCATGAGCTGCGCCGGCACGGTCTTGTCGCAGCCGCCCACCAGCACCACCGCGTCCATGGGCTGCGCGCGGATCATCTCCTCGACGTCGATCGACATCAGGTTGCGGAACATCATCGAAGTCGGGCTGAGGAACACCTCGCCGAGCGACACCGTCGGGAACTCGACCGGCAGCCCCCCGGCAGCGAGCACGCCGCGCTTCACCGCCTCGACGAGCTCGGGGAAATGCCGGTGGCAGTTGTTGAAGCCGCTCCTCGAGTCGGCGATGCCCACCACCGGGCGCTCGAGCATCTCGCCCGAGTAGCCCATGCTCTTGGCGAACGAGCGCCGCAGATAAAGCGAAAACGCCGGGTCGCCGTAGTTGGTGAGCCCGCGGGCGAATCCCCGCGCCTTGCCGCCGGCCATGCGGCCTCAGCCCTGCACCACCGGCTCGAGATAGATCTCGACGCGGCGGTTGGCCTGGCGTCCGGCCTCGCTGTCGTTCGAGGCCACCGGCTGGCCCTCGCCCTTGCCCGCGACCGCGAGGCGCATGCCGTCGACACGCTTGGTCTCGAGGTATTGCGCCACCGAAAGCGCGCGCTGCTCGGAGAGCCTCTGGTTGTACGGGTCCGAGCCGGTGCTATCGGTGTGGCCGACGACGGTGAGCGTGGTCTTGCCGTAGCGCACCACCACGTCCGCGAGCTTGTCCATGGTGCTGTTGAAGCCCGGCTTGATGGCCGCCGAGTTGACGTCGAAGGCGGTCTGGTTGGTCATCGTGACGCGCACCACGTCGTTGGGCAGCTTCTCCACGCGCGCCTGGCCGGACTGGATCTCCTGGGCGAGATTCTTCTCGAGGTCGCGCTTCTGGTTGTCCATGTAGGCGCCGACCGCGCCCCCGGCGAGCCCGCCGCCGACCGCGCCGATGATCGCGCCCTTGGTGCGATCCTTCTTGTACGCCGCGGCGCCCACCACGGCGCCGCCGACCGCGCCGATGAGCGCGCCGGTCTGCATCTGCGTGAGCGGGCGCCCGTCCTGCGCGCAGCCGCCGAGCGCCACGCTCGCCGCCACAAGCAAAATCCAATGTATGTTCTTCATTCCGCCCTCCGTTTTCATGATTGCCCCCATACCTGTCCTGCCACCTCCATGACCAGCTCCAGCTTGCGGCGCGTGTCATCCTGCGTGAGCGCCTGGCCGCTGCCGCCCACGCTCGAAAATCCGCACTGCGGCCCGATACCCAGCCGCTCGAGCGGTACATATCTCGCCGCCTGATCGATCTTCCGCTTCAGCGAGTCGGCGTTTTCCAGCACCGGCGTCTTGGTGCTCACCAGCCCGAGGACCACGCGCTTGCCCTGCGGCACGAAGCGCAAGGGAGAAAAGTCGCCGGCGCGTTCCGTATCGTATTCCAGACAATAGACGTCCGCCGCCAGGCGGTTGAAGAGCGCATCGGCGATCGGCTCATAGCCGCCCTCGGCCATCCAGGCGCCCTTGAGGTTGCCGCGGCACAGATGGACCGCGACGCTCATCCCCGCGGGCCTCGCGGCGATGCACTCGTTCGCGAGCCGCACATAGCGATCCGTCAGCTCGTCCGGGTCCTCGCCGCGCGC
>DATKAX010000251.1:0-3369 GCA_035514595.1 Burkholderiales bacterium
CCGATCGCGGTCAACAAGGCGCTCTACGCGAGCCTGCCCTACGACCCGCAGAAAGACCTCAAGCCGATCTCGCTGCTCGCGATCGGCGCGCAGATGCTCGCGGTGCATCCGTCGGTGCCGGCGGCCGATCTCAAGCAGTTCGCCGACTACGCGCGCGCGAATCCCGGCAAGCTTTCCTACGGCTCGGTGGGCGCGGGCAGCGGCTCGCACCTCACGATGGAGCTGCTCAAGTCGCAGGCGAAGCTCGACATCGTGCACATCCCCTACCGCGGCTTCCCGCCGGTGGTGCAGGACCTGGTCTCGGGACAGATCCACGCCACTTTCGCCATCATCCCCGCGGTGCTGCCGCAGGTGAAGGCCGGGAGGCTCAAAGGCCTCGCCGTGACGAGCGAGCAGAGAAGCCCGCTCGCGCCCGACGTGCCCACCGTCGCCGAGCAAGGCTTCCCGCGCTTCGACGCCACGGTGTGGATCGGCCTGCTCGCCCCCGCCGGCCTGCCCGATGCGGTGTTCAAGAAGCTGGCCGCCGAAACCCAGCGCGCCATGGCCGACGCCGGCCTGCGCGCAAGGCTCGGCTCCCTCGGCTTCGAGGTCGTCGGCGGCTCGCCCGAGCACTTCGAGCGCTTCATCCGCGCCGAGACCGAAAAGTGGACCGCTGTGGTGAAGCAGGTCGGCGCCAAGGTCGAATAGCCCCGGAATTCGGGGTCAGAGCCCGATTTATTTTTCTCCGACTAGCGCGCTTCGATCAGCCGGCGCAACCTTGCGTCCAGCGCCGGCGCATCGGGCAATCGAATACGGAACGCCGTCTGCAGCGTCTCTTTCAGCTGCTCGACGCTGCCGATCGCCCGCCGTTGGGTTTCGCCGTTCATGTGATGGAGCGAGAACCAGTCCCGTCACGAAGGGCGATCGAGGATGAGCCGCGAAATACCAGTTCCAGACTTCGTAGTCGGCGAGGTGCTGCTCTACCAGATCGAACGTATAGAGCGCCTTCCAGCCGCCGGGCACTTTCGCTTCGAGCGCGTAGGAGCCTTCGGCGTCGGTGCGCGCGACGCGAAACGGCTCATGGGAAGTCTGCTGCTCGACGCCGGGCTCGAAGCGCAGGGCGGCGGTCAGCGTGATGCGGCCGAAACCGACATCGACAAGGTAGCGTCCGCTCTCGAGTGTGACGAGCAGCAGCATGTGCCCCCGCGGCGTGACCACCTCCGCGGGCCAGTCCCAGCGCACGCGTCCGCCGAGCCCCGTGACCTCGAAACCAAGCTGCCTCAGCACCCGCCAGAAGAAGACATTGTGCTCGAAGCAGTAGCCGCCGCGGTTGCGTGTGACGAGCTTGTCCTCGAGGGATGCAATGTCGAGCGTCACCTCTTCGCCGAGAAACGGCGACAGGCTCTCGAACGGGATGGTTTCGGTATGCCGCGCAATCAGCTGCTGCAACGTTTCGAGCGTCGGCGCACTTCCGTGCCGGTGGCCGACACGCTCGAAATAGGCATCAAGATCGATTGTCGCGCTCACGCGGTCCCACCAGTGGCACGAAGTCGTACTCGCCTATGCCCTGCAGGACGAGGAACGTCGCCGACGTGTCGCCGCCGTTGACGACGAGGTGCGGGCGGCGCGGCGGCACCGAGTAGGTCTCGCCCGGCCCGAGGCGCACCTCTTCCTTGGGGGCCTGCAGGAAGATCCGGATCCGCCCCTCGAGCACGTAGAACGTATCCTGGATGTTGCTGTGGTAGTGCCAGGGCACTTTCTGCGTCGGCGAGATCTGCAGCTCGTTGATGCGAAACCCCGGCCGCTCGGCATGGAACTGCCGGCGCTCTACTTCGTAGAAATGGCTCGATTCTTTCACGGCTGCATCGCAATCTGCTTTATCTCGTCCAGGCGCATCACCCAGCCGAGCGCGGAGCGGCACCACATCTGCGCCTGCGGACGAAGCTGCGCGCGCTGCCGGATGGTGCCGACGCGCAGGTTGAATACCGGGGGATCGACCGGGGCCGATGCGTAGACCCGCGTGCCGCAGGCCGGGCAGAAGGCCTGCGCCCGCTTCGAGCCGCTCTCGGCGGTCTTGACGTACGTGGCGGGCGATCCGTCGCGCAGCCGGAACGCCTCCTTCGGCACCGGCACGAACATCGTGAACGCGGAGCCGGACAGCACTTGGCAGTCGGTGCAGTGGCAGATCGCCACCTTCGCCGGATCGATGTCCGCTTCGTAGGTGATGTTGCCGCAGTGACAGCTTCCGTCGATTTGCATTCGCTCTCCTTAATCTGACCTCACGCCGCGAAGGCGCTCAAAGGGACCTCGATCCAGGTTGCCCGGCCTACCGCGACCGGCGCTCCGGATTGCCCGAACACTGCCGCGCCCGCGATGCGCTTGCGGCCCTCCACCTGCAGCGGCCAGCCGAGCACGACGCAGGCTTCGCCCGCCGTCACGGCGCCGTCGATGCGAGCCGATAGCTCGCCCAGCACGATCGCCTTGTCTTCGGGTATGGGTAGAACCGCGAAGCCGCTGGTGCAATCGAGCGCCGCCCAGAGGAATTCTTTCCCGATGTTCCCGGCATGGTCGGCCAGGGAAGCGTCTGCAACCCACGGCGCGGCAACCGACGAGCCCGATGCGACCGGTCCCGGGAAAATGCGCATGCCGTCGCCGGCGGCGCGCTTGGGCCCGCAGACGAAGCAGCGGAGAAAGGGATGGCGCAGGAACCCCGGGCAGGATTTGGCGGCGGCCTGCGCTTCAGGCAGGGAAGGCGCAGCCGGCAGCTTCAACTCGAGCTTTGCGGGACTGCCCTCCGCGATGATCGTTGCTCCATGCATCGGGCGCGCCATGGAATCGGAGTGCTCGATCCGCAGCTCGGTCTCCAGCGGCGGCGGCGCCCTGAGCCGGACCGATGCGGCGCCCGGGAAGCATGCGGCGACACGCCCGCACACGTAGCCCCCGTTGCCCGATTTGTCCGGGCCGCAGAAGCGGCTTCGAATGATTAGCGTCGAGGACGACATCACTCTCGTCTATGCGCCGCATATTACGCCCTCGCCGCAAGCAGGCAAACAATGTGGATCTGACCCCATTTTTTGGGATGACCCCATTTTTTGGGATCGGGCTCTGACCCCGAATTAGCGCAGGCGCTCTAGGGCCTCGGGGAAGGTGGTGACGACTTCGTCGGCGCCGGACTGGAGGAGGCGGGCGCGGGCGCGCTCGATGTCGGCTTCCCGGGTCCACAGGCCCACCAGGATCCTGAGCCCGGGGAAGCGCCGGCGCAGGCGCTTGGCGAGCGCGCCGGCGTGGGGGACGGCGTGGGGCGGCACCGCGGAGACCAGCACCGACTTGCAGCCGCGCGTGGCGATGAGCTCGAGCACCTCGGCGGTGAGAAGCGGATGCGGCACCACG
>DATKAX010000252.1:0-6598 GCA_035514595.1 Burkholderiales bacterium
GGGCAGCTTCGAGTACAGCAGCGGGCTGATCGCGTGCAGGCTGTTCAGCGTCAGGAACAGCGTGTAGCCGTCGGGCGCCGAGCGCGCCACCTCGGCCGCCGCCACGTTGCCGCCCGCGCCGGGCTTGTTCTCGACGATCACAGACTGGCCGAGCTGGGCCGAAAGCTCATGCGCGAGCGCTCGAGCCGTGATGTCCACCCCGCCCCCGGGCGAGAACGGGCACAGGATGCGGATCGTCTTGAACGGAAACGCCTGCGCTAGAGTGCCTTGGGAAAGCGCCAGCGCGAAGGCGGCAAGCAGAAGCGAAAGAAGGCGAGTCATGGCCGTGGCTTCCAATAGAGAAGGGGCTGATTATGGCCGCGAGCCGCATATCGAACCGGCGTTGCGGCTGAACTTTTCCGTATGCTAGGTTGTATACAGACCCGTATATCACGACATGAAGACGCCAGCGGCCGAGGCGGAGCTCGAGCGCCGTCCCCTTTACGAACAGGCCTACGAAGCGATTCGCAAGATGATCGCCGGCGGGGTGCTGCGGCCTCGGCAGACGGTATCCGAGACCGAGCTCGCCGAGGCCCTCAAGGTGAGCCGCACGCCGGTCCGCGAGGCGCTCAAGCGGCTGATCTCCGAGAACCTTCTCGAGGTGACGGGACGCGGCGGGGTCAGGGTGTTCGCGCCGACGCCGCAGGATCTTGCCGACGTCTACTACACGCGCGCGGTCCTGGAAGGCGCCGCCGCGCGCCTTGCGGCGCCGCGCATCGACGCCGGGCTGCTCGAGCGCCTGCGCGCGCTTTCGGCGGCCGCCGCGCAGGCGGCCGCGGCGGGGGACTTCGACACCCAGGCGCGCCTCAATGGCGAGTTCCACTGGGCGATCGCCGAGCGCTGCGGCAACCGCCGGCTGCTCGATCTTCTCAAGGGCCTCGAGCCGGTGGTGGTGCGCTACCGGCGCCTGTCGCTTGCGTTCCGCGAGCACTCGCAGCGCGCCTGCGCCGATCACCAGATGCTCATCGGGCTGCTCGAATCGAAAAGCGCGGAGCAACTCGAACAGCTCGTCCGCGAGCACATCCTGCAGGGCGGCGAGCGGGTCGTGGCCGCTATCCGCGCCCTCGAAGGGAGCAGCGAAGCATGAGCAAAGGCGCCGCCGGAGCGCGCATCACCCGGGTCGAGCCGATCAGCCTGTTCGTGCCGCTGCGCGAGCCGATCGACGCGCCGATCGCCATTCCCCACGCAGGGGCGCTCGCGGACATCGTGTTCCGCGGCTACCGCGCCACGCTGGTGCGCATCGAGACCGACGAAGGCGTCTCCGGCGTCGGCGAGTGCATGGTGCGCCTTGCGCCGACTGCGACGCGCGCCATCGTCGAGGACCTCGCGCCGATGCTCGTCGGGCGCAACGTGCTCGATCGCGAGGCGATCTGGGAGCTGCTCTACGGCGCGATGATGAACCGCGGCCACACGCGCGGATTTTTCACCGAGGCGATCAGCGGCATCGACATCGCGCTGTGGGACTGCGCCGCCAAGTGCCTAGGCGTGCCGCTCTACCGCCTGCTCGGCGGCCGCCACCGCGACCGGCTGAAGGCCTACGCCTCGTCGCTGCGATTCCGCGAGCTCGACGTCGTGATCGCGCAGGCGCGCGCCTTCCGCGACGCCGGGTTCGGCGCGATGAAGATCAAGATCGGCCGCAATGTCGAGCGGCCGCAGGCCGACCTCGAGTTCGTGCGCGCGATCCGCGAAGCGGTGGGTGACGAGGTGACGCTGATGGTGGACGCGAACTGCGCCTACGGCGACGACGTCGCCACCGCGCTCGCCGTCGGTCGCGCGCTGCAGGACATGAACATCTACTGGTTCGAGGAGCCGCTCAGCCCCGACAACACCGACGGCTACGCCGCCCTCGCCGCGGCGCTCGACATCCGCATCGCCGCGGGCGAGGCGGACTTCATGCAGTTCGGCGCGCGCGAGCTGCTCGCGCGCAGGGCGATCGACGTCATCCAGCCCAACATCTCGCGCACCGGCGGCGTGACCGAGGGCCGGCGCATCGCGGCGCTCAGCCAGGCGTTCCACATCCCCTACGCGCCGCACACCGGGAGCTGCTCCGCGGTGTGCCTCGCCGCGACCCTGCAGTTCGCTGCCTCGCTGCCCAACTTCCTGATTTACGAATACATGCAGAGCGACTGGTCGAAGGAGCAGCCCAACCCCCTGCGGCACGAGCTGCTCACCGAGCCGCCGGAGCGCTTCGAGAACGGCGAGATGATCGTTCCGGAGAAGCCGGGCATCGGCGTCGAGCTCAACATGGACACGGTGGAGAGGTACCGCATTGCCTAGCCGGGAGCGCCGCGCGCATGTATGAGGCGCCCCCGGCCATCCAGGCGCGCGTGTTCGCGCGCCTGCCGGAGGCGCTGCGCGCGCCGCGAAAGGCCTCGAACTGGATCGCGGTGCGCCGCAGGGGACGCCCGGTGCACTCGTTCCTGGAAGGCCCGGCCTTCGACAGGGACGGCAACCTCTGGCTCGTCGATCTCGCGTACAGCCGGATCCTGCAGGTGAGCCCGGCGGGCGAGTTCAGCCTGGCCGCCGACTACGACGGCGAGCCCAACGGCATCGCGATCCACAAGGACGGGCGCGTGTTCATCGCCGATCACCGCCGCGGGCTCCTGGTGCTCGACCCGAAGAGCCGGTCGATCTCGCCGCTGCTCGAGCGCCGGCACCTGGAGTCCTTCAAGGGGCTGAACGACCTGGTGTTCGCCGCGAATGGCGATCTCTACTTCACCGACCAGGGCGAGACCGGCCTGCACGATCCCACCGGGCGGGTGTTCCGCCTTACGTCCGAGGGACGGCTCGAGCTGCTGGTGGGCACCGTGCCGAGCCCGAATGGCATCGCGCTCAGCCCGGACGAGTCGATCCTGTATGTCGCCGCGACTCGCGGCAACGCGATCTGGCGCCTGCCGATCGAGGCCGACGGCAGCGTGTCGCGCGCCGGCATCTTCGTCCAGCTCTCCGGCGGGCTCGCCGGTCCCGACGGCCTCGCGGTCGACGAAGCCGGCAACCTCGCGGTGTGCGTAAACGGCCTTGGCACCGTGTGGCTGTTTTCGCGGCTGGGCGAGCCGATCCTGCGCATCAAGGCGCCCGAGGGGCTCGCGACCACCAACGCGGCCATCGGCGGGCGCGAGCGGCGCAGCCTCTACATCACCGAGTCCGAGACCGGCACGGTGCTCGTCGCCGACCTTCCCGCCCCTGGCATGACGCTCTACTCGCACCGCTGACATGAGAGCGATCGATTTCCGCGTGCGCCCCCCGATCGCCGGCTACGAGCGGGCGAGCATGTACGCGCAGCCCGAGCGCACCGCGCGCATGGCGGCGGCGTTCGGCTATCCGCAGCCGGTCGGCGCGCTCGCCGGCGCCTCGCTCGAGGCCTACGAGCGCGAAGCGCGCGAGTCGGGCATCGCCGCCGCGGTGCTCACCGGCCGTCTCGGCGCCCCCGGGGTGGGCGCCGCCGACAACCCGGCGCTGGTCGCCTACGCCGAGGCCGCCTCGTGCCGCAGCTTCGTCTTCCCGGCGCTCGATCCGTCCGACGCTTCCTGGCGCGAGCGCCTCGCCGCGCTCAGGAAGCATCGCTGCGTGCGCGGCATCGTGCTCGAGCCCGGCCTGCTCGAAAAGCCGGTCTATCCCGACGACCCCTCGTGCGTGCCGGTCTACGAGCTGTGCCAGGCCGAGAGCCTGCCGGTGATGCTCTCCGCCGGCGGCAACGTCGGCCCCGACTGCAGCTATACCAGCCCGGAGCATTTCGACCGCGTGGCGCGCGACTTCCCCCGGCTCGAGCTGGTCATCGCCCACGGCGGCTATCCCTGGATCACGCAGACGCTGCACGTCGCGTTCCGCCGCGCGAACGTCTACGTGCTGCCCGACATGTACCTGCTGATGCCGGGAAACGAGGCCTATGTCGCCGCGATGAACGGCTACCTTTCGGAGCGCTTCCTTTTCGGCACGTCCTATCCGTTCAGCCCCCTGAAGGCCTCGATCGACGCGTTTCTGGCAGTGGCGCGCGGCGACGACGTCGCCGAGCGGGTGCTATTTCGCAACGCGCGAGCGTTGCTCAAACTGAGTGAGGAGGAAATTTCATGACCACCGGACGTCTCTTTGCGGCCGCGGCCGCGTGCAGCCTTGCCCTCGCGAGCGGCCCGCTCGCCGCGCAGACCCGCATCACCTGGGGCGCGGCGCCGGCGACCTCGCCGTACTACTCGTTCAGCGTCGGCTTCAGCAACGCCGCGGCGGCGGAGAACCCGTCGCTGCGCTTTACCGTCACCGAGACCAACGGCGCGTTCGACATCTCCAACCGCATCCGGCGCAAGCAGGTCGACCTCGGGATCGCCAATTCCGCCACCGACTTCGGCAACTTCAACGGCGCCGGCGCGTTCAAGGACGCCAACAAGGAGGCGCGCATCCTGTTCTACCTCGACCAGGCGGGGCTGCAGTGGATCGTGCGCGCCGATTCCGGCATCACGAACCTGAGCGAGCTCTCCGGCAAAAGCTTCAGCCCCGGCTCGGCGGGCTCGGCCGCGGTGAAGCAGACGCAGGCGGCATTCGAAGTGCTCGGCATCTCGCCGAACTGGTACCAGGGCGGCCAGGCCGACATGGGCCGGGCGTTCCAGGACCGCCAGATCGTCGGCCTCACCAAGGTCGGCCCGCTGCCGGACGCTTTCGTGCAACAGCTCGTCGTGTCGACGCCGGTGCGCCTGCTCGGGCTGAGCGAGCAGCAGGCGAAGCTGATCGACGAGAAGCTGCCGACGTTCACCATTATCAAGGCGCCGGCGGGCATATACCCGGGCCAGGACCAGGCCGTCACCATCGCCGCCTCGCTGCTCGGCGTGCAGACCGACTCTCGCATGTCGGCGGACGTCTCCTACGCGCTCGCCAAGCTCGCCTTCGAGGGCAAGGAGAAGTGGGCCGACGCCTATCCCGCGGCGCGCAAGTTCGACCAGCAGGAGCTGACGCTGCAGTCCAAGCTGCCGCTCGCTGCCGGCACGGTGCGCTATCTGCGGGAAAAGGGCGTCCAGGTGCCGCAGCACCTCGTGCCGCCCGAGCTCAAGAAGTAGCGAGTGCCCGGCGAAGTGACCGGCGCGCGCCTGCTTTCCGGGGCGCTGCTGGTGGCGGCGGCCGGCTTCGTCGCCTTCCAGCTGCTGACGCCGCTGTTCGGGTACTACCCGAACCTGGTGCAGCGCGCGACGCACCTGGGCTTCGGCGTGGTCATCGCCGTCGGCAGCCTGGTCGCCGCGCGCCTCGAGGCGGGAAGGCGCGTGGGCTGGCTGTGGGTGGCGCTGCTGCTCGCCGCCGGGATCATCTGGGCGGGCGTCGAGATCATCCGCCACTACGACCTGTACATCGACGACCCGATGCAGACCGATACGATCGACACCATCGCCTCGGTCGCGCTGGTGCTCGGCATCCTGGTGGTCTCCGGCGTAGCGGTGGGCTGGGCGATGACGGCGCTCTCGGGGGTCATTTTCGTGTACGCGCTCGCCGGCCCCTGGATCCCCGGCGCGCTCGGCCACGCCGGGTTCGGCCTCGACGTGATCCTGCAGACCGCCTACCACACCACCAACGGCATCTACGGCGACGTGCTCGGCATCTCGGCGACCACCGTCGCGGTGTTCGTCATCTTCGGCGTGATCCTGTTCGAGATCGGCGCCGCGGACGTGCTGCTCGACCTCGCGAAGTGGCTCGCCGGCAGCGCGCGCGGCGGCACCGCGAAAGTCGCGCTGCTCTCGAGCTCGTTCTTCGGCATGATCAACGGCAACGCGACCGCCAACGCCGCCTCGACCGGAAGCGTGACGATCCCGATGATGATCCGCTCAGGCGTGCCGCCGCGGCTCGCCGCCGCGGTCGAGGCGGTCGCGAGCTCCGGCGGGCAGCTGGTGCCGCCGATCCTGGGCGCGGCGGCGTTCCTGATGGCCGAGTTTCTCGCCGTGCCGTATCTGGTGGTCGCCCAGGCGGCCATCCTGCCGGCGCTGCTCTACTACGTCGGCGCCTTCGCCACCATCCACTTCGAGGCGGTGAAGCTCGGGCTGACCGGCATCGAGCGCAGCCAGATCCCGATGCGGGCCCACCTGCTGCGGCCGCGCCGCTGGCTGCCGCTCGGCTTCTCCCTCGGAGCGCTCGGCACGCTGTTCGGATTCGGCTATTCGCTCGAGTTCGCCGGTGCCGCGGGAGTGCTCGCGGCCATCGCCAGCCAAGGCATTCTTCACCTCACGGATCGCGCCAAGGGAACGCAATTACTGGCGCGCGTGCGCGCTCTGGCCGCCATCTACCGGATAGCCATCGTGCGCGCCGCCATGGTGTGCGCGCAGGTGGCGGTGCTGCTCGCCTGCGCGCAGATCCTGATCATGTTCATCAACATGACCGGGATCGGGGTCAAGGTGGTGAACGGCATCGTCGGCCTGAGCGGCGGGAGCCTGCTGCTCGGCGGGCTGCTCGCGATGGTCGTCGGGCTGGTGCTCGGCACCGGGCTTCCCACCACCGCGGAATATGTGCTCGCGGCGGCAGTGGTGGCGCCGGCGCTCATCAAGCTCGGCGCCGACCCGCTCGCGGCGCACATGTTCGTCTTCTACTACGC
>DATKAX010000253.1:0-4595 GCA_035514595.1 Burkholderiales bacterium
ACGAGTAGCCCTCGGGCCGCTGGTGGATGATCGCGGCGTAGCCGAAGCAGATGTGCACCGCGGTCTCGCCGCCGATCCCCTCCAGCGCCCGGTTGAGGGCCTTCAAGCCGAACTGGCGCGCCTTCTCGGGCCGCGCCTGCAGGTAGGGCTCGTCGACCTGGACGATGTCGGCGCCAGCCGCGAAGAGGTCGCGGATCTCCTCGTTCACCGCGACGGCGTAGTCCATGGCGGCTTCTTCGTCGCTCTTGTAGTAGTCGTTCTGCGCCTGCTGCGACATGGTGAAGGGTCCGGGCACCGTGATTTTCGTTTTTCTCGACGTATTTTTTCTCAGGAACAGAAGATCTTCGACCTCCACCGGATGCTTGCGCCGGATCCTGCCGACGATGCGCGGCACCGGGTTGGGGTGGCCGGAGCGGTCGAGCGCGGAGCCGGGATTGTCGATGTCCACGCCCTCGAGCGCGGTGGCGAAGCGGTTGGAGTAGCTCTCGCGCCGGATCTCGCCGTCGGTGATGATGTCGAGCCCCGCCTGCTCCTGCGCCCGGATGGCGAGCAGCGTGGCGTCGTCCTGCGCCTGGGCGAGCCAGGGCTCGGAAACGCGCCACAGCTCGCGCGCACGCACGCGCGGCGGGAAGCGCCCGGCGAGCTTCGTACGATCGATCAGCCACTCGGGCTGCGGGAGGCTGCCGACCAGCGTGGTGGGAAAGAGCATGAGCAGGTTCTATCCGTCGACGAATTTCGGGGAAATCTTTCTCAGCCGGGCGGGATCGATGCGCCCGCTGCGCTGAATATAGCTCCAGGCGAGCTCGCGCGGGGCGAGCCGCATGTGCTCGGGAAAGCGCTCGTACCAGGCGGCGCTCGCGTCCGCGGCGGCGACGAGCTTGTCCACGATCGGCCGGCGCGCCGCCTCGAACGCCGCCAGCGCCGCTGGCACGTCGCTCGCATGTTCGCGCAACACCTTCTCGAGCGCAATCGCGTCCTCCATCGCGAGCCGCGTCCCCGAGCCGATCGAGAAGTGCGCGGTGCGCAGCGCGTCGCCGATCAGCACCACGTTCGCGGCGTGCCAGCGGCGGTTTCGCACGTTCGGGAAATTGCGCCAGATCGACTTGTTGGAGACCAGCGGATGCCCTTCGAGCGTCTCGGCAAAGACCTTCTGGCAGAACGTCAACGCGGCTGCTTCGTCCATGCCGGCGAAGCCGGCGCGCTCCCAGGTGGCGGCGTCGCATTCGAACACGAACGTGCTCATCTCGCCGGAATGGCGGTAGTGATGCGCGTTGAAGGTCCCGTGCTCGTTCTCAACAAAGGTCTGCGTCAGCGTTTCGAAGCGCTTCGAGGTGCCGAACCAGGCGAACTTGTTGGTGAGCGGCGTCACCGTGGTGCCGAAGTCCCGGGCGCGGCGCACGAACGAGTTCGCGCCGTCGGCCGCGACCACCAGGTCGTAGCCCTTCAGCTCTTCTTCACTCGTTACCGTTTTCCCGAAGACAGGTTCGATCCCGGTTGTCGCCAACTGTTCCCGCATCAACTGCAAGAACCTCAGGCGGCCGATCGCGGCGAACCCGATGCCGTCGATGGTGACCGGCGTGCCGCGGTGGACCACCGTAAGGTCGGTCCAGCTCTCCATCGCCGGCGTGATGCGATCGTAGGTCGCGGGATCGTCGCCGCGCAGGAACTCGAGCGCCCGGTCGGAGAACACCACGCCGAAGCCGAAGGTGGAATCCGGCGGGTTCTGCTCCACCACCCGGATCTGCCAGTCGGGCTGCGAGCGCTTCGCCAGGTACGAGAAATACAGGCCGGCCGGGCCGGCCCCGGCCACGAGAATCCTCACTTCAACCCCAAATCGCTTTCGCCGCGTCGACGCACAGCTTCAGCTTGGCGCGCTCGTCGGCCTCGGTCACCGGATTGCCCCCCATGGTGCTGGCGAATCCGCATTGCGGGCTGATCGCGAGCCTGGACGAGTCGATGTACTTGCCTGCTTCTTGAGTCCTTTTCTTGAGAACGTCCAGGCTTTCGAGATGCGGCGTCTTCGAGCTTACCAGCCCCAGCACCACGCCCTTGTCCTTGGGCACGAAGCGCAGCGGCGCAAAGCCGCCGGCTCGCGGCGTGTCGAACTCGAGCAGGAAGTGGCTTGCGTCGGTGCGGCCGAAGAAGCGCTCGGCGACCGAGTCGTAGCCGCCTTCGGAGAGATACATGCCCTTGTAGTTGCCGCGGCATACGTGAACGCCCACGCTCATCTCCGCCGGGCGGCCTTTCACGGCGGCGTTGATCGCGTCGATGTAGAGGTCGACCAGGCGATCCGGATCTTCGCCCTGCGCTTTCACGCGCTCGCGCGCAGCGGGGTCGCACAGGATGGCCACCGCCACCTCGTCGAGCTGCACGTAGCGGCAGCCCGCCTGCGCCAGCGCCGCGATCTCCGCCTGGTACACCTTGCCCAGGTCGGCGAAGAACTCCTCGGCGCTGCGGTAAGCCGAGCGCTCTCCCCAGTCGGTGAAGCGGTAAAAATGCATCGTCGACGGAGCCGGCATGGTGATTTTCCCGGTACGAGAAGTGCATTTTTTCAGAAAACCGAATTCGTCCAGCGTAATCGCTCCTCGTGCGGACACCTTGCCCTCGACGTAGGGCGCCGTGAACTGCGACTCGTGCCCGTGCTCGTCGTGGAAGCGGAACACCGCGTCCTTCACCGTCAGCCCGGCAGTCAGGCGAACGAACTTCTCCCAGTAGGAAAAGCGCCGGAATTCGCCGTCGGTGACCACCTCCAGACCGCAGTTCTCCTGCAGCTTCACGACATCGCGGATCGCCTCGTCTTGCGCGTCGCGCAACGCGCGCTCGTCGAGCTCGCCCGAGGCTTGCTTGCGGAAAGCGTCGCGCAGCTTGCGCGGGCGCAGCAGGCTGCCGACATGGTCGGCGCGGGCGGGCGGGCGGCCGTTGGCTTGCAATGTCATCCATCGACTCCTGGCAAATGGGAAAAGCGGGGAAACAAGGTCGCACGCAGGGGCTGTGGCCGCAGTCTATCGCGGAATAGAATCGTGCTCCATGCCGCCCGCGTCCCGCCGCCGCTCGAAACGCCGCAGCGCCGAAATCGTCGCCGCGGCGGCAAAGGTGTTCGCCGAGCGCGGCTACCACGGCGCGACGACGCAGGATATCGCCGATGTGCTCGGTATCCGGCAGGCGAGCCTTTACTACTATTTCCCGTCCAAGGAAGCGGCCCTCGAGCAGGTGTGCATGGACGGCAGCGCCGGGTACGTCGCCGGCGCATTGGCGGTGAAGCGCGGCCCCGGGAGCGCTGCGGAAAAGCTCGCCCGCCTGGTGAGTAACCACGTCGAGCTGTGGCGCACGCGGGTCGACTTCGCGCGCGTTTTCCTGCGCGAGCGGAGCAACCTGCCGAAGGCCACGCGCCACCGCATCGGCCGCTACTCGCGCCGCTACGAGCGCATCTTCGAAGACGTGCTGAAAGCGGGCATGGCGAGCGGCGAATTCCGGGCCGATCTGGACCCGCGCATTACCGCGCTCGCCGTGATCGGCATGTGCAATTCCGCCACCGCGTGGTATGGCATCGAGCCCGGCGCGACGGTTGAACGCATTGCCGCCGACTTCGTCCGTCTGCTGGTCGACGGCATCCTTGCCGGCGCCGAGCGCCGCTCGGCTTGATTCTATACTCCAATAGATAGAGAATTCCCACGCGATGCCCAATCGTCGGAGGAGGATCTGAGGCCCGGGCCGGCGAGCGCGCGCGAGCCGAGCGCCTGGTACCGCGAGCTGCGCGGCAAGAGTGCGCCGCTGCTCATTGCCGAGCGCGGGCGGCGCGAGCCGCATGCCGTTGCCTACCGCGCGAAGCATCTCGGCCTGTATCGCGAGCGCACCTGGCGGGCGTATGCCGAGCTCGTCGCACGCTGCGCGCGCGGCCTTGCGGCGCTCGGGCTTGCGCGGGGCGATCGCCTGGCCATCATGGGCGATACCTGCGAGGAGTGGGCGCTGTGCGACCTGGGAGCCCAGGCGCTGGGCGCCGTGACCTACGGGATCTATCCGACGGCGTCGGCCGCCGAGGTCCTCTACCAGATGCGCGACGGCGGAGCGAGCGTCTTCGTCGCCGAGAACCAGGAGTACGTCGACAAGATACTGTCGCATGCCGATGCGCTGCCCGGGCTGCGCTGGATCGTGGTCATCGACGACTCGGCCATGTTCGCCTACCGGGACGGCAGGCTGCGTACCTTCGCGGAGCTCCTCGAGCTGGGCGGCGAGGCCGGCCTGGAAGACCTGGAGCGATACGGCCGCGCCATCGACCCGGCGTCGGGAGCCTTCATCGTCTATACCTCGGGCACGTCGGGTCCGCCGAAAGGCGCGTTGATCGCGCACGGCGCCCATCTCGCCGCCGCGGCGAACATGGCGCTGCATTACCCGATGCTGTCGGAGCGGACGCATCGGACGGTGGCGTATCTGCCGCTTTGCCACATCTTCGGCCGCGACGTCGCGATAACGCTGCCGCTGCTCTCGAGGATGGTGCCGCACTATGGCGAAAGCGTCGAAGACCTGCCGCAAACGCTGTTCGAGGTGGCGCCCACCGTTCTCTTCACGGTGCCGCGTTACCTGCAGAAGTTCGCTTC
>DATKAX010000254.1:0-3542 GCA_035514595.1 Burkholderiales bacterium
GAGCGCCGCACGCCAGCCGCCCATGGCGATGATCTCGAGCAGCGCCTTGTCGAGCGGCGCGAAGCGCAGCTCCTCGCCGCGCGTCCGGTTGAGGAACCGGCCGGTGGCGAAGTCGACCTCGAGCTCGTCGCCGGTCTCGCAATGGCGGGTGATCTCCGGACAGGCGGGCAGGATCGGCACGCCGGCGTTCACCGCGTTGCGCAGGCTGCCGCGCGGGATGGACTCGACCACCAGCCCCATCTTGAGGCCGCGGATGCCGAGCAGGCCCTGGATGTGCGGGTTACCCTGCGCGAAGCGCTTGCCGGCGACCATGATGTCGCCCGGCTGCGCCTTTCCGGCGAAGGTCGGGTCTATGCCCTTCATGGTGTGCGGCGTCAGCACCTCGACGCGTGTCTCGCGCTGCATGGCGAATTCCAGCGGCATCAGGTCGCCGTCGACGCCGATGTCGTTGCCGAATTTCCAGCAGCGGCCGCGATAGGTGAAATTCATAGGTACTCCCTCGGATCGACGATCTTGCCGGCCACCGCGGAGGCGGCCACCGTGAACGGGCTGCCGAGATAGATTTCGGCCTCGCGCGTGCCCAGGCGCCCGTAGTCGTTGCGCGTGCCGGTGTTGATGGAGACCTCGCCCTTTGCAATGGGCGCGATGCGCCCGCCGGCGCAGGGGCCGCAGCCGGGGGCGGTGAGCATGGCGCCCGCCTCGACGAAGATCCCGATCAGCCCTTCCTGCGCCGCCCGGGCGGCGATCTCCTGCGTGCCGGGCGTCACCACGAAGCGAACCCCCGGAGCGATCTTGCGGCCCTTCAGGATGCGCGCCGCGTCGCGCAGGTCGGTGATGGAGCAGTTGGCGCAGGAGCCGATGAAGGCATGGTCGATCTTCTTGCCCGCGACCGACGACACCGCGACCACGTTGTCGGGCGTCGGCGGCGCCGACACCTGCGGCTCGAGGATGCCGAGGTCGTAGTCGAGCGTCGCCTTGAACTTCGCCCCCGGGTCGCTGCGCACCTCCGGGTACGGCGGCGGCACGCGGCCCTTCAGGTACTCGAAGGTGACCGCGTCGGTCTCGAACAGCGTCGACTTGACGCCGATCTCGATCGGGCGGTTGCACAGCGTGATGCGGCCGTCGATCCCCACCGAGGAGAGCGCCGGCCCGCCGAACTCCATCACGCTGTAGTCGGCCATGTCGGCGCCGATGTCGGCGATCATGCGGTCGGCGATGTCGCGCGTGGTGATCCCCGGCCGGATCGAGCCGGTCAGGTTGATGCGCAGCGTCTCGGGCACCTTCAGCCAGGCCGAGCCGCAGGCGAGGACGTCGGTGATCTCGATCACCAGCGGAATCGCAAGGCAGCCGAGCGCGCCGTAGTTGTTCGCGTGCACGTCGTAGGCGAGCACGAACATCCCCGGCTTGATGTAGCCAAGCTCCATCGGGAACACGTGGCCGTGGCCGCCGCGGCCGGTGTCGAAGAAATGCCTGATGCCGTACTTCGCCACGATCTGGCGCACCTGCCGCTGGCGCTCGGCGGCGAGCACGCTGACCGCCACCGGCTCGTGGTCGGTGCTGATCAGCACCTTGTCGGGCGCGTACAGGGTCTTCACGCCGAGCTCCTGCAGCGCCTTGTCGAAGTTGACCACGTACCAGTCGTGCACCGTGACGAGGTCGGGCTCGGGATAGACGATCTCGCCCGCGCGCACGGCGCGGCCCATCGCGCGCGAAAGGATCTTTTCGGTCGCTGTCTGCGCCATCGCCTCAGCTCTCCAGGGATTCGAGGTGGAACATCTTGACGAGCGAGGCCCCGCCCCTGACCTGGCGCTCCTTCGCGCGCTCGGCGGCGCGCTGCTCGAGCGCCTTCTTCGCCACCTGCGCGAGCCGGTCTTTCGCGATCACCACCACGCCGTCGGCGTCGCCGAGCACGTAGTCGCCCGGCTCGACGGTGGTCCCGCCCACCGACACCGGCACCTGCAGCCAGCCGGGGTGGCTCTTCAGCGTGCCGCGCACCGAGGTGCCGAGCGCGTAGACCGGGAAGCGCAGGGCGCGGATCTCGTCGATGTCGCGGCAGGCGGCGTTGACGATGGCGCCGGCGAGACCGCGCCGCTTGGCGGCGAGGCTCGAGGTGCCGCCGAGCGCCGTGACGCGCTCGCTGCCGCCGGCGTCGATCACCAGGACCTCGCCGCGCTTCGCGCGGTCGATCGCGCGCAGCACCGCGGCGAAGTCTCCGGGAAGGCAGCGCACCGTGAATGCCGGTCCGAACAGGCGGGTGCCCGGGACCATCTGGCGGATCGCAGGCGCCATATCGCCGCGCTTGCCGTTCGCCTCGTATACGGTTGCGGCCGCCAGCTTGGCGAACGTTTTCAGGTTGGTCATAGAGCCTCGGTCATGTCTGCGGAAAATCGGCGTCCAGGGTGGTCGCTTCCCACTGCGCGATGTCGTGCGTCATGGCGGCAAGCTTGGCGCGCACCATCTCAAGGGCCGGCCGGCCGAGCAGCAGGCGCAGCGGCGGCGCGGGCGAGTCGACGACGGCCATGATGGCTGCCGCGGCGCGTGCCGGGTCGCCGGGTTGCTTGCCGCTGTTGGCGGCGATCATGGCGCGGCGCGCGCCCGCGGTCTCCGCGTAAGCCGCGATCGGCGTGCCGGTCTGCCTCAGAGACCGGCCCGCCCAGTCGGTGCGAAACGGTCCGGGCTCGATCAGCGTGACGCGGATGCCGAGCGGCTCGACCTCCTTCTGCAAGGCCTCCGACAGGCCCTCGAGGGCGAACTTGGTGGCGTTGTAGTAGCCCGCCGCCGGGCCCGCGACCAGCCCGCCCATCGACGAGATCATGACGATGTGGCCGCGGCCGCGCCGGCGCATCCCGGGCAGCACGCGCTTGGTGAGCTCCACCAGGCCGAAAAGTTGGCATCGAACATCGCGCGCACCTCGCGCTCTTCGCCCTCCTCCACCGCGGCGAGATAGCCATAGCCGGCGTTGTTCACCAGCACGTCGATGCCGCCGAAGGTCCGCTCGGCTTGCTCCACCGCTTCTTTCATCTGTCCGGAATCCGTTACGTCGAGTGCCAAGCGCAGAGCATTGGCGGAGGAAAAATCCTGGATGTCTTTCAGATTCCTGGCGGTCACCACGGCGCGCTCGCCGCGCTGCAGGACGTGAGCTGCGATGGCGCGGCCCAGCCCGCTCGAGCATCCGGTGATGAACCACGCGCGCGCGCTCATCGGCCGGCCTCCGCCGACCCCCTGATAAGGGGGTCGCGAGCGGTCTTCGCGAGCGGGGGGTTTTTCTTGTGAGGAGGAGAGCCCCGCCCCGCGAAAAGCTCGCCCGCTTCCCGCCTTACCAGGGGAGAACGACGCCTCATGACGCCTCCACGTTCAGGAACAGCTCTTCGAGTGGCACGTCCCGCGCGATGAGGTGCTGCGCGCGCGAGAAGCCGACCTGGGCTTCCAGCGTCTTTCGGTTTGCCGCGATGCCATACGGCCAGAAATCGTGGCCGAGGACCTCGCGCGCCTGCGCCAGGTTCGCCGCCGCCCAGGGCAGCATGGTCTTGGGCGCCGACTCG
>DATKAX010000255.1:0-9814 GCA_035514595.1 Burkholderiales bacterium
GTCGAGGTCCTCCGGCAGCGCGTACAGCCGGCGGATCCCGGCGCAGTCGGGGATGGTCTCGATGTCGAAAGCGAGGATCGGCGTCATCGGGAAATCGGGCTCTGACCCCGGATTCAGTCCGGGAACACGCCGGTGCTGAGGTAGCGGTCGCCGCGGTCGCAGACGATGCTGACGATCACCGCGTCCTTCAGCCCGGCCGCGACGCGCAGCGCCACGTGCATCGCGCCGCCCGAGGAAATGCCGGCGAAGATGCCTTCCTCGCGCGCGAGGCGCCGGGTCATGTCCTCGGCGTCCGCCTGGCTCACGTTCTCCACGCGGTCGACCCGGCTGCGCTCGAAGATCTTCGGCAGGTAGGCTTGCGGCCACTTGCGGATCCCCGGGATCTGCGAGCCTTCCTCGGGCTGGCAGCCGACGATCTGGATCGCCGGGTTCTTCTCCTTCAGGAAGCGCGAGCAGCCCATGATGGTGCCCGTGGTGCCCATGCTCGAGACGAGATGCGTGATGCGGCCTGCGGTGTCACGCCAGATCTCGGGGCCCGTGCTCTCGTAATGGACCAGCGGGTTGTCGGGGTTGGCAAACTGATCGAGCATCGTGCCGCGGCCCTCGCCCACCATCTTCTCGGCCAGGTCGCGCGCCGCCTCCATGCCGCCGCTTTGCGGCGTGAGCACGATCTCGGCGCCGAAGGCGCGCATGGTCTGGCGCCGCTCGACCGACAGGTGCTCGGGCATGATCAGCACCATGCGGTAGCCGCGGATCGCCGCGGCCATCGCGAGCGCGATGCCAGTGTTGCCCGAGGTCGGCTCGATCAGCGTGTCGCCCGGCTTGATGCGGCCGCGCGCCTCGGCGTGCCGGATCATCGAGATTGCCGGCCGGTCCTTTACCGAGCCCGCGGGATTGTTTCCCTCCAGCTTCGCCAGGATGATGTTTCCGTTTCCTGAAATCCCGCGTCCCGCAAGCCGTTGCAGCCGCACGAGCGGCGTCCCGCCGATGAAGTCCTCGATGGTGCGGTTCATTTCTTCTGCAGCGCCCCCACGTACGCGGCCGCGCCCTGCTCGACGTTCATGAATTCGCCCGGATAGCCGGCGGCGCGCAGCCGGCCGAGGTCGGCCTCGGTGTGGCTCTGGTACCTCTCCACCAGGCCGGGCGGGAACGGCACGTATTCGATCAGCCCGCGCGACACGAGCTCACGCACTTCGAGCTGCGTGCCCTGCACCGCGTTGATCACCGCGGCGGCGAGCCGGTTGAAGCTCTGGGCGCGGCCGGTGCCGCAATTGAAGATCCCGGAGAGCTCCGGGCGCCCGAGGAACCACAGGTTGACGTCGACCACGTCGTCCACGTAGACGAAGTCGCGCCGCTGCTCGCCGTCGCCGTAGCCTCCGGAGCCGACGAAAAGCTTCACCCGCCCGCCGGTGAGCAGCTGATGGTAGGCGTGGAACGCGACCGAGGCCATTCGCCCCTTGTGCGCCTCGTTCGGGCCGTAGACGTTGAAGTAGCGAAAGCCCGCGATCTGGGCGCCGCGCGAGCGTGCGAGCGTCCTGCGCACCAGCTGGTCGAAAAGAAACTTCGAGTAGCCGTAGACGTTGAGCGGCTGCTCGCAGCCGCGCTCCTCGCGGAACGCCGGACCGGCGCCGTACACCGACGCCGACGAGGCGTAGAGCAGCGGCACCTCCTCCTCCTGGCACCACTCCAGCAGCGTCCTGGAGTACGCGTAGTTGTTCTCCATCATGTAGCGGCCGTCGCTTTCCATGGTGTCGGAGCAAGCGCCCTGGTGCAGCACCGCCTCGACCGCGCCCTCCAGGCGATCCAGCCGCGCGATGAGCTCCGCCTGGTCGAGGTAGTCGGCGATCTCGCAGCCGGCGAGGTTGCGGAACTTGTCCGCGTGGGCGAGGTTGTCGACCGCGATGATCTCGGCGACGCCGTGGCGGTTGAGCGCCTCGACGAGCTTCGAGCCGATGAATCCTGCCGCTCCCGTGACGACGTAGTACATCAGGCCTTCCCGAACAGCTCCCTGTGAGTGGCCACCGCGGTCCCGAGCTTGCCGACCACGATCCCCGCGGCGCGATTGGCCGTGCGCACCGCGCTTTCCAGGCTCGCCCCCGCCGCGAGCATCACGGCGAGCGTCGCGATCACGGTGTCGCCCGCCCCGGTCACATCGTAAACCTCGCGCGCCTCGGCGCGCACGTTGACTGCGCGCCCGGCGCGGAACAGCGTCATCCCGTCCTCGCCGCGCGTCAGCAGCAGCGCCTCCAGCTTGAGCTTCTGCCGCAGGGCCTGCGCGCGGCGCGCGAGGTCGCGCTCGTCGCGCCAGCTGCCGACCACCTCGCGCAGCTCGGCGAGATTGGGCGTGATGATGCTCGAGCCCCGGTAACGCGAGTAGTCGTCGCCCTTCGGGTCGACGAGCACCCGCTTGCCGGCGCGGCGCGCGCGCCGGATCATCTCGCCGATGTGGGCGAGGCCGCCCTTGCCGTAGTCGGACAGGATCACCGCGTCGCACTCGTCGAGGGCCTGCTTGAAGTCGGCGAGCTTGGAGGCCAGCACTTCGCGCGACGGCGGCCGCTCGAAGTCGATGCGCAGCAGCTGCTGCTTCCTGCCGATCACGCGCAGCTTCTGCGTCGTGCTGTAGGCGCGATCGCGGTGCAGGCTCGCCTCGATGTCCTTTTTCTGCAGCAGCGCCGCAAGCCGCTCGCCGGGCTCGTCGCGCCCGATCACGGTGAGCAGCCGCGTGCGCGCCCCCAGCGCCTTGCAGTTCCAGGCCACGTTGGCGGCGCCTCCCAGGCGCTCGTCCTCCTCGCGCACCAGCACCACCGGCACCGGCGCCTCGGGCGAGATCCTGGAGACCTCGCCGAACCAGTAGCGGTCGAGCATCACGTCCCCGACCACCAGCACGCGAGCCCTGGAGGTGTCTATGTCCTTCTCCCGATGGCGTAATACTCGAAGCCGAGGCCTCGCAGCACGTCCGGGTCGTACAGGTTGCGGCCGTCGAAGATCGCCGGCACCTTCAGCCGCTCGCGCAGGGCGGCGAAGTCCGGGCTGCGGAACTCCTGCCACTCGGTGACCACGGCGAGCGCGTCGGCGCCCTCCAGCGCAGCGAGCGCCGAGTCGACGATCTCCACGCGGCTTTCCCCGGCGAACAGCTTGCGCGCCTCGCCGCCGGCGGCCGGATCGTAGGCGCGCAGCGTCGCGCCCGCATCGAGGAGCTCGGCGATCAGCGTGCGGCTCGGCGCCTCGCGCATGTCGTCGGTGTTGGCCTTGAACGCGAGCCCCCAGAGCGCGAAGCGCCTGCCGGCGAGGTCCGGCCCGAATCGCTTCTTGATCTTTGCCGCGAGCACGCGCTTCTGCGCCTCGTTCACCGCGTCGACCGCGGCGAGCAGCCGCAGGGGCCGGCCGGCCTCGATCGCGCTGCGCTGCAGGGCCTTCACGTCCTTGGGAAAGCAGGAGCCTCCGAAGCCCGCGCCGGCATACAGGAACTGGTAGCCGATCCTCGGATCCGAGCCGATGCCCAGGCGCACCTCCTCGACGTCGGCGCCCAGCGCTTCGGCGAGGTTGGCGATCTCGTTCATGAACGAGATGCGCGTCGCGAGCATCGAGTTGGCCGCGTACTTGGTGAGCTCCGCGGAGCGCACGCCCATCACCATCACGCGCTCGTGATTGCGCTGGAAGGGCGCGTACAGCTGGCGCAGCAGTGCGATCGCGCGCGCGTCGTCTGCGCCGATGATGATGCGATCGGGACGCTTGAAGTCCTCGACCGCCGCGCCCTCCTTCAGGAACTCGGGATTGGAGACGACGGAGAATTTCACGTCGAGCTTGCGTGCGGAAAGCTCTTCTTTCAACACCCCTTGAACCCGATCTGCCGTTCCCACCGGCACCGTCGACTTGGTGGCGATCACCTTGTAGTCCTGCATGTGCCGGCCGATGGCGCTTGCCGCCGCGAGCACGTGCTGCAGGTCGGCCGAGCCGTCCTCCCCGGGCGGCGTGCCCACCGCGATGAGCTGCAGCTCCCCGTGCGCGACGCTCGCCGCCACGTCGGTGGAAAAGCGCAACCGCCCGGCGCGGCGGTTGCGCGCGACGATCGGCTCGAGGCCGGGCTCGAAGATGGGGATCCTGTTCTCGTTGAGAGCATCGATCTTCCGCTCGTCGACGTCCATGCAGAACACGCTGTTGCCCGCCTCCGCCAGGCAGGCGCCGGTCACGAGCCCGACATAGCCGGTTCCGATGACCGTGATGTTCATGGCGCGAGGTCAAACTCCTCGGTGCGCCTGGGCGGGTAGGTCTCCCACCCGCCGCAGGCCGGGCAGCGCCAGTGGAACTGCCGCGCCTTGAAGCCGCAGCTCTCGCAGCGATAGCGCGCCAGGCGCCGCGTATGGCCGTGCACCAGGTTCCTCACCAGCTCGAGATCGCGCCGGCGCTCGGGCGAGGTGGCGGAGATGATCTGCGCCTCGAGCAGGCGGTCCAGGCCGAGCAGCGTGGGATTGCGCCGCAGCTCGTCGCGCACCATCTTGTACGCGTCCTCGGCGCCCTTCGCGTCCAGCGTCTGCTGGAACACCATATCGAGCAGGTCGAGCGACGGATAGCGCTCGAGATAGCCGGCGAGCAGGCGCAACCCCTCCTCGGCACGGCCCGCCTCGCGGTGCGCCTCGACCAGACGCTGCGCCGCGAGCGCGAGGTATGCCGGATCCTGCGACTCGATGCGCTTCCAGTGCTCGATGGCGCGATCCAGCCTGCCGGCGTTCCTTTCCAGGTCTCCCAGCTGCAGGCTGGCGCGCACGCATTTGCGGTTCTCGTCGAGCGCCGACTCCAGGTGACGCCGCGCTGCCTCCGGGCTTGCCGCGGCGTCCGATGCGGCGAGCTCGCACAGATACTGCGCCAGCTCGCGCGGCCCGGGCGATTCCGGGCCGAGCTTGCGGGCGATCTGGATCGCCCGCTGCCAGTCCTTCTCCTGCTCGTAGATCTCGAGCAGATGGCGTTGCGCCTGGTTGGCGTGCGAGCCGCTCGAGAGCCGGTTGAAGACCTCCTCGGCGCGGTCGAGGATTCCGGCCTTGAGATAGTCCTGGCCGAGCTCGGCGAGCGCGATCGCTTTCTGCTCGGCGCCGAGGTCGGCACGCTCGAGCAGGTTCTGGTGCATGCGGATCGCGCGGTCGTACTCGCCGCGGCGGCGGAACAGGCTGCCCAGCGCGAAATGCAGCTCCACGGTCTCCGGGTCGACCTTGACCACCTCGATGAAGGCCTCGATCGCCTTGTCGGGCTGCTCGTTGAGCAGGAAGTTGAGCCCCTTGAAATACGAGCGCGGCAGCGCGCGCGATTCCGACACGATCTGCCGGATGTCGATGCGCGCCGCGATCCAGCCCAGGCCGAAGAACAGCGGAAAGCCGAGCAGCCACCAGTACTCGAACTCCATGGCCCTAGATCATCGGCGCCGCCGGCGGCGGCTCGGGGGGCGGCGGCTCGGTGCGCACGCGCAGCTGCTTCCTGAGCCGCGCGGCCTCCCGGCGGCTGCGCACCAGCGCGCCGACGAGCGCAACCAGGCCGAACAGCGCGCCGAGCACGAAGCTTGCGAGCAGCGCCACCACCAGCGGCAGCTCGAAGGCGAGGTCGAAGTAGAAGCGCAGCGTCACCGGATCGACGTTCTTCGCGGCGAACGCCACCAGCAGCAGGAACAGGATGAGGCGGATCGCCCAGGTGACGATGCGCACGGGCCGAGCCTAGGCGAGCCCTACCTGACGGGCTGCGAAGCGCGCTCCTGCGACGCCGCCGGAGGCTCCGCGGTGGCCGAGTCGACCCGCTCGCGCAGTTCCTTGCCGGCCTTGAAGTGCGGCACGTACTTCTCTGGCACCTGCACCTTCTCCCCCGACTTCGGGTTGCGCCCGGTGCGGGGCGGGCGGTAGTTCAGCCCGAAGCTGCCGAAGCCGCGGATCTCGATGCGATGGCCGCCGAGCAGGCTCTGCGTCATCGCATCGAGGATCATCTTGACCGCGTATTCGGCGTCCTTCGCCACCAGCTGCGGGTAGCGCTGGGCGAGGCGCGCGATCAGTTCCGACTTGGTCATGGTGACCCATCCCCCCTTGGCAGCCCTGCTTATTGCTGCGGATTGCTGTCTTTCTTGTCGAGTTTCGCGCGCAGCAGCGCGCCCAGGTTGGTCGAGCCGGCGCTCGCGGCCGCCTGCTCACTGCGCATCTGCTTCATCGCCTCGGTCTCCTCGGAAAGATCCTTGGCCTTCACCGAAAGGTTGATCGAGCGGTTCTTGCGGTCGACGTTGATGATCATCGCCTGAACCGTATCGCCTTCCTTGAGGTGCGCGCGCAGGTCGTCGACCCGGTCGCGCGCGAACTCGGAAGCGCGCAGGTAGCCTTCCACGTCGCCGCCGAGCGCCACCAGCGCGCCCTTCGCGTCGACCGACTTCACCATGCCGGCGACGACGCTGTTCTTGTCGTGGCTCGCGATGAAGTTGGTGAACGGGTCGCCCTCGAGCTGCTTGATGCCGAGCGAGATGCGCTCGCGCTCGACGTCGATCGACAGCACCACCGCCTCCACCTCCTCGGCCTTCTTGAAGTTCTTGACCGCCTCCTCGCCCGCCAGCGACCAGGAAAGGTCGGAGAGGTGCACCAGGCCGTCGATACCGCCGGGAAGCCCCACGAACACGCCGAAATCGGTGATCGACTTGATCTGGCCCTTGACGCGATCGCCCTTCTTGTACTCGCGGGCGAAGTCTTCCCAGGGATTGGGCATGCACTGCTTCATGCCGAGCGAGATGCGGCGGCGGTCCTCGTCGATCTCGAGGATCATCACCTCGACCTCGTCGCCCACTTGCACCACCTTCGACGGATGCACGTTCTTGTTGGTCCAGTCCATCTCGGAGACGTGGACCAGGCCTTCGATGCCGGACTCCACCTCGACGAACGCGCCGTAGTCGGTCAGGTTGGTGACTTTGCCGAACAGGCGCGTTCCCTGGGGATAGCGCCGGGCGATGCCGACCCACGGATCCTCGCCGAGCTGCTTCAGCCCCAGCGACACCCGGTTCTTCTCGGCGTCGAACTTGAGCACCTTGGCGGTCACTTCGTCGCCGACGTTGAGCACCTCGGAGGGGTGCTTCACCCGCCGCCAGGCGAGGTCGGTGATGTGCAGCAGCCCGTCGATGCCCCCGAGGTCGACGAACGCGCCGTAGTCGGTGATGTTCTTGACCATGCCCTTCACCACCGCGCCCTCCTGCAGCGTGGCGAGCAGCTGCTCGCGCTCGGCGCCCGCGGTCTCCTCGAGCACGGCGCGGCGCGACACGACCACGTTGTTCCTCTTGCGGTCGAGCTTGATGACCTTGAACTCCATCTGCTTGCCCTCGTAGGGCGTGGTGTCCTTCACCGGGCGCAGGTCGACGAGCGACCCGGGGAGGAATGCGCGGATCCCCTTGGCCATCACGGTCAGTCCGCCCTTCACCTTGCCGGTAATGACGCCCTGCACCTTCTCGCCGGTCTCGAGCGCTTTCTCGAGCTCGAGCCAGGCCGCCATGCGCTTCGCCTTGTCGCGCGATAGCCGCGTCGCGCCGTAGCCATCCTCGAGCGCCTCGATCGAAACCGCAACGAAATCGCCTGGCTTGACCTCGACCTCGCCGGCGTCGTTGCGGAACTCGTCGACTGCGATGATGCTCTCGGACTTCAGCCCCGCATTCACCACCACGAAGTTCTCATCGACACTGACGACCTCGGCGGTGATGACCTCGCCGACGCGCATCTCCTTGCGGTTGAGGCTTTCCTCGAAGAGCGCCGCAAACGATTCGCCGGCGGGTTGGGTCGGAGCTGGGGAAATACTGGACATGTAAGAAAAAGACCTTTCAAGCCGCGAGCTTGGAGAGCCCGCGGGTCAAGTTGAACATCGGACGAGGCTAGCCCCGTCCGCCCGTTTGCCTCTCCCTGAACCACCGCACGATGCGGTCCGCCACGGCTTCAATCGAAAGTGCCGAAGAATCCAGCACTTGCGAATCCGGCGCGGGAGCCAGGGGCGCGAGGGCTCGATTAGCGTCTCGCGCGTCCCGCTGCTCCAAGTCGCGGGAAAGGGCGTGCAGATTAGCATCGAATCCTTTGTCTATCAACTGCTTATATCGCCGTTGGGCCCTGATTCGCGGGTCCGCTGTCAAGAACACCTTGAGGCTCGCGTCGGGAAACACGACGGTCCCCATGTCGCGCCCGTCGGCGACCAGGCCGGGCGGCTGAAGGAACGCCCGCTGACGCTTGAGAAGGGCCTGCCGCACGCCGGGCATACGCGCCACCTCCGAAGCCCGGTTGCCCACCGCCTCGCTGCGCATCTCAGAGCTAACATCCTGATCAAAAAGGAAGATACTCTCTCCCTGGAATCGGATGTCCATCTCCTGGGCGGTGCGCGCGAGCGCGGCCTCCTCGAGCGTCCCCTCCCGTAGCGAGAGCAAGGCGACCAGACGGTAGAGCGCGCCGCTTTCCAGATAATGAAACCCGAGCTGCTCCGCGACGCGCCTCGCGATCGTGCCCTTTCCCGACGCCGAAGGCCCATCGATCGCGATCACCGGAGCGCTCACGCGACGATGCTCCGCAACGCGTCGAAGTAGCCGGGAAAAGTCTTCGCCACGCAGGCCGGCTGGTTGATGCGCACCGCGACGCCGCCCAGCGCGACCAGCGAGAAGCTCATCGCCATGCGGTGATCGTCGTAGGTATCGATCGCCACGCCCGCCTTGAGCTCGCGCGGATCGATCCGGAGATAGTCGCTGCCCTCCTCCACCTGCGCGCCCAGCTTGCGCAGCTCGCGCGCCATCGCGGCGAGCCGGTCGGTCTCTTTCACCCGCCAGCTCGCGATGTTGCGCAGCGTGCTCGGGCCTTCGGCAAACAGCGCCATCACCGCGGCGGTCATGGCGGCGTCTGGAATATGGTTCATGTCCATGTCGATCGGGCGCAGCCTGCCCTTGCCCCTCACTTCGATGCTCTCCTCTTCGAGGGAAACGGCAGCGCCCATGCGCTCCAGCACCTCGGTGAAGCGCACGTCGCCCTGGATACTCTGGCGACCGACGCCCTCGACTCTGACCGGCCCGCCGCCGAGCGCGCCCGCCGCGAGGAAGTACGACGCGGAGGATGCATCGCCCTCCACGAAAATTCTTCCTGGGCTTCGATACTTCGCGGCCGGGATGCTGAATGAACGCCAGTCCTCCCGGGATACCTGAACGCCGAAGCGGCGCATCACGTTGAGCGTGATCTCGACGTAGGGTTTCGAGATCAGCTCGCCGTCCACTTCGATGGTGCTTTCTCTGCCCAGCAGCGGGAGCGCCATGAGCAGCGCCGTGAGGAACTGCGAGGAAACATCTCCCCGGACTCGAACGGCCTTTCCGGCCTCCATGTTTCCCGGGTGAATGGCGAGCGGAGGAAAGCCGTCCTTTCCCGCATAGTCGATGCGCGCCCCGATAAGGCGCAGCGCGTCGACCAGGTCGCCGATCGGACGCTCGTGCATGCGCGGCACGCCGCTCACGCGGTATTCGCCGGCCGAGAACGCGAGCGCCGCGGTGAGCGGCCGGAGCGCCGTGCCGGCGTTGCCGAGGAAAAGATCGGACCTCTTCACCGGGAATACGCCGCCCACTCCGGTGATTCTCGAGCCTGAAAAACCGGCTCCAAGAGCGACCAGAGCCTCGCGCATGACCCTCGTGTCGTCGGCATCGAGCAGGCCGGTGACTTCCGTCTCGCCCTCGGCGAGCGCGGCGAGCAGCAGCACGCGGTTGGAGATGCTCTTCGAGCCCGGCAGCCGCACCGTCCCCCGCGCGCGGGCGAGCGGGCCGAGCTCGAGCGCTTCCATCAGGCCTCGAACTCCCCGT